>NZ_JBAKHR010000055.1:0-22805 GCF_036902955.1 Micromonospora sp. CPCC 205558
CACCCCCCACCCCCACCCCCCACCCCCGCCACCCCGCCCCCGCGATCTTGCAGTTTGTGTTGCCGATTCGCCCTTTTGGTCGGCTGTGCGAGCGCAGTAAGTGCAAGATCGCGGGGCGTGGGGCGGGTTCCACATCATCATGCAGTGGAGTGTATTAACTTGCATGGGGGTGGGTGCCCTTGTTAGCCTTCGCTGCATAGTCATGCGGAGGTGAGTATGGGGATTCGAGTCGCGGTCGCCGGAGCGAGCGGGTACGCCGGGGGCGAGCTGCTGCGCCTGATCGCCGGGCACCCGGAGTTCGACCTGGTCGCCGCTACCGCGCACAGCCAGGCCGGGCACCGCGTCGACGTGGTGCACCCGCAGCTCACCGGGCTCGACCTGGTGCTCGGCACGACCGATCCGAGCACCCTGGGCGACGCGGACCTGGTCTTCCTGGCCCTGCCGCACGGCGAGTCGGCGGCCCTCGCGGCCCAGTTGCCGGCCGAGGTGCGCATCGTCGACCTGGGCGCCGACCACCGGCTCGCCGACCCGTACGCCTGGGCGCAGTACTACGGTGGCACGCACGCCGGGCAGTGGACCTACGGCCTGCCCGAGCTCCCCGGTCAGCGGGAGCTGATCGCCGGCTCCACCCGGGTGGCGAACACCGGCTGCTACGCCGCCGCGATCACCCTGGCGCTCGCGCCGCTGATCGCCGACGGCGCGGCCAGCCCTGCCGACGTGGTGGTGGTCGCCGCATCCGGCACCTCCGGCGCCGGCAAGGCGGCCAAGCCGCACCTGCTGGCCAGCGAGGTGATGGGCGACCTGTCGCCGTACCGGGTGGGCACCCACCAGCACGTCCCGGAGATCAAGCAGGCCACCGGTGCGACCGGCCTGTCGTTCACCCCGGTCCTGGCGCCGATGCCGCGCGGCATCCTGGCCACCGTCAGCGCGGTGCCGGCGCGCGGTGTCGACCCGCAGGAGGTGCTGGCGCGGGCGTACGCCGACGCGCCGTTCGTGCACGTGCTGCCGGAGGGCCGCTGGCCGCACACCGCCGCCACCCTGGGCTCCAACTCGTGTCACCTCCAGGCCACCGTCGACGTCGACTCGGGTCGTCTGATCGTGCTCAGCGCGTTGGACAACCTGGGCAAGGGCGCTGCCGGTCAGGCCGTACAGAACGCCAATCTCATGCTCGGTCTGCCGGAGACGACGGGCCTGTCGATGTGGGGAGTCACCCCTTGAGCGTCACCACCCCCCGGGGGTTCCGGGCGGCCGGTGTGGCCGCCGGCCTCAAGTCCAGCGGCGGCGCGGACGTCGCCCTGGTGGTCAACGACGGCCCGGACGCCGGCGTGGCCGGTGTCTTCACCACCAACCGGGTGAAGGCCGCGCCGGTGCTCTGGAGCCAGCAGGTCGTGCAGGGCGGTGTGGTCCGCGCGGTGGTGCTCAACTCCGGTGGCGCCAACGCCTGCACCGGCCCGGCCGGCTTCCAGGACACCCACGCCACCGCCGAGCACACTGCCGCCGCGCTGACCTCGGTGAGCCCACGGTTGATCCTCGGCGCCGGTGAGGTCGCGGTCTGCTCGACGGGCCTGATCGGTGAGCGGCTGCCGATGCCGAAGCTGCTGCCGGGCGTCAGTTCGGCGATCCGCGGGCTGTCCCGCGACGGTGGCCTGGCCGCCGCTGAGGCGATCATGACCACGGACACCCGGTCGAAGACCACTGTGGCACGGGGGAGCGGCTGGACGGTCGGCGGCATGGCCAAGGGCGCCGGGATGCTCGCGCCGGGGATGGCCACCATGCTCTGCGTGCTCACCACCGACGCGGTGGCCGGGCCGGCGACGCTGGACGAGGCGCTGCGCGCGGCCACCCGGGTCACCTTCGACCGGGTCGACTCCGACGGCTGCATGTCCACGAACGACACGGTGCTGCTGCTGGCCAGCGGTGCGAGCGGTATCGAGCCGACGCCGGCTGAGCTGGCCGCAGCCGTCACTGAGGCCTGCCACGATCTGGCCCAGCAGTTGGTGGCCGACGCCGAGGGCGCCACCAAGCAGGTCGCCATCGACGTGGTCGGCGCGGCCGACGAGGACGAGGCGGTCGAGGTGGGCCGTACGGTGGCCCGCAACAACCTGGTCAAGACGGCGCTGTTCGGCAACGACCCCAACTGGGGTCGGATCCTCGCCGCCGTCGGCACCACCGCTGCCGCGTTCGAGCCGGACGAGGTGGACGTGGCGGTCAACGGGGTGTGGGTGTGCCGGGGCGGCGCCGCCGCCGAGGACCGCTCGACTGTCGACCTGACCGGTCGGGACGTGACGATCCGGATCGACCTGCACGCGGGTACGTCGGCCGCCACGATCTGGACCAACGACCTGTCCCACGCGTACGTCCACGAGAATTCGGCGTACTCAACATGAGCCTCAGCAAGGACCTCACCCGCGCCCAGGTCAAGGCGGAGACGTTGATCGAGGCGCTGCCCTGGCTGGCGCGTTTCTCCGGCTCGACGGTCGTGGTGAAGTACGGCGGCAACGCGATGATCGATCCGGAGTTGCAGCAGGCGTTCGCGGCCGACATGGTCTTCCTGCGGTATGCCGGCCTGAAGCCGGTGGTGGTGCACGGCGGCGGTCCGCAGATCTCCGCCATGCTGGGTCGCCTCGGCATCGCCAGCGAGTTCCGGGGTGGTCTGCGGGTGACCACGGCCGAGGCGATGGACGTGGTCCGGATGGTGCTGGTCGGTCAGGTGGGCCGGGAGTTGGTGGGTCTGATCAACTCGCACGGTCCGTACGCCGTCGGCCTCTCCGGCGAGGACGCCCGGTTGTTCACCGCGGTGCGCCGTCCGGCGTACGTGGACGGGGTGCCCGTCGACGTGGGTCAGGTCGGTGACGTCGAGTCGGTCGACGTGTCCGCGGTGACCGACCTGATCGAGGCCGGTCGGATCCCGGTGATCTCGACGGTGGCGCCGGACGTGGAGGGGGTGCTGCACAACCTCAACGCGGACACCGCCGCGGCGGCGTTGGCCGTCGCGTTGCGGGCCCGCAAGCTCGTGGTGCTCACCGACGTGGCCGGTCTGTACGCCGACTGGCCGGACACCACCAGTCTGGTCTCCGAGATCGTCGCGGACGACCTGGCCAAGCTGCTGCCCAGCCTGGAGTCGGGGATGGTGCCGAAGATGGAGGCCTGCCTGCGGGCGGTGCGTGGGGGTGTGCCCGCCGCGCACGTCGTCGACGGTCGGGTGGCGCATTCGACGTTGCTTGAGGTGTTCACCTCGGAAGGGTTCGGAACGATGGTGGTGCCGGGAGACGGGACGGACGCGACATGAGCACGTTGGCGCAGCGGTGGAAGCAGTCCATGATGGACAACTACGGCACGCCGCCGTTGGCGTTGGTCTCCGGCGCGGGTGCGGTCGTGGTCGACGACGCCGGCCGGGAGTACCTGGACCTGGTGGGTGGCATCGCGGTCAACGCTCTCGGTCACGCCCACCCGGCGGTGGTGGCGGCGGTGTCGAAGCAGGTCGCGACCCTCGGGCACGTCTCCAACCTCTATGTGGCCGAGCCGCCGGTCGCCCTGGCCGAGCTGCTGTTGGCGCTCGCCGGCCGTCCCGGGCGGGTCTTCTTCGCCAACTCGGGCGCGGAGGCGAACGAGGCGGCGTTCAAGCTGTCCCGGCGCACCGGCCGCACCCACGTGGTCGCCACCAGGGGTGGCTTCCACGGCCGCACCATGGGTGCTCTCGCGTTGACCGGCCAACCGGCGAAGGCCGACCCGTTCCGGCCGTTGCCCGGCGACGTGACCCACGTCGACTACGGCGATGTCGCCGCCCTCGACGAGGCCGTCTCCGACGCCACCGCGATGGTGATCCTGGAACCCATCCAGGGTGAGAACGGTGTGCTCGTCCCGCCGGCCGGTTATCTCGCCGCGGCCCGGCAGATCACCGCACGGCACGGCGCGCTGCTGGTCCTCGACGAGGTGCAGACCGGCGTCGGGCGTACCGGGCACTGGTTCGCGCACCAGGCCGAGGGCGTGGAGCCGGACGTGGTCACCCTTGCCAAGGGGCTGGGTGGCGGGCTGCCCATCGGCGCGACGCTGGCCTTCGGCCGCGCTGCGGATCTGCTCACCCCCGGCTCGCACGGCACCACGTTCGGCGGCAACCCGGTCAGCTGCGCGGCGGCGCTCGCCGTGGTGGCGACGATCGCCAACGAGGGCCTGCTCGACAACGTCAAGCGGGTCGGTGAGCGGCTGCGTCGCGGCATCGAGGCGCTGGACCACCCGCTGGTCGCCGGGGTACGCGGTGCTGGTCTGCTGCTCGGCGTGGCGCTCACCGCGCCGGTGGCGTCGGTGCTGGCCGAGGCCCTGCGGGAAGCCGGCTTCCTGGTCAACCCGGTGCAGCCGGGTGTGGTTCGGCTGGCTCCGCCGCTGATCCTCACCGCCACCCAGGCGGACACCTTCCTCGCGGCGCTGCCCGCCGCGCTGGACGCGACCGCTCCGGCCGCGGCCGGCGCGGAGATCTCACCATCCACCCTGACCACCACGACGGGGACGACTCGATGACCCGGCACTTCCTGCGCGACGACGACCTGACGCCCGCCGAACAGTCCGCTGTCCTCGACCTGGCGGCCCGGATGAAGGCGGACCGGTTCGGCCACCGGCCGCTGGTGGGCCCCCGTTCGGTGGCGGTGCTGTTCGACAAGCAGAGCCTGCGGACCAGGATCTCGTTCGACGCTGGGATCGCCGAGTTGGGCGGGCACCCCCTCGTGGTGGATACGCAGGTCACCCACTTCGGCCGTGGCGAGTCCCTCGCGGACGCGGGGCGTGTGCTGTCCCGCTACGTCGCGGCGATCGTGCTGCGGACCCACGGTGACGAGCGGATCGCCGAGGTGGCGGCGGGCGCGAGTGTGCCGGTGGTCAACGCGCTCACCGACGGTTTCCACCCGTGCCAGTTGCTGGCCGACCTGCTCACCGTCCGGGAGCGGTGCGGTGGCACGGCCGGCCGCACCCTGGCGTACGTGGGGGACGGCGCGAACAACATGGCGCAGTCGTACCTGCTGGCCGGGGCGACGGCCGGCATGCACGTGCGGATCGCCGGCCCGGCCGGGTTCGCGCCGGCTGCGGCGGTGGTGGAACGGGCCGCGCAGATCGCGGCGGAGACCGGCGGGTCGGTGCGGGTGCTGACCGACCCGGCCCAGGCGGTACGCGACGCCGACGTGTTGGCCACCGACACGTGGACGTCGATGGGGCAGGAGTCCGACGGGTTGGACCGGGTCACTCCGTTCCTGCCGTACCAGGTCAACAAGGAGTTGCTCGGCCAGGCCGCGCCGGACGCGATCGTGCTGCACTGCCTGCCCGCGCACCGCGGCGAGGAGATCACCGACGAGGTGCTCGACGGCCCGCAGAGCGCGGTCTTCGACCAGGCGGAGAACCGGCTGCACGCCCAGAAGGCGCTGCTGACGTTCCTGCTCGACCCCGCGACGGCGGGCGCCGCGACCGCCGACGCCGCAACCGGTGGGCGACGATGACCGCGCCGCTGACGCGCGCGGCCCGGCACGCCCGGATCGTGGAGCTGATCCGTGACCGGGCGATCCGGTCGCAGACCGAGCTGGCCGACCTGCTCGCCGCCGACGGCGTGGGCGTCACCCAGGCCACCCTCTCGCGGGACCTGGAGGAGTTGGGCGCGGTCAAGGTGCGTGGCGGCGACGGTCCGGCCATCTACCTGATCCCCGAGGACGGCCAGCGACCGTTGCGCGACGCCGAGGCCGCCCCGGCACGGCTGGTGCGGCTGCTGCGCGAACTGCTCAACGGGGTCGACTCCAGCGGCAACATCGCCGTGCTGCGGACCCCGCCGGGCGCGGCCCAGTACCTGGCCAGCGCATTGGACCGGGCGGGCCTACCCGAGGTCGTCGGCACCATCGCCGGTGACGACACCATCCTCGTCGTGGCCCGTGAGGCTGTCGGGGGGGCCGCACTCGGCGACAAGCTCGCCGGCTGGGCCCGCCGGGAGGACACCGTCGACGGGAGCGCCGCGTCATGACGCGGCGGAGTGTGAAGAGTGACCGGGCACGGCGAGTGAGCCCCGCAGTCGCGGGCGAAAGGCAAGCAGAGCAATGATGGGCGACGTGGACGACAAGAGCCTGACCGAGAACAGCGCCGCCACCAACCGGACGAGCCTCTGGGGTGGCCGGTTCGCGGGCGGCCCCGCCGAGGCGCTCGCCCGACTGTCGGTGAGCGTGCAGTTCGACTGGCGCCTGGCCCCGTACGACATCGCCGGTTCCCGGGCGCACGCCCGGGTCCTCGCCGGCGCCGGCCTGCTCGATCCGGAGGAGCTGGGTCGGATGCTGGCCGCGCTGGACGACCTGGAGGCCGCCTGCGCCTCCGGGTCGTTCCGCCCCACCATCGACGACGAGGACGTGCACACCGCGCTGGAGCGCGGCCTGCTGGAGCGCCTCGGCAGCCTCGGTGGCAAGCTGCGCGCCGGTCGGTCCCGCAACGATCAGGTCGCCACCGACCTGCGGCTCTACCTGCGCGACCACGCCCGGGGCGTGGCCAGCCGGCTCGTCGAGCTGGCCGAGGCGCTGGTCGAGCAGGCCGAGCGGCACATTGACACCGCGGCGCCGGGCATGACCCACCTCCAGCACGCCCAGCCGGTCACCTTCGGGCACTGGCTGCTCGCCCACGTGCAGCCGCTGCTGCGCGATCTGGAACGGCTGCGCGACTGGGACCACCGGGCGGCGATCAGCCCCCTGGGCGCGGGTGCCCTGGCCGGTTCCGGGCTCCCGTTGGACCCGGTGGCGGTGGCCAAGGAGCTGGGCTTCCGTACGTCGTTCGCCAACTCGATGGATGCCGTGGCCGACCGGGACTTCGTGGCCGAGTTCCTCTTCGCCACCGCCCTGATCGGGGTGCACCTGTCGCGGCTCGGCGAGGAGGTGGTGCTCTGGACCTCGCACGAGTTCGGCTGGGTGGAGCTGGACGACTCGTTCGCCACCGGTTCGTCGATCATGCCGCAGAAGAAGAACGCGGACATCGCCGAGCTGGCCCGGGGCAAGTCCGGGCGGCTGGTCGGCGGTCTGATGACCGTGCTGACCATGCTCAAGGGCCTGCCGATGACCTACGACCGGGACATGCAGGAGGACAAGGAGCCGGCCTTCGACGCGGTCGACACCCTGGAGCTGCTGCTTCCTGCCCTCGCGGGAATGATCTCCACGATGACGGTCCGGGTGGACCGTCTCGTCGCCGCCGCCCCGGTCGGCTTCTCCCTGGCCACCGAGGTCGCCGACTGGCTGGTCCGACGCAACGTGCCGTTCCGCGACGCGCACGAGATCACCGGCCAGTTGGTGGCGCTCTGCGCGGCTCGGGAGTGCGAGTTGAACGACGTCTCCGACGACGATCTGGCCGCGATCAGCGGGCACCTCGACCCGTCGGTGCGTGACGTGCTGTCGGTCCGTTCGGCTCTCGCGGCCCGGACCACCCCCGGTTCCACCGGCCCCGGCCCGGTCGCCGACCAGCTCGCCGACGCGGCGGACCGGCTGGCCGGTTGGCGGGAGTGGGCCGTCGAACGGGTCGTCCCGCGCTGAGCTGTGCCGCGGCGTCGGCGCTGGCCGTCGGCGCCGCGGCTGGTTCAGGCCGTCGGGCGCTCCCGCTTGGGGAGCTTGGCCACCACCATGTCGTACGACGAGTCGACCGCCTCGGTCAGCTCCTCGTCGTCGATCCCGCCGTCCAGGCGCAGCGTGTTCCACCCGGACCGGCCGATGTAGGCCATCACGCTGGCGTCGCCGGGGTGGCGGTGCAGCCACTCGTCGGCCACCTCCCGGGTCGGCCCGCACTTGATGCCGACCGTCGGTTTGCCCCCGTCGCTGCCGAGGAACGCGAATATTCGGCTGCCCACCTTCACCACCTCGTCGCCCTCCCACGGCTGGTCGAGCCACGCTCCCGGCTTGTCCAGGCAGTACGCCAGCATCTCCGCGCGCTCCATGGGTGCCTCCTCGTCGTGCGCACAGTGTGCCCGCCCGGCCGTCAGTCGGCACGCGACGTGCCGCCGCGCTGGCAGGACCGCCGCCTCGGCGGGACGCCGCTTAGTCGCGCCTCGCCTCGCCTTCGCCTCGCCTTCGCCTCGCCTTCGCCTCGCCTTCGCCTCGCCTTCGCCTCGCCTTCGCCTCGCCTTCGCCTCGCCTTCGCCTCGCCTTCGCCTCGCCTCGCAAGATCGTGATCGATCCATGATGTAGTGGCTTTGGCCGCGAATGAGGCCACTACATCCATGTTCGAGCGCGATCTTCCGGGCCAGGAGCGGGATCGTCGGAGGAGACCCCGGACGAGCGTGGTGTGTGCCTGTGACGGGCAGGCGGCGAGTAGCCCCTGGTGACGCCGGTCGTCCGTCAGCGGGCCGGCTCGACGGAAGACCCGTCAGCGGGCCGGCTCGACGGAAGACCCGTCAGCGGGCCGGCTCGGTCGGCTCGGCGCTCTGCTCGGCCGAGCGGGCGGCGACCCGCTCGTAGCGCTGTCGGGCCGCCTGCGCGCTGCCCAACCCCAGCCCGTACGCGATCGCCTGCCAGGTCAGCCCCCGGTCGCGGGCCAGTGTCAACAGCCCGGCCTCCAGGGCGTCCAGCTCGGCGCGGACGTGCGGCAGCAGGGTCAGCGCGGCGGTCAGGTCGGCGGCGTCGATCGGCTCCTCGGCCGGTTCGCGCTCGGCCCCGCCGGCGGCCAGCGCGGTGACCAGGGCGACCGCCTCCCACGGGTCCAGCACGTACGGGTGGGCCCAGCGGCCCCGCTGGGTGTCGGTGCCGGCGTGCCGCTCGCTGATCCGTTGCAACGCCTCGTGGGTGCGGTGGGCGCGGGCGCGGGCCGGGTGGGGCGCGGTGAACGGATCGTCCGTCGTCATACCCCGAGCACACACCCTCAACGTTCAGTTGTCAACGAAATGTTTAAGTTGCCGGGGCTCGCCCGGCCGGATGCCGGGGCGGCGGGATGGGTACCGTCGGGGACATGGCCCTGTCGTCCGGTGACCGCGCCACCGACACCGACCTGGCGGCGCTGGCGGACCTGCTCGCCGGCCCTCTGCTGCCGGCGGCGCGCGGCCTGCTGGGCTGCCGACTGCACGCCGGCGGGGTCACCGTCCGGATCACCGAGGTCGAGGCGTACGCGGGAAGTGGCGGTGATCCCGCCTCGCACGCCCATCGGGGCCGCACCCCGCGCAACGCCGTGATGTTCGGCCCCGCCGGGCATGCCTACGTCTACTTCACCTACGGGATGCACTGGTGCGTCAACGTGGTCACCGGGGTCGAGGGGGAGGCCACCGCCGTGCTGCTGCGCGCCGGTGAGGTGGTCGACGGGCTGGCCACGGCACGGGAGCGCCGGCCGGCCATCCGGCGGGACGTGGACCTGGCCCGTGGGCCCGCCCGGCTCTGCTCCGCGCTCGGCATCGACCGCGAGGCGTACGGGGCGTACCTGCTCAGCGATGGCCCGGTTCGGCTTCGGCCGCCGGCCGGGCCGGTGCCGCCGGAGGCGGTGGTGGCGGGTCCCCGGGTCGGCGTGACCGGCGCGCACGACCTGCCCTGGCGGTTCTGGCTCGACGGTGACCCCACGGTCAGCGCGTACCGCCGGCACGTGCCCCGCATCCGGCGCTGAGCGCGCCGCGCGGCGTGTGGGCGGCGAAGTCTGTCGGGGGGTGTGGCCATAATCACCGAATCTGCTCACCGACGGTTCGGAGGACGTCATGGCAACACTGCTCGCGATCGGCACCGCAAAGGGGTTGTTCCTCGCCACCAGCGCCGACGACCGGCGCAGTTGGGAGATCACCGGTCCACACTTTCCGATGACCGGTGTCTACGCGGTCGCGGTCGACACCCGTCGGTCCACCCCGCGACTGCTCGCCGGCATGACCAGCTCACACTTCGGCCCGAGTGTCGCCACCAGCGACGACCTCGGGGCTTCCTGGGACGAGCCCGACCAGGCGCCGGTCGCGTTCCCGGCCGACACCGGCGTCTCGCTCGGGCGGGTCTGGCAGTTGATGCCGGCCGGCCCCGACGAGCCGGACGTGATCTGGGCCGGCACCGAGCCCTCGGCGTTGTTCAAGTCGACCGACGGCGGGCGCAGCTTCGAGCTGGTCCGTTCGCTCTGGGACCACCCGCACCGGCCCCAGTGGGAGGGCGGCTTCGGCGGTCAGGCCGTGCACACCGTGCTGCCCCACCCGCGTGACCCGGCTCGACTGCTGGTCGCCATGTCCACCGGTGGGGTCTACCGCTCGGAGGACGCCGGGGCCAGCTGGGCGCCGGGCAACACCGGCATCCGCGCCTACTTCATGCCCGACGAGTGGCCGGAGTTCGGCCAGTGCGTGCACAAGGTCGCCCGGGACGCCGGCAACCCCGAGCGGCTGTACGCGCAGAACCACCACGGCGTCTACCGCTCCGACGACGACGGCCGCACCTGGTCCTCGATCGCCGATGGGCTGCCCAGCGACTTCGGCTTCCCGATGGTTGCCCACCCGGGCCGCGGCGGCATGGTGTGGACCTTCCCGTTGGTGGCCGACGGTGAGCGGTTCCCGACCGAGCACCGCTGCCGGGTGTTCCGTTCCGCCGACGCCGGTGGCAAGTGGGAGCCGCTGTCGGTCGGGCTGCCCGAGGGGCCGTTCTATCCGGCGGTGCTGCGGGACGCGATGTGCGCCGACGACGCCAGCCCCGGTGGGGTCTACTTCGGCACCCGATCCGGTTCGGTCTTCGCCAGCCGAGACGAGGGTGACTCCTGGTCGTTGGTCGCGGCTCACCTGCCCGACGTGCTCTGCGTCCGCGCCGCGGAGGTCTGAGCGTGGTCACCGTGCTGCTCCCCGGCCCGCTGCGCGGCGAGGCCGGGGGCGCGAGTCGGCTCAACGTCGTCGCCGCCGGGACGCTGCGAGCGGTCCTCGACGAGATGGCCGTCGCGCATCCCCGACTGGCGCGGCGCATCCGCGACGAGCGCGGCGAGCTGCGCCGCTACGTCAACGTCTTCGTCGACGGGGAAGACTGCCGGCACTCCGGCGGTCTGGCCACCCCGGTCAGCGACGGCGCGGAGGTGCAGGTGTTGCCCTCGGTGGCGGGTGGCTGACCGGGCCGACACCGAGGGAAGGTTCGCCGTTGATGTCCGGTTCCCGGGGGGTGACCGGCGCCACTGCCAGGCGTCCCGCCGACGGAATAGTTGCGTCGTCAAATAAGTTGTGAGCTGCGTCCGGGTACCACGACGGCATCCGGTTGACACGCGAGGAGCTGGTCATGCAGTTCGGAATCTTCACCGTCGGTGACGTCACGGTCGATCCGACCACCGGTCGGGAGCCGACCGAGCATGAGCGGATCAAGGCGATGGTCGCGATCGCGTTGAAGGCCGAGGAGGTCGGCCTGGACGTCTTCGCCACCGGCGAGCACCACAACCCGCCGTTCGTGCCGTCGTCACCGACCACCATGCTCGGCTACATCGCGGCGCGCACCGAGCGGCTGCTGCTGTCCACCGCCACCACGCTGATCACCACCAACGACCCGGTGAAGATCGCCGAGGACTACGCGATGCTCCAGCACCTCTCCGGCGGCCGTGTGGACCTCATGATGGGCCGCGGCAACACCGGCCCGGTCTACCCGTGGTTCGGCAAGGACATCCGCGCCGGCATCCCCCTGGCCATCGAGAACTACGACCTGCTGCACCGGCTGTGGCGCGAGGACGTGGTCGACTGGAAGGGCAAGTACCGCACGCCGTTGCAGTCGTTCACCTCGACGCCGCGCCCGCTCGACGGCGTGCCCCCGTTCGTCTGGCACGGCTCGATCCGCAGCCCGGAGATCGCCGAGCAGGCCGCGTACTACGGCGACGGCTTCTTCGCCAACCACATCTTCTGGCCCAAGGAGCACACCCAGCGGATGATCGCGCTCTACCGCCAGCGGTACGCGCACTACGGCCACGGCTCCGCCGACCAGGCGATCGTCGGCCTCGGTGGGCAGGTGTTCATGCGCCGCAACTCGCAGGACGCGGTCCGGGAGTTCCGGCCCTACTTCGACAACGCCCCGGTCTACGGGCACGGGCCGTCGCTGGAGGAGTTCACCCGGGAGACCCCGCTGACCGTGGGCAGCCCGCAGCAGGTCATCGACCGCACCCTGGGCTTCCGGGAGTACGTCGGTGACTACCAGCGGCAGCTTTTCCTGATGGACCACGCGGGGTTGCCGCTGAAGACCGTGCTGGAGCAGCTCGACCTGCTCGGCGAGGAGGTCGTGCCGGTGCTGCGCAAGGAGTTCGACGCGTTGCGTCCGGCGCACGTGCCGGCGGCGCCGACCCACGCCTCGCTGGTCGCCGCCGCGGGCGGCGCCAAGGACAGCACCGTGCACGCCGTCGACGACGTGACGGGCAAGGCGCCGGAGGGGGCGACCCGATGACCCGCCGCACCCTGGCCGTGATCTCGGCGGGGCTGAGCCAGCCCTCGTCGACCCGGCTGCTCGCCGACCAGCTCGCCGCGGCCACCCGCGACGAGTTGGTCCGGCGCGGCTCCGAAGTGCAACTGCACGTCGTCGACCTGCGGGAGCACGCCCACGACGTGGTCAACAACATGCTCACCGGGTTCGCGCCGGCAGCGCTGCGCGAGGTCATCGACACGGTGACCGGGGCGGACGGGATCATCGCCGTCACCCCGATCTTCAGCGCCTCGTACAACGGGCTGTTCAAGTCCTTCTTCGACGTGTTGGATTCGGAGTCGCTGATCGACCGGCCGGTGCTGATCGGCGCCACCGGCGGCACCGCCCGGCACTCCCTCGCTCTGGAGCACGCCGTCCGCCCGATGTTCGCCTACCTCCGATCGGTGGTGGTCCCGACCGCGGTCTTCGCCGCCCCGGAGGACTGGTCCGACGGCACCGCCGACGGCGCGTTGCGCGGCCGGATCCGACGCGCCGCCGGAGAATTGGCCGACCAGATCGAGCGCCGCCCACCGGCCACCGGGCCGGCCGACCCGTTCGCCCTCACCACCGACTTCCTGCAGATGCTCGGGAGAGGTGACGGCCCACCGGTCAGCTGACCGGGCGGGCGACCAGCACCGGGCAGTGCGCGTGCTGGATCGCCGCCTGACTGGCCGACCCGAGCAGCAGACCGGCGAACCCGGCCCGGCCCCGGGTGCCCACGACCAGCAGCGCCGCCGTGCTGCTGGCCTCGATGAGCCCCTGGGCCGCGCCGGCGGCCCGGACCGGATGCTCCCGCACCACCAGGTCGGGATGCTCGGCGCGCACCACGGCGGAGGCGTCGGCCAGGAGCCGCACCGCCTCGGCCTGGTACGCGGCCTGCGCCTCCTCGATCTCCTCCGGCACCGTCCGGTCCCCGTCCAGCGGATCGACGTGCACCAGCACCAGCGGCACGTCCCGCAGCGCCGCCTCGTCGGCGCCGAGCCCCACGGCGAGTCGGGACGACTCGGACCCGTCGACGCCGACCAGCACCGGGCCGTCCACCGGGATCGGCTGCTCGTCCGGGCGGACCACCAGCACCGGGCAGTGCGCGTGCGCGGCCACCTGCGCGCTGACCGAGCCGAGTAACAGACCGGCGAACCCGCCCAGGCCACGACTGCCCACCACGACCAGCTCCGCCCGGTGGGACTCCTCGATCAGGGTGGCGCCCGGGCCACCGGTGACCTGATGCGCCTCGACGGCGAGGCCCGGCCACCGCTCGGTCAGCTCGGCCGCCGTGCGCTCCAACATCTTCTGCGCCTCCTCGGAGGGCATCGGCACCCCGAGCTCGTACGGGTTGATCGGCACGCCGTAGCCGAACGGATGCAGGTAGCCGTGCACCAGGAGCAACGGTCGGGACCGGAGCAGCGCGGCCCGGGCCGCGTGCTCGGCGGCGACGAGACTGGACGGCGATCCGTCCACGCCCACCACGACGGGTCGGTTCATCGGCGCTCCCTGGGTCGGTCAGGTCATTGTCGGCGGTTCACAGTCGTCACGGGTGCCGAACGCGCCGGCACCGGCCGACCGAACGCGCCGGCCAGGCGTTGTGACGTGACAGCGAACGCGGTCCGCGCCGGCCGTGGGGGAACGGCCGGCGCGGAGGGGGAGGAGGTGTCAGTCCTTCCGATCCTCGCGGCGGTGCCGCACGATCACCACCGGGCTGTGCGAGTGATGTAGCACCGTGTGACTCACCGAGCCGAGCATCATGCCGGCCAGCGCGCCACGGCCGCGTGCACCGACCACAGTGAGCTGCGCCGCGGCCGACTCCTCCACGAGCATCCGCGCTGGGGCGCCGTACGCCACGCGGCGCCGCACCGGCACGTCGGGGTAGCGCTCGGACCAGCCCGCGATCGCCTCGGCGAGCACCCGCTCCTCCTCGGCGGCGAGCGCTTCCACGTTGTAGGCCACCGGCAGGAGGTCGCTCGCCGCGACCGGGATGACCCAGGCGTGCACGGCCACCAGTTCGGTGTCCCGCAGCGAGGCTTCCTCGAAGGCGAACCCCAGAGCCTGGGCGGACAGGGCCGAGCCGTCGATGCCGACCAGGACCGGCCCGTCGGCGCGGGCCTCACCCTTGACGACGAGCACCGGGCAGTCGGCGTGGGCGGAGACCTGCACCGCCACCGAGCCGATCAGCAGCCCGCCGAAGCCGCCCAGGCCCCGGCTGCCGAGCACCAGCAGGGCCGCGTCCCGCGCCTCGGTCAGCAGCACCGGCGCGGCCGCGCCGTCCACCACCGTGCCGGTGACGGCGACCTCCGGTGCGACCTTGCCGGCCTCGGTCACCGCCTCGGCGACGAACCGCTCCGCCTGGTGGCGGAATCCGGCGTCCAGTGGAGCGCCCGGCGCCGGTGTCAACGACACGTCGTAGAGCGACCAGATGAACGCGTGCACCACCCGCAGCGGCCGGCCGCGCGTCGCGGCCTCCCGGGCGGCGACACGCACCGCCTCCAGCGCCGATGTCGAGCCGTCCACAGCCACCACCACGGGGGCACCGGATCTGTTTGTCATCACGTCCTCCTTCGTTCCGTCTTCATCCTGCTGCGGTGCGGGCCGGACGGTCAGGGGCGGAGGTTGAGGGACCGGGGGCCATTGGTCCCGTCACCCCGGTCACTCGGCGGGGTCGGACGGCGACGGGTCAGCCGCAGCAACAACCCGGGCAGGGCGCTGACCACCGCGCAGGCCAACAGCACGGTCGGTGTCAGGGGGTCGGTGCCGAGCAGGTCCCGCAGCGGGGCGAGGAGCACCCCGCCGACCTGCAGCAGTGCCGACACCGCGACCGCGACGAGGAGGCCAGGGTTGCCGCGCCGCGCGCCCGCCGGGCGGGGTGCCCGGACGGCCAGTGCCACGCCGAGCTGGGCCAGCCCGAGCACCACGAAGACCACCGACTGCCAGGGCAGATCCCGGTCGGCGGCGACCACACCGGCGCCGAGCACCACGGCGGCGATCAGCGCGCCGGTGACCAGGACATCCCGACCGAGCCCCGCGCCGAGCACCGACTCCTGGGGCGAGCGGGGCATCCGGCGCAGGGTGCCGGGTTCGGCCGGCTCGGCACCGAGGGCCACCCCGGGCACGCCGTGGGTCAGCAGGTTCACCCAGAGGATCTGTGCGGGTTGCAATGGTACGGCCAGCCCGAACAGCGGGCCGATGAGCATCACCAGGATTTCGGCCACTCCGCCGGAGAGGGCGTACCGCAGGAACCGGCGGATGTTGTCGTAGATGCGGCGGCCCTCGCCGATGGCGGTGGCCACTGTTGCCAGGTCGTCGTCGACGAGGACCAGGTCGGCGGCCTGCCGGGCGACCTCGGTGCCGCCACCCATCGCCACCCCGATGTCGGCGCGGCGCAGTGCCGGCGCGTCGTTGACCCCGTCGCCGGTCATCGCGACCACGTGACCGCGGGCCTGCAGGCCCGCGATGATGTCGAGCTTCTGTTCCGGCTGGGTCCGGGCGAAGACCCGGGTGTCCAGGTACGCCGTCGAGTCGTCGTCGCCGCGGGCGAGAGGATCACCGTCCTGCCAGAGGCCGAGCTGAGAGCCGATCGCGGCGGCGGTGGCCGGGTGATCGCCGGTGATCAGCAGCAGCCGTACCCCGGCGGCGTCGAGACTTCGGGCGATTTCGGGGGCGCCGGCGCGCAGCGGGTCACCGACGGCGACCAGACCGAGTGGGCGCAGGCCGGTCGGCGCGGCAGGGTCCGGCGACGTGTCCGCCAGGGCAGCGGCGACGGCGAGCACCCGCAGGCCCTCCCCGGCGAGCCGGTGGGCGGTGCGGGTCAGCGCGGCGATCTCGTCGTCGGTGGCGTCGAGCAGGGGCGTCGTGAGGACGCTCTCCGGGGCGCCCTTGCACACCGCGAGATAGCGCTGGTCGCAGGAGCGGTGCACGGTGACCATCCGCCGTTGAGCCTGGTCGAACGGGTGCTCGGCGACCCGTGGCCAGGCGGCGCGGGTGTCCTGCGGGTCGAGGCCGCACCGGGCCGCGAAGGCCACGAGCGCCGCTTCGAGCGGATCCCCCACGGCACCCCAGTCGCGTCGTTCCTCGTCCGGGGGTGACAGGGCAGCGTCGTTGC
Source organism: Micromonospora sp. CPCC 205558 (assembly GCF_036902955.1). NCBI lineage: Bacteria > Bacillati > Actinomycetota > Actinomycetes > Micromonosporales > Micromonosporaceae > Micromonospora > Micromonospora sp. CPCC 205558. The sequence goes on from NZ_JBAKHR010000055.1 coordinate 16,447, forward strand.
AGAGCAGCCCGGCCCGCGCCAGCCGGCGGAGTTCCTCCGGTACGGGCACCGGCGCGCCATCCTGGCGCACGGCGCCATGTGGGGTGTACCCGATGCCGGTGACCTCGTACCGCGCCCCGTCGGTGGTGGCGACGTGCTGCACCGCCATGCGCCCCTCCGTGAGGGTGCCCGTCTTGTCGGAGGCGATCACGGTCACCGAGCCGAGTGTCTCCACCGCGTGCAGCCGACGCGGGATGGCGTGCGCGGTGGCCATCCGGCGCGCACCCAGCGCCAGCGCCAGGGTCACCACCGCCGGCAGCGACTCGGGTACCGCCGCGACGACCAGGCTCACCGCCGTGATGGCCATGTCGACCACCGGCCGACCGCTGATCACCCCGATCGTGAAGACCAGCCCTGACAGCACGACCGCGACCAACCCGAGCGTGCGGCCCAGGGCGGAGAGCCGCCGCTGCAGGGGAGTGGCGGCGGGCCGAGTGCCCGCCACCAGGGTGCTGATCCGACCCAACGCGCTCGCCGGCCCCGTCCGGATCACCGTGCCGTCCGCGCGTCCGGTGGTGACCACCGTCCCGGCCAGCGCCTCCTGACTGACGGTCCGCCCCACCGGTACCGACTCACCACTCAACGCGGATTCATCCAGTTGCAGCCGGTTCGCCTCGACCAGCAGCAGGTCGGCCGGCACGATGTCACCGGCCTCGATCCGGACGAGGTCGCCCTGGACCAGGTCGGCGGCGGGGACGGCCAGGTCCCGGCCGTCACGGACCACCCGGGTGGTGGGGGCGGCGAGCTGGCCCAGCGCCGCGATGGCGCGGTCCGCGCGGATCTCCTGCACCACCCCGATGATCGTGTTCACCAGCACGACCAGGACGATCACCGCGGTGTCCGGGTAGTCGCCGAGCACCGTGGTCACCACCGCGGCGGCGAGCAGCAGGGCCACCAGTGGGTCGGTGAGCTGGTGCAGCACCCGTACGGCCGCATGCCGGCGCGGCGGCGGCGCCACCGCGTTCGGTCCGTTCGCCCGTAACCGGGCGGCGGCCTCTGCCGCATCGAGGCCGATCGCTACGGGCACATCGATCGTGCCCTCCAGCGTTCCGCCCGGACCGCCGGTCTTTGCCACCACTGACCTCCCCGTCCCGCGCGGCGCGTCACCGGCACGCCGTCCGTCTCACCATCCCCCTGCATGATCACGCCGGGCAGAGGCGTTGCGCCCGAGCGGCTCGGGACCAAAGCCCCGCTCTGGACGCCCCAGACGCCGGGTCGTACGTAAATACCGCTTCCGCGAGGACGAGAACACCCGCATCGGGTCGGCGGCCTTCCCTGCTCGGCACCGCCCGCCGTTGCGTACCCTCGGCCGATGACTTCCGATCTGCTGCTGCGCCCGGTCCTGGAGGACGACCTCGTCGAGTTCTTCCTGCACCAGCAGGACCCGGAGGCCAACCGGATGGCCGCGTTCGGCCCCAAGGACCCGACCGACCGCCGGGAGTTCGCCGCACACTGGGCCCGGGTGCTGACCAACCCGGCGAACCTGGTCCGCACCGTCGAGGTCGACGGCGAGGTGGTCGGCTACGTCAGCGCCTTCCCGGTCGAGGCCCAGACCGAGGTCAGCTACTGGATCGACCCGGCGCGCTGGGGCCGGGGTCACGCCACGGCGGCCCTGGCCGCCCTGCTGCGCGAGCTGCCCCGGCCGGTGCACGCCCGCGCCGCCAAGGACAACGCCGCCTCCCTCGCGGTGCTCCGCAAGTGCGGGTTCGTGGTGGTCGGTGAAGACTCGGGGTACGCCAACGGCCGCGGCGAAGACGTCCAGGAGTGGCTGCTGGAGCTGCCCGCCGACGGCCCTGACCTGGGCGGGCACTAGTCTCGCGGAGTGAACTGGTTGGATCTCGTCGGCTGGGCCGGCTCCGCGGTGCTGGTCTGGTCGCTGCTGCAGTCGCGCGTCCTGCGACTGCGGGCGCTCAACCTTGTCGGCAGCGTCGTGCTGATCGGCTACAACGCCGCGATCGAGGTCTGGCCGATGGTCGGGCTCAACGTCGTGCTCGCGGCGATCAACATCTGGTACCTGCGCGGGATGCTCGTCACCCGGCACGACGAGAAGACCTACCAGGTGGTGGAGGTCGGTGTCGGCGACCAGTTCCTCGCGCACACGCTGCGGGTGCACGCCACGGACATCGCCCGGTTCAACCCCGACTTCCACTGGGATCCGGACGCGTCGGGGCGCTCGGCGTTCCTCGTGGTCACTGCCGACGAGGTGGTCGGTGTGGTGTTGTCGCACGCCGAGGCGCCCGGCGTCGCCCAGATCGACCTGGACTATGTGACCCCGAAGTTCCGTGACTTCACCCCGGGCGAGTTCGTCTACCGGCGCAGCCACCTGTTCACCGAACGCGGCTTCCACCGGGTGGTCAGCCCGCCCCGCATGATCGCCCCCTACTACCACCGGCTCGGCTTCCGCCCGGAGGGCGACTCGTACGTCCTCGACCTGCCGGCGTCACCGACCAGCGCCACGGCGTAGCCGGCCTCGACGCCCCACCCGGCGTGGCGTCGGTGACGTCCGATTCGGCGGATCGCCGGTGACGCCCCCATTCGGCTTCGGCGTGGCCGGGCAGGATTCGGCCGGCACCGGACGGGGCAAAGACAACGCCTAGCCGGGCGGGTCCACCGACCGGCAGGCGCCGCGCGGACCGACCGGCGTCACCACCGGAGAGGGAGCGAACCGGGCGTGCAGAGCTACGGGAGCCAACTGGCCCTGGTCGGAGTCCTGGTCGTGATCAACGCGCTCTTCGCGGGCAGCGAGATGGCGTTGGTGTCGCTGCGAGACAGCCAGATCCAGCGACTGGAGCGCACCAGCCGGGCCGGGCGGGTGCTGGCCCGCCTCGCCAAGGACCCGAACCGCTTCCTGGCCACCATTCAGATCGGCATCACCCTCGCCGGCTTCCTGGCCTCCGCCGCCGCGGCGGTCTCGCTGGCCAAACCCCTGGTGCCGCTGCTCGGGGTGTTCGGCGGCGCCGCCGAGACGGTGGCGATCGTGGTGGTCACCCTCGCGCTGACCTTCGTCACCCTGGTCTTCGGCGAGCTGGCGCCCAAGCGGATCGCCATGCAGTCCGCCGAGCGGTGGGCGCTGCTGGTGGCCCGCCCACTGGACCTGCTCGCCGCCCTCACCCGGCCGGCCGTCTGGGCGCTCGGCGCCACCAGCGACGTGGTGGTCCGCCTGGTCGGGCTCAACCCCAAACACGAGCCGGAGGAGATCGGCCCGGACGAGCTACGCGACATCGTCGCCGGCAACCACGGCTTCACCAAGGAACAGCGCACGATTATCGCGGGTGCCGTGGAGATCGCCGACCGCCGGTTGCGAGCTGTCCTCGTACCCCGGTTGCAGGTCTTCACGCTCGACAGCGGGACCACCGCGGAGGCCGCGCGGCTCGTGCTGGCGGCCACCGGGCACTCCCGGGCGCCGGTCGTGCGCCACGGCGGCCTGGACGACACGGCCGGAGTCATCCACCTGCGTGACCTGGTGGGCGTGCCCGACGACCGCCCGGTCGACGAGATCGCCCGACCGCCGATGCTGCTGCCGGACTCGCTACCGGTGGTGGACGCGCTGCGCCAGTTCAAGGCCGAGCGTCAGCACATCGCGCTCGTGGTGGACGAGCGCGGCGCTGTCGACGGGATCGTGACGCTGGAGGACATCCTGGAGGAGATCGTCGGCGAGATCTACGACGAGACCGACCGGGACGGCTACTCGGTGCGCCGCGACCCCGACGGTGCGCTGCTGCTGCCCGGCACCTTCCCGGTGCACGACCTTCCGGACATCGGCGTGGAGCTGCCGTCGCGCCCGGCGGGCGACTACACCACCGTCGCCGGGCTGGTGCTGGCCCGGCTCGGACACATCCCCACCGTCGCCGGGGAGGACGTCACGCTGGACGGCTGGGTGCTGGTCGTGGCCGGCATCGACCACCGGGCGATCACCGAGGTACGGCTCAGTCGCGTACCCGATGACACCGACGCCGACGCCGACCAGGCCGCCGAGCCGGTGCTCGACGAGGCCCGCAGTTGAGCTGCCCGGCGAACGCCGGCGCTCAGGCGGGCGAGAGGTTCTGTAGCCGGACCTGACCACGGGCCACCAGCCGCTCGTCGGCGTCGGTGATCTCCACCTGCCAGAGCTGCTGGCTGCGGCCCCGGTGCACCGGCGTGCCGACCGCGGTCAGCTCGCCGTCGCGGACGGCGCGCAGGAAGTCGGTCTGGTTCGACACCCCGACCACCGTGCCCCGGTCGGCCAGCCAGAGGGCACCGCCCACGCTGGCCGCGGACTCCACGACGGCGCAGTACACCCCGCCGTGCTGGATGCCGAACGGCTGGTGCAGCTCCGGGCGGACCTGCCAGCTGATGACCACCCGGTCGGCGCTCGCCTCCTCGAACTTGAGGCCCAGCAGGGCGACGAGGCCACCCGTCAGATCCGGAATCTCCATGGCAAAGCCCTCCTCGATCAACGCCGCGCAAGCCTAGCCGGGACGGGTTGCGCGAAACCCGGTACGGGTCGCCGCCGGCGATGGGGGAGAATCGGTGACCGTGACCGACAGCAGCCCCCCGCCGACCGGGCGGGACTCCCTGACCGACGACCTGCTCTGGCGTGGCCTCATTCAGGACTCGACCGGCCTCGACGAGCTGCGCGAGCTGCTCGACAGCGGGACTGCCGCCACCTATTACGTGGGCTTCGACCCCACCGCCCCGAGCCTGCACGTCGGCAACCTCATGCAGGTCCTCATGGCCCGCCGGCTGCAACTCGCCGGACACCGTCCGTTGCTGCTGGTCGGCGGGGCCACCGGGCAGATCGGCGACCCGAAGGAGAGCGCCGAACGGGCACTCAACCCACTCGACGTGATCGCCGGCTGGGTCGAGCGGATCCGCGAGCAGCTCGCGCCCTTCGTGTCGTACACCGGCGACAACGCGGCGCAGCTGGTCAACAACCTGGACTGGACCGGCGAGATGTCGATCGTCGAGTTCCTCCGCGACGTGGGCAAACACTTTCCGGTGAACAAGATGCTCGCGCGGGAGGTGGTGCGGGCCCGCCTGGAGACCGGCATCAGTTTCACCGAGTTCAGCTACCAGCTGTTGCAGGCCAACGACTTCTACGAGCTGCACCGGCGAAACGGCTGTCAGCTCCAGTTCGGTGGCTCCGACCAGTGGGGCAACATCACCGCCGGCGTGGACTACGTCCGCCGGCGGGGCGCGGGGCCGGTGCAGGCGTTCACCACGCCGCTGGTGACCAAGGCCGATGGTACGAAGTTCGGCAAGAGCGAGGGCGGCGCTGTCTGGCTCGATCCCACGATGACCAGCCCGTACGCGTTCTACCAGTTCTGGCTGAACGTGGACGACCGCGAAGTCGACCGTTACCTGCGGTACTTCAGCTTCCGCTCCCGAGACGAGCTGGAGGAGCTGGCGAAGGCGACCGCCGAACGGCCGGCGGCCCGGCTGGCGCAGCGGGCGCTCGCCGAGGAGCTGACCACGCTGGTGCACGGCGCCGACGAGACCCGACAGGCGATCGCCGCCAGCCAGGCGCTCTTCGGCCGCGGCTCATTGGACGACCTGGCACCGGAGACCCTGCGCGCGGCCCTGACCGAGGCAGGTCTCGTACGCCTCTCCGGCGAATTGCCGGATGTGGCGGGTCTGTTGCGGGACTCCGGGCTGGTGAATGGCCTCAAGGAGGCCCGTCGGGTGATCGCCGAGGGCGGCGCCTACGTCAACAACAACCGGGTGACCGAGGTGGACGCCAGGGTGTCGCCAGGCGATCTGCTGCATGGGCGATACCTGGTGCTGCGTCGCGGGAAGCGCTCGTTCGCCGGCGTTGAGCTGGGCGAATAGCTGCCTGTCGACGATGTGACGGGGGACGCGTCCGGCGGATTTGACGATCATCCCGCCGGACGCGTAACTTTCTCTCTGCCAGCGCGGAACGGACGAAACAGGCGAAAGCCTGAAGCGGCCGGAGCGCCGGCCAACGGCCTGGGGGTCGGGTGGGTATGCCCGCCGGAGCCCCGACCGGGAGGTGCCACCAGAAACGCCGCGAGGCGGATTTGGCGCGGCGAAACCGACCGGGTAAGGTTACGAGCCGGCAGGGCACCGGGCGGGTCGCGGGAAATCGCGACGGCCGGCCTGCCGAACCCATGACGAGAGCGGCGCAAGCCGGTTGCGACATGGTGCCCGTATTACCGGATGAAGCATGACGAACTAGGAAACACCGGTTTGACACGGCGGAAACGGGCGGGTAACGTAGTAAAAGTGCCTGGCGCTGAAAGCGCGGGGTGCGGAGCGGTAAAGCCCCGAGATGGGTTCCACTGAGTGTGGTGCTTTGATCGGTGTGTGGTTGTTCTTTGAGA
>NZ_JBAKHR010000056.1:0-18564 GCF_036902955.1 Micromonospora sp. CPCC 205558
GTCCCCGCGCCCCCCGCGTGCCTTGCGCCCCTGCGCCCGCGCGCCCCGCGTCCCCGCGCGCCCCGCGTGCCTTGCGCCCCGCCCCCGGCCCCGCGCCCCCGCCCCGCGTCACGGCGGCGACGCCGTGCTGATCGTGCTCGATCCAGGATGTAGTGGTTTCTGCGCGTCAGGACCCCACTGTTTCCGCGATCGAGTGCGATCTTGCGCGGTCGGTCGGTTGCCTTGGCGCGCAGCGCGTCGCGTTTCACGCTGGTCTGGGGTGGGACCGCCCGGCGCGGGAGATCGGGCGGCCCCGTACGGCGCCGCCGGCCCGGGGGACGGGGAGCGGTGCCGCACTTCACAGTCTGGTGATCGGACGACTACGGTCGGAAGGGTTCAGCCCACCTGTCGTAGCTGCCCTGTTCGCAGGCCGCGCCGGCTCTGGTGGTCGGCTGGAGTTGATCGTCGGCGGGTTGGAGGGTGGCTGGGCATGGCCGATGGACAGATGACGGCGGCGGCGTTCCTGATCGCGGAGCTGCGCCGGGCGCGGGCTCGGCGCGGCTGGAGTCAGGATGAGCTGGCCAAGGCGGTCAACTACTCGGCGTCGATGGTCAGCGCCGTCGAGTTGGGGCAGCAGCCGCCCACGGCCAAGTACCTGGAACTCGTCGACCGCGCCCTGGACACCGGCGGCCTCTTCGGCCGGATGTCCACCGAACTGGTCAGCCTGGACAAGGCCCAGGTCTGGTTACGCGGCTGGCGTGCGATCCTCGCGGAGGCCCGGGCACTGCGATGGTTTGACCCGCTGCACGTCCCCGGACTCCTGCAAACCGAAGGCTATGCCCGCGCCATTTTCGAGTCCGATCGACTGCTCGATGCCGACGAGGTGGAGCGTCGTCTGGCTGACCGGATGGACAGTCAGCAGGTCCTCTACGGGGATCGCCCGCCGCACGTGGTCGCGGTGCTTGACGAGTCGGTGCTGAGGCGACGCGTCGGCGGCCGGAAGGTGATGTGTGAGCAGGCTCTGCACCTGGCGCGCCTGGCGACCGAGCATCCCCGGGTTCAGCTCCACGTGGTGCCTCGCTCGGCCGAGGAGTATCCCGGCCTGAACGGCCCGTTCATCCTCGCCACCGTGGCCGACCATAGCGATCTTGCCTATCTTGGTGGCCAGATCGGCGGCCAAGAACTCGATCGGCCTGCGGATCTGTTACGTCTACAACGGACCTGGGAAGCTACCCTCGGGCAGGCGTTGCCGCCGCAGGAGTCGATCGAGTTGCTGAGGGAAGTGGCGGAGTCGTGGAGTTGACCCGAGCCCGGTGGCGCAAGAGCAGCCGGAGTGGTTCCAACGACCAGTGCGTCGAGGTGGCGACGAATCTTGGGGACGTGGTCGGGGTGCGAGACAGCAAGGACTCGGACGGGCCCGTGCTCGTTGTCGACGCGTACTCCTGGCGGCTCTTCGTGGCCGCGACCCCGCGCTGACGCGACCGCCTCGCCCGCGACGGCGGTCGGGTAAACGGCTCGACGGGGTCCTTGGGCAAGGCGGATGATCCGGCCTGTGGCGGAGTATCCGGCGGGGACCGAGCGGCTGCGGTTGCGGCGGCTGACCATGGCCGACGTGGACGTGCTGGTCGAGTTGGACAGCGATCCCGAGGTGATGCGTTTCCTCACCGGTGGCGTCGCGACCCCGCTGGCCACCGTGCGTGACGAGCAGTTGCCGAGGCTGCTGGCGCAGTACGACAGGCATCCCGGGCTGGGTCGGTGGGCGGCGCACGATCGGGAGTCCGGCGAGTTCCTCGGTTGGTTCGCGTTGGACCCGTCGGAGGACGGCACCGAGGCCGAGTTGGGTTACCGGCTGCGCCGCGCGACGTGGGGGCGAGGGCTGGCCACCGAGGGTGCGCGGGAGCTGGTCCGGTACGCCTTCGACATTGTCGGGGTGAGTCGGGTCTGGGCCGAGACGATGGCGGTCAACGAACGGTCCCGGCGGGTGATGGTGAAGGCCGGGCTGCACTACGTGCGGACCTTCCACCTCCAGTGGGACGACCCGATTCCGGGCACCGAGCAGGGCGAGGTGGAGTACGAGGTGCGGGCCGAGGGGTGGGCGACCATCGGTCAGGAGCGGCCGGCGGCCCGTCGGGCGCGGTAGGCGGTCACCGCCGCGCGGTTGCCGCAGCCGGCCTCGCAGAACCGCCGGGACCGGTTGCGGGACAGGTCGACGACGACGTTGTCGCAGTCCGGGTATTCGCAGATCCGCAGCCGGCTCAGCTCGCCGGTACGAACCAGGTCGGCCATCGCCATGGCGGCCTCCACGGCGATCCGGGTGGCCAGCGGCGCGTCGCGGGGCACCGCGTGCAGGTGGTACGGCTCGTCGTCGTGCTCGATGAGCTGGGGCAACGCCTTGTGTTCCAGCAGCAGGCCGTTGACGACCGCGACGATCTCGGGTGGCTCGGCGTGCCAGATGCGGCGCAGTTGGGGCCGCAACTCCCGGACGGACTGCAGTTCGGCCTCGGTGTGCTCGTGCCTGCCGCTGTAGGAGTGGCGGATGAAGAACGCGTCCAGCGCCGCGACGTCGGGCAGCAGCTCACCGTCTCGACCTGCGGTGTTGACCAGCGCCGCGGCGGCGATCAGCGAGCACTCGGTGTCATGAGCGAACAGCATCTTGACTCCTGTCATGGCTTCCGCCTAGCGTCATCAGCACAAGGATAGTTTGCTCATGACACGGTGCCGTTTGCGAGGAGCGCGACATGCACTCACGACCTGCTGCCGGCGTCGGGCTGGCGCTGCTCTCCGCGGTCACCTTCGCCACCTCCGGCACCTTCGCGCGATCGCTCATCGACGCCGGCTGGTCGGCCGAGTCCGCGGTGATCGCCCGAGTCGGCGTGGCCGCCCTGGTGCTGGCGATCCCCGCTCTGCTGTCGCTGCGGGGCAGATGGCACGTGCTGCGGAGCAACGCCACGGCCATCGGGTTGTTCGGGCTCCTCGGGGTGGCGCTGGCCCAGGTGTGCTTCTTCAACGCCGTGCGCTACCTACCCGTCGGTGTCGCGCTGCTGCTGGAATACCTGGGCATCATCCTCGTGGTGGTCTGGATGTGGCTGCGGCACGGGCAGCCACCCCGCCGGCTCACCGTCGCCGGGTCGGTGGCCGCACTGGCCGGGCTGGTGTTCGTGCTCGACCTCGCCGGCACCGCCGACTTCCACCCGGTGGGCGTGCTCTGGGGACTGGGCGCCGCATTCGGCCTGGCCGGCTACTTCGTGCTCGCCGGCCGGGTCGACCCCGGGCTGCCCTCGGTCGCCATGGCCAGCGGTGGGATGGCCGTCGGCGCCGCCGTGCTGTTCCTCATCGGGCTGACCGGCCTGCTGCCGCTGCACGCGACCTTCGGCGAGGTCACCTTCGCCGGGCGGCCCACCAGCTGGTTGGTGCCCATCGCCGGGCTCTCGCTGGTGGCCGCCGTCATCGCGTACCTCGCCGGCATCGCCGGCACCCGGATCCTCGGACCCCGACTGTCGTCCTTCGTCGGTCTGACCGAGGTGCTCTTCGCGGTGCTGATCGCCTGGCTCTTCCTGAACGAGCTGCCCACCGGCTGGCAGCTGTTCGGCGGTGTGCTGATCGTCGCCGGCGTCGCCCTGGTACGCCTCGACGAGCTGCGTCGACCGCCCTCGACTGCCACACCGGAGCCGGTCACGCCCGATCCCGAGCTGGCGCTGGACGGTCGATGAGGTCCTGGGTGGTCCCGGGCGGTCCTGTGGTTCGTCTGGTCGCTGCGCGAAACGGCTGGCGGTCGGTGAGAGAGTGGCGTCGTGCTGACGACCGTGGTGTTCGACGCTGACGAGACGCTGCTGGACCTGCGTCCCGCCGTGACCGGCGGGCTGGTGGCCGTCCTCGACGAGATGCGGCGGCGCACCCAGGCGGCGGCCGGGGTGACGCTCGCCGAGCTGGAGTCCGACTGGGATGCGGTCTTCGGCGAGCTGAGGGCCGCGCCGGTGATGGAGATCCGGCGTGCCGCGCTGGCCCGGTCGCTGACCCGCGCCGCGCTGGCCGACCACCTGGACGAGATTGCCGATATCTTCTTCGCCCGCCGGTTCGCCCTCACCCGACCGTTCCCGGACGTGCCACCGGTGCTGGCCGCGCTGCGCCACCGGTACACCCTGGGTTTCGCCACCAACGGCAACAGCCGCGCCGAACGGTGCGGGCTCACCGGCGAGTTCACCTTCGAGCTGTACGCGCACGAGAACGGCCTGCCCAAAAAGCCGGACCCGGAGTTCTACGCGGCCGTGGTCGCGGCGGCCGGCGTGCCAGCCGGGCAGATCGTGTACGTCGGCGACTCCTGGGAGCACGACGTGGTCGCACCCCGGCGGGCCGGCCTGCGATCGGTGTGGTTGAACCGGCTTGGTCTGCCTCGCCCACCCGGTGGCCCGCCCGACGCCGAGGTGTCGAGCATGGCCGACCTGCCGGCCGCGCTCGCAGGTCTGGCTGTCGAGACGAACAGTGCCGCCGCTCTCGATGCTCCAGCTGCCCTCGGTGCCCGGGTGGAGGTAGCCGGTGTCGATGCGACCAGTGTCGGAATCGATGCTGTCGGTGTCGATGCTTTCGGTGCGCGTGTCGACGTGACCGATGCGCGTGCCTAGGTGGCGAAATTCATCGCCATAGCGGACGTTCTGGCTCCGTGAAGGTGTGGTGTCGGTGCCTGGAGGACGGCGCGGTTTCCAGGAACCCGAGATGATCGTGGTCATGTGGGCGACCCCCGTCGCCACCCGCGGCCGACCAGCGCGTCGCCCACCTCTCGAAGCACTGCGGGGAACTCGCCGTGCAGCCGTCGACTGGTCACGTGCAGAACCAGCCAACCCGCGGCGACCAGCTGGTTCAGCCGGCGGCGGTCGCGGTGCGGCTGCGCTGCGTCGGAGTGCCACCTCCCGTCGTACTCGACGGCCACCCGATACTGCGGCCAGGCCAGGTCGGGGTGCAGGACAAGGCCGATGGGCAGGCGTACCGGATGTCGAACGGCTGGGCGCGGCAGCCCACCCAGCACCAGCCGCACGCGTAGGTGCGACTCCGGCGGAGACTCGGCTCTGCCGTCGGCCAGGTCGAAGACCCAGCGCGCTCGTCGCCCACCGGGCCGGTCGGCGTTGCGGGCCGCCATGGCTGCCAGGGGGTCGCGCTCGGCCAACCCCTGCCGGAGCAGCGAGTCGACGATGGCGACAGCCCGGACGGGGTCGAGCCAGACAGCCGTTTCCCAGGCGGCCCGCCCGGGGTCGGACCGGGGGATGGGAAGATCCCGCTCCGTGGACCAGAGCGGGTTGGCCGCCGCCCACCCGTCGTCAGGGTGGGCCGTCACGATGCCGCCTGCTCTGACGGGCACTGCGGCCGCGCGGGACAGCTGAGGTGCTGGGCGTGGCGACATCAGGCCAGCAGGTGGGCGTCCTGCTCCCGTAGGTCGCGCTGCATCACGTGGACGTCCAGCGCCTGGCGGTCGCCCTGGGGCGGGCAATCGTCCAGCGCCTGGCGGTCGGTGTGCGGCCGGCGTTCGTCCGGTGTCTGGTGGTCGTCCTTGATCGGGCGTTCGTCGGGTGTCTGGTGGTCGTTCTGTGGTTGGGGAGGGCGTGGTCGGCTCCGACGCCTCGCTCGCCATGAGCGGGGTGATGGCGTTGACGTGCACGCTGAGGCCGCGCTGTGGGCCGACCCGCAGCGATCGGGGCACGATGACGTGGACATCGTCGGTGAAGCTCGCAGCGTGTTGGACGCCGTGCAGGTAGGCGGCCGACGGGCCGCCGACCACGACTCCGGGCGGTAGCCGGAGGAGGGCGGCGCGACACGCGAGGGCGTGGTCCCGGTCCAGCCGCGCATCGGCGTAGATGTCGTGGCGCAACCGCACCCAGGCGGAACTGCGCAGCTGATGTTCGGTGAGCAGGCCGCCCCGGACAGCGTCGGAGCCGCGGAAGACCTGCCAGGTCAGGGCATCGGGGCGATGCGGACGTGGTGGCATGTCGAGCAGCCTGCCGGCCACCGACTGGCCAGCGAAACCCCTGTGGACAAGCCGCGCCGCACGTGCCGCCGGCCCTGTGGACAACCACGAATCCGCCTGCCGGTCGTGCTATGTCATCGACCGGAGCAATCGACCAACCGGGCATTCGGGCTGTCGACGGGCCGTGATCCACTCGCATTTCTGAAAGTCGCGTGGTCGCTGGCCCTGGGATACCGCGACTTCCATGAACCCGAGTCGATCAAGCCATGGGGGCGCGGGAGAGGCACTGAGGGTGGCGCGTGGCCGTGAGGTCGGGTGGGCGTGCGGCGTGCGGCGCTGAGGGTGGCGCGCGGCGGTCGGGTGGCGCGGCGGCCGGGGGTCAGCTGAGGGCGGTGGTGATGGCTCGGGCGGCGGCCAGCACCTGGGGGCCGATTGTGTCGACGTCCAGTGGGGCGAGCGCGACCACGCCTACGCTGGCCTCCAATCCGGGTACGTCGAGCACCGGGGCCGCCACCCCGTACGCCCCGGCCTGCAACTCTCCGCTGCTGCTGACCGCCTCTGCCACCCCGGCTCGACCGGCCAGGATCGCCCGGCCCGCAGCTCCACGGTCCAATGGATGCCGTGCCCCGGCCCGGTACGCGACGTGGAACGACGTCCAGCTCGGCTCGACCACGGCCAGGGCAACGCCCTCTCCACCTTCGACGACGGTCAGATGCGCGGTGGCACCGGCCTGCTCGGCGAGGCGGCGCAGCGCGGGGAGCGCACCCTCGGCGAGCAGCGGCTGGGCTCGGCGGGCCAGGTGCAGCAACCCGGCCCCGAGGCGCAGCCGACCTTCTCCGTCGCGGCGCAGCATGCCGTGCGCGGTCAGGGCACTGACCAGTCGGTAGACGGCGGCCCGGCCGATGCCGAGCCGATTCGCGGCCTCGGTGACGGTCAGACCGCCAGCGGCGTCGGCGACCAGGTGCAGCAGCCGCAACCCCCGGTCCAACGTCTGTGACGTCTCCCCGCCCCGCCCAGCAACAGCGTCAGCCCGTCCTGCGCCAGCGTCTGCCGGCCCGAGAGCCGCGTCAGCCCGCCGCACACCGGCGTCTGCCGGCCCGAGAGCCGCGTCAGCCCGCCCCACACGGGCGTCAGCCGGCCCGAAGGCCGGGTCGGCGGGGGTGGTGGCGTTGGCTGGCGGGTCACCGGAGCCACCGGAGCGTGCGGTCGCATCCACGCCTGGCAGCGTACGACCCGGGCACCGGCGGACCCGGACAGGCACGGACAGCTACCCTTGTACGGTGACGCTACGCCTGTATGACACCGCCACCCGATCGGTGCGGGACTTCGTCCCGCGGGAAGCCGGCAAGGTGGGGGTCTACCTGTGTGGTCTCACCCTCCAGGCCCCGCCGCACATCGGTCACCTTCGCTCCGGTGTCAACTATGACGTCCTGCGCCGTTGGCTGATGGCTGCCGGCTACGAGGTCAACTTCATTCGCAATCTGACCGACATCGACGACAAGATTCTGGTCAAGGCGGGCGAGCAGGGTCGTCCGTTCTGGTCGATCGCGTACGCCAACGAGCTGCTGCTCGCCGAGTCTTACCGGTCGTTGAACGTGCTGCCGCCCACCTATGAGCCGCGCGCCACGGGGCACATCCCCGAGATGCACGAGCTGATCACGAAGTTGATCGCCGACGGGCATGCGTACCCGGCGAGTGACGGCTCGGGCGACGTCTACTTCGACGTGGCGTCCTGGCCGGCGTACGGGTCGCTGTCGGGTCAGTCTCCGGACGCCATGCAGTCCGCCGGGGACGCCCCGGATCGGGGCAAGCGGGACCCGCGCGACTTCGCGCTGTGGAAGGGCGCCAAACCGGACGAGCCGGCGGACGCCTACTGGCCTTCGCCGTGGGGGCTGGGCCGTCCGGGCTGGCACATCGAGTGCTCGGCGATGTGCTGGCGCTACCTCGGCCCGGAGTTCGACATTCACGGCGGCGGCCTGGATCTGACGTTCCCCCATCATGAGAACGAGATCGCCCAGTCCCAGGCGGCCGGGCTGCCGTTCGCCCGCTACTGGGTGCACCACGGGCTGTTGAGCATCGGCGGGGCCAAGATGGGCAAGTCCGCTGGCAACGCGCTGGGCCTGGCGTACGTGGACTCGCTCGGGGTGCGGCCGGTGGAGCTGCGCTACTACTACGCCGCCGCGCACTACCGCTCGGTGATCGACTACTCCGAGGATTCGCTGCGCGACGCGGCCACCGCGTACCGGCGGATCGAGGGTTTCGTGCAGCGGGCCGCCGAGCGGGTCGGTGCCGGGCAGTTCGGTGACCTGCCCGCCGGCTTCGTCGCGGCGATGGACGACGACCTCAACACCTCCGCCGCGCTGGCCGTGCTGCAACAGCACATTCGGGACGGCAACACCGCGCTGAGCGCCGGCGACGATGTGACCGTCCGCACCACGCTGGCCGCAGTGCGGGCAATGCTGGATATCCTCGGGATCGACCCCCTCGACCCGGCATGGACCAGTGGCGCCCCATCGGACGATCTTCGCGCCGTGGTGGATTCCCTGATCGCGTTGGCCCTGGAGCAGCGTGCGCAGGCGCGGGGCCGCAAGGACTGGGCCGCCGCAGACGCGGTGCGTGACCAGCTCAAGCTGGCCGGCGTGGTGGTCGAGGACACCCCCCAGGGCCCCCGTTGGACTATTGGAGAGCAGGACTGATGGCCGGCAACTCGCAGCGCCGTGGCCGGCGACTGACGTCGAAGGCGAGCGCCCCCAAGGGCTCCGGTGGCAAGAACAAGGACTCGTTGGCCGGTCGGGGTCGCACCCTGCCCGCCGACGAGCGGCCGTGGCACAAGGGCTACTCGGGCACCGAGAAGCTGCCCCAGCGCACCGCCTGGAAGCAGGACAAGGAGCGCCGCGCGGCAGCCGAGGAGGGGCGTGCCCCCAAGATCGGTCAGCCTGGCAGCAAGGACACCACCTGGGGCCGGGGCGGCGGTCGGGGCGTACCGGTCGGTCGGGGTGCCGCCGGCGGACGGGGTGGCAAGCCCACCGGGCGGTCCGGCCCGCGGGTGACGCCGGGCCGCAAGTCCAACCCGTCCAAGGACACTCCTGAGCTGCTGGTCGGGCGTAACCCGGTGCTGGAGGCGCTGCGCGCCAACGTGCCGGCGACGGCGCTCTACACCGCCCAGGGCATCGACATGGACGACCGGATCAACGAGATCATCCGGACGGCCGCCGACCGTGGCATCGCCAACCTGGAGATCAGCCGCGCCGAGTTGGACCGGATGACCGGCGGGGTGCTGCACCAGGGCGTCGGCCTGCAGGTGCCGCCCTTCGCGTACCAGCCGTTCGAGGACATGGTCGCCGCTGCCCTGGAGCAGCAGGCTCCGCTGCTGGTCGCGCTGGACGGTGTCACCGACCCGCGCAACCTGGGCGCCGTGATCCGGTCGGCTGCCGCGTTCGGCGCGCAGGGTGTCTTCGTACCCGAGCGTCGTGCCGCCGGGATCACCGCGACCGCCTGGCGGACCAGCGCCGGCGCGGCCGCGCGGGTGCCCGTGGCGCAGGTGACCAACCTGACCCGGTCGCTGAAGGCGTGCCGCGACGCTGGCTTCATGGTCGTCGGCCTGGATGCCGACGGCGACACCGACCTCTACAACCTGGAGGCCGCGGTCGGTCCGCTGGTGGTGGTGGTCGGATCCGAGGGGCGCGGTCTTTCCCGCCTGGTCGGGGAGACCTGCGACCTGACCGTCAGCATTCCGATGATCTCCGAGGTCGAGTCGCTCAACGCCAGCGTGGCGGCGGCGGTCGCCCTGGCCGAGGTCGCCCGCCGGCGCTCCGTCGAGCTCTAGAGCAACGTCCACGAAGGCCCCCTCCCGCCGAGCGCGGGAGGGCGCCTTCGTGGTCAGATCTGGTGGGTCCACGCGACGAAGAGCAGCGTCCCGGCAAACGCCATCAGCAGTACGGTCGGGAGCAACCAGAGCGGCCCGCGCTCGCCGTCCAGGCGTCAGGTCAGCCGCTGGTGCACGGCGGCGATGCCGATCAGGGCGCCGGCTCCGCAGGGGGACGCCGAAGGGGCGGCCCGCCGAAGCGGACCGCCCCCTGTCGGTACGACGTTACGTCAGATCCGGCTGCCGGTGGAGGCGTGGAAGACGTGGCTGCGACCGGCGACCGGCTTGACGAACACGGTGTCACCCATGTTCGGCATGTTGCGCCGGTCGGTGCGGACGACGAAGCGCTCCGAGTTGCCACCCAGCGCGGCGTGGCCGTAGACGTTGGCGTCCGAACCGAGGTCCTCGACCAGCTCGACCACGACCGGCATGCCGCCCTCGGTCGGGCTGACCAGCTCGCAGTCCTCCGGGCGGAAGCCCACGGTGACCTTGCCGTCGCCACCCTCGGCGCGGGCCGCCGCGACCTGCTCCCGGGTCAGCGGGATGTTCAGCTCGGCGAACTCGGCGCCCCGCTCGTTCAGCGGAACGGTCTTGATGTTCATGGCGGGAGAGCCCATGAAGCCGGCGACGAACACGTTGGCCGGGGTGTCGTAGAGCGCCCGCGGGGTGTCCACCTGCTGGAGGACACCGTCGAGCAGCACCGCGACCCGGTGACCCATGGTCATGGCCTCGACCTGGTCGTGCGTGACGTAGACCGTGGTGACGCCCAGCTTGGCCTGCAGCGACGCGATCTGGGTACGGGTCTGCACACGGAGCTTGGCGTCGAGGTTCGACAGCGGCTCGTCCATGAGGAAGACCTGCGGCTCGCGGACGATCGCCCGGCCCATCGCGACACGCTGACGCTGACCACCGGAGAGCGCCTTCGGCTTCCGGCTGAGGTACTCCTCCAGCTGGAGCAGCCCGGCCGCTTCCTTGACCCGCCGGTCGATCTCCGACTTGGAGGTCTTGCGCAGCTTGAGGGCGAACGCCATGTTCTCGTACACCGTCATGTGCGGGTAGAGGGCGTAGTTCTGGAAGACCATCGCGATGTCGCGGGCCTTCGGGGGAAGGTGAGTGACGTCACGCTGGTCGATGTAGATCGAACCGGCGTCCACGTCCTCCAGGCCGGCGAGCATCCGCAGGCTGGTGGACTTACCGCAACCGGAGGGGCCGACCAGGACGAGGAACTCGCCGTCGCCGATCTCGAGGTCCAGCTCGTTGACGGCGGGACGCTCTTGGCCCGGGTAGACCCGGGACGCCTTGGAATAGGTGACCGTAGCCATGGTGAAGCGCTTCCTTTCACCGGCAGGAACGTGCCGGACGATCCGAGTGAAGGAGCAACCGGCACGTGTCCGTGCCGGTCAGCGGACGGCGGCCCGGTCGCGGGGGCGCCCGGTCGTCGTCCGTGTGAGTGAACCGTAAACGCGTTTGCCCGTGCTGCCAAGGCTGGGGGCGGCCCATCCCGACAGGCGGCCTACGCATTCCGGTCACTCGGGCACGCTCAGACATCAATCGACGCCACGTCAAGCCGGCATGCGTCGGGTTGTTGACGATTCCCATGCTCGGGAGGCCTCGCGATCGGGATAACCAGACGTCAGTCGCTATGCTGACCTCGACGCACGCGCCCCTGTAGCTCAGCTGGCCAGAGCACTCGCCTTGTAAGCGAGATGTCGCCGGTTCGATCCCGGCCGGGGGCTCCAATTCCATCAGGCTTTTCCCGACGGGCAAAGCCGTGAGTCGACCGGTTGACAGCAACGGCACTCACGACAGCTTCCCGTCGAGCTTGCCGGGCGCCTGACGCGTCGCGTCGAGGTTGGCGTGGGCGTAGACCTTGAGCGTGATCTTCACGTCGGCGTGCCGGGCGATGGCCTGCACGACGTGCGGCGGTACACCCAGCTCCATCAGCAGCGATACGACGGTGTGCCGCAGCGGACACCAGACAAGCCGGCGATTTCCCGGAGCCGGGCGAAGGAGCGGCTGAGACTGGTGAGGAAGGCCCGGCCGCTCCAGGTTCTTGCGATGGACCAGGACCGGCGCGCACGTCGCGCTGAGAACCATGCGGCGACGTTCAATGCCGCAGGGCCACCCCGCCAGCCGGCGACCCGGGCGCGCCGAGCAGAACCACCCGGCCCGCCAGCGTCCGAACGTGCGTCAAGGCCGCCTTGACGTGGTGGGCCGGGCGGCGGCCCCGCTCCCCAGGAGGGCGGGTCGGCGGCAGACAGGATGGCAACAGCGCGCGGTTTGTGGGCGTGCCTGGACGTGCGATCTACGTGCGACAAGGGGCGGTAAACGATGGCCCCACGGGGACAATCACGGTCAACCGCCGCTCGGCCGAACATCGACCCAAAGCAATATCCCTCACCTGTCGCAACTGCTCGCCACCCTCGCCGCGGAAGGGAGACTGCCGCTCTAGGGTGAGGTGGCACCGTCCGGACCGAGTTGGCACCGTCCGGCTCGAGGCGGTCCAGTGTCGTAGGGAAATATCAGACTGTGGAGATCGTGGAGCAGTTCGTGCTGGGCAAGTCCGGCGATCCGCAAGTCTGCGAGGACTCAATCGTCGTGACCGCCGAGCATGCGGCTGTCATTGACGGTGCTACGGATGTGAGTGGCCGGCGCTACGGGAGCGCGGCGGGTGGATGGTGGGCTATGGCGGCTTGCCGGGACGCTGTGCAGCAACTGCCGCACGACGTTGACCCGCATCGGGCGGTTGCGGCCATGACCTCGGAACTGGCGGCCCGCCTCGGCCCTGGGCTGACAGCAGCCGAGCGGCCGAGCGCGGCGGTCACCGTCTATTCGCGAGCGCGCCGGGAGATCTGGCAGATCGGTGACGTCGGCTTCTCCTATAACGGACTCCCCGCGTCGGTCGGGCAGCCACGCAAACTTGTCGACCGCGTCGCTGCGTCGTTCCGGGCTGCGGTTCTCGCTGCGGAGGCCGCTGCCGGGACAATCAGCATGGATCGGGTGGTGGAAGCGGACCCAGGGCGACTCGCGGCGCGAGCTCTGACCGGGCGGCAGGGTGCCATGCGCAACAGCATCGGGCCATATGGATATGCCGCGATCGATGGGCGGCCCGTTCCTCCGTCGTTGGTGGTCGTGCATCCGGTGCCCGATGGCATCGACGAACTGGTGATTGCCAGCGACGGCTATCCGGTCATCGGCGCGACACTGGCCGCGTCCGAGTCAGAGCTTGCCTTGCTCCTGGCGAAGGACCCCTGGTGCGTGGCGGAGCTTGCCGGCACCAAGGCGATCTTGCCCGGACAGGTGAGCTTCGATGACCGGGCCTACCTACGTATTCGCCTCTGATCCAGCCGGGATCAGGTCGAGCAACGGCAGCCAAGCCCATCGCCGAAAGTGCCACTTAGATCCGGACAGCTAACCTCGATCTTGTCCGGGCGCACCTGGAACGACCGCAGCTCAGCACTCGCCACCAGGTGCCACTTCAAGCGGGACGGGACAATCAACCTTCGGGATGGAGACGTCGGCGTGCCCGATGCGTGCCCGATGCAGAAAAGGTCTTGCAGGCTGGCCGAATATCGCCGGTGATTAATCGGGTCGGCCGCCCCGTCATTCCTGCCATAACGAAGAAAGCCAACGATTGTCTGCCGATCCGCACGACAGCGATCATCAAGGGCATTCTGCTCCAGCCCCATGGGGAAGCGTCGTGTCTCGGGCTGCAGGAGCTCTGAGCTCCACACTCGTGGAGCGTGTCTCCGGTGGGCGCACCCCGCTCCGGCGTGGGCTAGAGGCAAGGCTGGCGGATGGACGACTCGGCGATCGGCCATCAAGATCTTTGGGCACATCCCGAGGCGGATCCGGTAGTGGCCGGGCAGCGGGTCGACGTGACAGCGCCGATCGGTGCCCCCGAGCCTGGCACGACTGACGCCGGCAAGAGCTGTCAACCTCGAGCAGCCAAACCAGCGAGCATGAGCGGACGATCGCGGACGGGGGCGCATTCCTGGGACGAGGGCCAGGTGGTGGACCAGCGGCGCGGAGCCGACTCGTAATGCGCAGGTCGACGGTTCGATCCCATCAGGCCGCTCGGCACAGAGCCCAGATCACCGACCTGGACTCTGTGTCAGTGCGGGTACTTCCCGAAAGCGCTGCTCAAGGCGGTCTCCGCAGTGCAGCTCATTTCGCCCGGGGCTAGCTGAGTGTGCGCGGGCCGCCAAAGCTCCGCTCCCTTTGAGGTGATGCGGGCCAGGATGCAGTCGTACTGCGAGGCTCGCAAACCGACACCAACGATGCCGATCCTCGCGCCGACGTCCTGGCGAATCGCCGGGTCGAGCTGCAGGCCGACGAGCGCCGCGCGGACGGCGTCTTCGTTCGAGCCGGCGGACTGCAGGGCGCTCTTCAGGCGGTCATCGATGCCGGTGAGCGACGGGTCCTTGGTGACCGGTACGGAAGCTCCCGTCGGGCATGCGATGTCGTCGTCGCGGGTGTCGTTCTCCGGGCCGAGCTGGAGACGAAAGCAGATGTGCTCGTCGCGTTCCTTGATCTTTGAGCCATCCGCGCCGATCTCCACGCCATGACCGGTCACCTGGAGCACCAGGGTCACGCCGGTCTGCCAGTGCGTCTCGCCGGTGATCGCGAGGACCTTGACGTCGGGGTGCTGGCCCGCGGAGTGTGCGTACTTGTCCGCCTGGTAGAGGTGGTCGTATTCGAACCGGAAGAGGACTCTGTCGACCTTCTCCGCGGCGTCAGCCACTGCGCTCTCGTGCAGCGGGCTCTCCCGAAGGTCGACGATGTCGCCGACCTTCTCCTGGAGGCGGCCCTCCAGATTGTCGAGGAAGTGCCACGAGGCGCCGCCCACCAGCGCCATAACCAGGAGCACAGCGGCGCCGGACGTCATCCGCTGTGTTCTGCGATCCATGAGTGGAAGTATGCAGGCGCCAGGGAAGCCGCGCCGCCCTGCAAAGGCTGCCGCCAGCGACCGTGACAGGAATGCTGTTGGAAGGAGCTTTTGGCTGTACGCCGACTGCCCGGAGCGTGAGCTGAATCGGTGAGCCGATCCTCGGACGCACGCCAGAGATTGCGCTAGCTCCTGGAGCCGCGGGATCGGGTAACGAGGCCAGGCTCGCGGATCAGGTCCTCGTCGACTCCGGGGCGTCGGGGGACCAGCCACCAGCCCTGCGGGGTGTCCGGCTCGTAGTGAGCGACCGCATCCTGCTCGGCCAGGTTGTCCAGCCAGCCCCGGAGCTGTTTCAGCCGATCGGGCGGGACCGGCTCGCCGGCGCGGTGGCGAGCCTCGGTGCGCAGCATCTGCAGGATGTGGTTGGCACGGTGCTCGCGCCTCACCGCCCACGGGATCAGCTTGCTGTCGCGTACGGCGCGCTTCTTGATCCCGAGCTGGTGGCGCCAGTTGGAGATGGTTCCGCTGCCGATCTGCAGGCCGTACTTGCGCCGGTACTCGTCCATGATCCAGGAGTAGGTCTTCCCCTCCCCGTACCAGCGAATAAACTCATCCGGGTCCACGAGCTTGCTTGCGGTCATGCCCACCTCTCAGCACCGAGCAGTGGGAGATGTTAGGAACTGATCAGACAGGGTTGCAAGTGCGGATCGAGATCAACGTATGCGACGTCTGCCGGAACCCTTCAATTCCCGTGCGGACCTACACCATCAGCGCCGGCGACCGCCACGGCATCACCGACCGCTGCGCCGCGCACTCAGATGAGTTCGAGGCGATCCTGAGCCGGGACGTTCCCTACTCCGATGAGTTGGAGGCGCTCCTGTCGCCCGATGAGCGCCCGTACGCGCGTCGCCGAGGTCGGCGGGGTATGCAGGTGGTGGACATGGACGAGGTCGAGAAGGCCAAGGGACACAACTAACGGGCGGGGGCCGATGAGTCGCGCGGTGGAGGAGTCGAACCGGGCGATGCTGCGCGCCCGGGACGCGATGGACCGGGCGTACGCCGAGCCTCTGGACATTCCCGCGTTGGCCCGGATCGCGCTCGTCTCGCAGGCGCACTTCATCCGTACCTTCCGGGCCACCTTCGGTGAGACCCCGCACCGCTACCTGCAGCGCCGGCGGGTGGAGCGGGCGATGGCGTTGCTGGTGGAGACCGACCGGGACGTGACGGACATCTGCTACGCCGTCGGCTTCGGCAGCCTGGGCACGTTCAGTCGAACCTTCCGGCAGATCGTCGGGGAGTCGCCCTCGGATTTCCGGCGTCAGCGCGTCGCTCCGGCCAACGTGCCGTCGTGCTTCACCAAAGCTTGGACCCGACCCAGCAGTTTTGGATAAGCCGCAGGTCACGGTCGACCTCTAACGTCATGGGCATGACGATGAACGCGATCAGCCGCTCCCAGATCTACGTCCTCGACCAGGACGCCGCGCTTGACTTCTACGTCAACAAGCTCGGCATGGAGGTCAACACCGATCAGGACCTCGGCTTCATGCGGTGGTTGACTGTCAACCTGCCCGGCGACCCGGAGCGGGAAATCCTGTTGGAGAAGCCCGGCCCGCCCGCGCTGGACCCGGCCACCGCCGAGCAGGTCCGGGAGCTGCTCACCAAGGGTGCCCTCGGCGGGTATCTCTTCATGACCACCGACGATGCCCGTAAGACGCACGAGGATCTTGTGGCGAAGGGCGTCGAGATCACTGACGAGCCGACCGAGCGCCCGTACGGGATCGACTTCGGCATCCGGGACCCGTTCGGAAACAAGATCCGCATCGGCCAGATGTTCCCGCGGGCGTAGGGGGCGGGCGATGAGCCAGGCCGCGTCTCTTCCAGTGGTCCGGCCGGCGGCTGTCGGCCGGGACCGCGCACTGCTGATCGGCGGGGTGCTCGCCGGCCCGATCTTCGCCGCCTCGGCGATCGTGCAGGCGTCGACGCGGGACGGCTTCGACTTCCGCCGGCACCCGGTCAGCGTGTTGAGCACCGGCGAGCTGGGCTGGATCCAGATCGTCACGTTCCTGGTCAGCGGCGTGCTCTGTGTACTGGGCGCGGCCGCGCTGCGCCGCCGTACCGGCGAAGGTGACGGGTCGGTCTGGCTGCCGCGACTGCTCGCCGTGTACGGCTTGGGCCTGGTCGGGGCGGCGATCTTCAGCGCCGATCCGGCCGACGGGTTCCCGGCCGGTACGCCTCCGGGCGCCGGTGAGATCAGTTGGCACGGGGGCCTGCACTTCCTGGTGGCGGCGGTCGCCTTCGTGTCGCTGATCGCGGCGACGGTGCTGGCGGCCTGGCGGGCCGCGCGGCAGGGCGCACCCGGTCGAGCCGTGTACAGCCTGGTGACCGGGGTGTTCTTCGCGGTGGCCTGGGTCACGTTGATGGTCCGACCGGCACCGGCCGTGATGGTGGCGTTCGGCTTGGCGGTGTCGGCCGGTTGGCTGTGGGTGTCGGTCACCTTCGCGCGAGCGGCATCCGGCCGGGCCGACTGAGCCGACATGTGCGGGGCCGGGAGGCACCGGGTCGCGACCGTGCCTCCCGGTGTGTTGAGGTGGCTGCCATGGTGACCCGACTGCTGTACCTGACCCGACACGCCGAGCGGGACCTGACCGAGCTGACCGGCTCAACTGCCGAGGAGCCCGACACCGGCCTGTCCGAGCGCGGCCGGCAGCAGGCCACCCTGCTCGGTGAACGCCTGCGCGGCCACCGGTTCGCCGCCGTCCACCACGGGCCGCTGCGCCGGGCCGCGCAGACCGCCGAGCTGATCGCCAAGTCACTGCCCGATGTTCCGGTGTACGAGACGGAACTGGCCGGCGACCACCTTCCACACGACACGGACCCGACCGACCTGCCGCCCGCGTACGCGAAGTTCCTGGCCCAGTTCTCGGCGGCCCAGCGGGTCGACGGGCCGCAGGTGACGGCGGCGGCCGTGCGGCGGTTCGCCGGTCCGGCCACGGAGGCGACAGCCGGTGACGAGCCGGTCCGCGAGCTGGTGGTGACGCACACCTTCCTGATCGGCTGGCTGGTGCGGCACGCCCTCGACGCGCCGGAGCAGCGGTGGCTGGGCTTGAACTCGCACAACGCAGGGCTGACCGTGATCCGGTACAGCCCCTCCGGCCCGCCGAACCTGATCGCCGTCAACGACGTCGCCCACCTTCCGGCGGAGTTGCGGGGCACCGGCCTGCCCCCGGACTACCTGGTATAGGTGCCGGTGGCCCGCAGCAGCAGCTTGACCAGGGCCTGCGTAGCCGGCGGCGGGGGCCCTTCGGCCGGGCAGTCGGCGTACCCAGTTTCGTTGCTGCCCACGGTGAGGCGGTAGTGCATCACGTCCGCGCAGTTGGTCGCGGTGGTCGGTTGCCCCGCCTCGGTGGAGAGCCGGGGGTCGGCGGCCAGTCCCGCCAGGAGGCCCTGGTCGGCAGGGGTGAGCCGACCGGTGCGCCGGCTGCCGGCCCGGTCCGTCACGGTCCACTGGCCGTTCGGTTCGACGACGATGACGTCACCGCGGCCGGTGAAGCCGCCGGAGGCTCGCAGCGTCACCTGGGGCGTTACGCCGCCGGCCCCGGCGCTGACGGTGGGGGCGGTGGTCGGCTGCGAGGTGCCGGTGGCCGGGGCGGCCGGGCTGGTGGCGGTGGCGGCCGAGGGTTGGGCCGGGGTGGCGGTGGGGGCTCGGTCGACGCTGGTGCAACCGGTCAGGAGCGCGGCCAGGAGCGCGACCGCCGTGACGGCCGTCGATGCGAATCTCATCCCGATCGGACGTACCCCCCCAACCGTAGGTTCCCCGCCGCCGCCGCCGCCCCGGCGCCGCCGCCCCGCCGCCGCCGCCCCGCCGCCGCCCCGCCGCCG
>NZ_JBAKHR010000057.1:0-11954 GCF_036902955.1 Micromonospora sp. CPCC 205558
TCCGCTGCCTCGTCTCCACGACACGCTTGACGGCCCACCAAAACGCCTAACTGAACGGCGTTGCAGCTAGAAGCCGAGCGACGAGAACGGTCAGCGGGCCTCCGGGTCGAGGCCGAGCACGGCCCGGCCGCCGTCCACCGGCAGCGTCACCCCGTTGACGAAGCTCGCCGCTGGCGACAGCAGGTACGCGACCGCCTCGGCCACCTCGTCGGCCCGCCCGATGCGGCCCACCGGGTGCAGCCTGGTCAGCTCGGCGTCGATCCACTCGGCCTGGGTGGGCTCCTGGGTGGCGAGGAACTCGGCGTGCCGCTCGGTGGCGATCGAGCCGAGCGCTACCGCGTTGGCGCGGATGCCGTGCCGCCCGTACTCGACGGCCAGCGCCCGGGTCAGCCCCTCCACGGCGGCCTTCGCCGTCGCGTACGGCAGGGCGCCGGACACCGGTCGACGGGCCTGGTGCGACGAGACGTTGACGATCGCGCCGCCGTCGGCGCGGGCCAGGAAGCGGCGGACGGCGACCGCGGCGCCCACGACGGCTGGGCGCAGGTTCATCCCGATCAGGTCCAGGACCGTGTCGGCCGACGCGGAGTGCAGCGTGGCGTCGCGGAACACCGCTGCGTTGTTCACCCAGCCGGTCAGCGGTGCGGCGCGGTCCGCCAGCTCGGCGGCGCGCTCGGCCACCTGCTCGTCGGCGGCGTCGCCGACCACCGCGATCAGCCGATCGGCGGCCGGATGGCCGGCCAGCCAGTCGACCGCGTCGGCGTCGTGTTCCAGGACGACGACCGTGGCACCGGTCGCCAGCAGCCGTTCCACCACGGCGCGGCCGACACCGCGACCGCCTCCGGTCACCACGCACGACGTGAGCACGGCTCAGCCCTCCGGGCGACGGTGGACGACCACACAGGCCAGCCCTGGCCCGGCGTGCGCGGCGACGACGGCACCCGCTTCGGAGACGTACGTGTCGTGCAGCCGGTCGCCGAACCGTTCGGTGAGCGCGGCGCGCAACGCCTCGGCCCGTTGCGGTGCGGCCAGGTGGTGCACCCCGAGATCCACGTCGTCGTCACCGGCCGCTTCGACGGCCAGGTCCACGAGACGGGCCACTCCCCGGCTTGCGGTGCGGACCTTCTCGCGCAGCACGATCGCCCCGTCCGGCATGTGCATGATCGGCTTGACGGACAGAGCGGTGCCGACCAGTGCCTCGGCCGCGTTGATCCGGCCGCCCCGGCGGAGGAACTCCAGCGTGTCGACGTAGAACCAGACGGTGGTGCGGGCAACGGCGGCGAGCGCCGCGTCGCGTACCCCGGCGAGGTCGGCCCCGGCCTCGGCGGCGGTCGCGGCGGCGATGGCTGGAAAGCCCAGCCCCATGCCCGTCGAGCGACTGTCCACGACCTCCACCCGGCCGTCCAGGTCGGCGGCGGCCAGCCGGGCGGCATCCACCGTGCCGGACAGCGCGGCGGAGAGGTGCACTGAGACGATCCCGTCGGCACCGGCGTCGAGCAGTCGGCGGTACGTGCGGGCGAACTGCTCGGGTGCCGGGCGGGAGGTGGTCGCGGTGACCCGGCGGGCACTCAGTGCCAGGGTCGCGTCGGCCGGCTGGGTCTCCACCCCCTCCAGCCCTTCCGCGCCGTTGAGCACGACGGTCAACGGCACGACGGTCAGCCGGTGCGCCTGCACCAGCTCGGGCGAAAGGTAGGCGGTGGAGTCGATGACAACCGCGACGGGCATGCCCGGCACGCTAGCCGATGGAGGCCGTGAACGCCGAGGCGCGAGCGCTCAGATCGCGTCGACGGCGACCGGTGCGGTGATCAGGCCGACGTTGTGCGCCCGCAACTGCCAGCCACTGACGTCCTGCGGACGCCCGATGGCCGGCGCTCGGTCGTCGTGCCGTAGCTCACTCCAGTGGCAGTTGGCCAACGAACCGACTGAGCGCAGCACACCGGGGTCCCAGCCGAGCAGATGGCCCATGCCCTGTCGGGAGCCGCCACCGTGGGTGGCGATCACCACCGTGCCGCCGGCTGCGGCCTCGGCCGCCTCCCGCAGCGCGGCGCCGACCCGCTCGCCGAGGGCGCGCAGCGGCTCCAGATCCGCGCCCGGGTCCGGGTCGCCGGCCCGCCAGCGCGCGTACTCGTCGGGGAAGCGCTCGGCGACCTCGGTGAGGTACAGACCCTGCCACTGACCGAAGTGCCGCTCGCGCAGCCGGGCGTCGGTGCGGACCGGCAGGCCGGTCAGCGCGGCGAGCGCGGCGGCGGTCTCCGCAGCGCGGCTCAGGTCGCTGGACACGATGGCGTCGGGTCGCAGCGCCGCGAGCAGCGGCGCGGCGGCGCGGGCCTGGTCGCGACCAAGCTCGTTGAGGGGTACGTCGGTCTGCCCCTGGACACGGTTGGCGGCGTTCCAGTCGGTGTTGCCGTGCCGCCAGACGATCAGTCGGGTCATTCGGCGGCGGCGGACCCGCTGGCGTCGGCCTCGACCAGGTCGCGGTCGACGAACGGGATGGTGGGGCAGTCCTTCCAGAGGCGGTCGAGCCCGTAGAACTCGCGCTCCTCGGTGTGCTGGACGTGCACCACGATGTCGACGTAGTCGAGCAGCACCCAACGGCCACCCCGCTCGCCCTCGCGCCGCACCGGCTTCGCCTTCTCCGGCAGCTCCAGCAGGCTCTCCTCGATGGCGTCGACGATGGCCTGCACCTGACGCTCGTTGGGGGCAGCGGCGAGCACGAACGCGTCGGTGATGGCGAGCTGGTCGCCGACGTCGATGATCGCGATGTCCTGCGCCTTCTTGTCGGCGGCGGCCTGGGCGGCCGCGATAGCCAGCTCGTGAGCGCGTTCGGAAACTGTCACCGTTCTCCTTCGATCAAGCGTGCGATCCTCCAAGCGTCTCATACCCGGTGGCACCGCGATCGTGCAGTTCTGACCGGTTACGAGGGCAAACCCGGGCATAACGGATGCATTCAGCGCTGATAGAGGCTCCGCTTGGCGATGTACTGCACCACACCGTCGGGCACCAGGTACCAGACCGGCTCGCCTCTGGCGACCCGGGCACGACAGTCGGTCGACGAGATGGACATCGCGGGCACCTGGATCAGGCTGACGGTGTCCGCCGGGAGGTGCTTGTCGCTCAACGGAAAACCGGGCCGGGTCACGCCGATGAAGTGAGCCAGCTCGAAGATCTCGTCCAGGTCCTTCCAGGACAGGATGCGTTGCAGGGCGTCCGCGCCGGTGATGAAGAAGAGTTGCACCTTGGGGCCGTACTCAGCCTGTAGGTCACGCAGCGTGTCGACCGTGTAGGTCGGCCCGCTCCGGTCGATGTCGACCCGACTGACCTGAAAGCGAGGGTTGGAGGCGGTGGCGATCACGGTCATCAGGTAACGGTCCTCGGCCGGACTGACCGGCTCGTCAGCCTTCTGCCACGGCTGCCCGGTGGGGACGAAGACCACCTCGTCCAGGCCGAACCGGTCCGCCACCTCACTGGCCGCGACGAGGTGCCCGTGGTGGATCGGGTCGAAGGTGCCACCCATGATCCCGATCCGCCGGATATCTTCCTCCACCCAGTGATCGTAGGCCGAGCGTCGCGGCCGACCGTCCCGGCCCGGCACCGCCGTACGTCACCCTCTCCGGGCCACGTCCCGCAACAAGGGGGTCGCATCGTCCCGCACGGCAGCGTATATTCGTTGACGAGTAACCGTCGACGAGCGAAGGGGGGCGTCGTGCCGAAGCGGCGCAAGGTCGGCAACCTGCTGGCGCTGGCCGTGCTGTCCGCCCTGGTCCAGCGGCCGATGCACCCGTACGAGATCGCCACCGCACTTCGCGCCTGGGGCAAGGACCAGGACATGGAGTTCAAGTGGGGGTCCTTCTACACGGTGATCGGCAACCTCGACAAACACCACCTGATCGAGGCGGTCGAGAGTGTGCGCGAGGGCCGACGCCCGGAACGCACCGTGTACCGGATCACCGACGCGGGCCGGGCCGAGCTGGTCGACTGGGCGCGCGAGCTGGTCTCCACCCCGATGGCGGAGCACCCCCGTTTCCGGGCCGGGTTGTCCGTGCTCGCCGCACTGCATCCCGACGAGGCCACCAACCTGCTGCAACAACGGCTCGACCTGCTGGAGGCCGCGATCCGCCAGGACCGCGAAACGCTCGACGCGCACCTGCGGGAGATTCCACGGCTGTTTCTGGTGGAGTCGGAGTACGACCTCGCCATGCGGGACGCGGAGGCCGCCTGGCTGCGGGCACTGCTGGCGGAGCTGACCTCGGGACGCTACCCCGGGTTGGACACCTGGCGGGCCTTCCACGAGACCGGCGAGATGCCGGCCGAGCTGACCGAGTTGGCCGAGAGAACCAGCACACCGAAGACCAGCCCCGACAGCACCGACACCACAACCACCAGCAGCCGGAGAGCCGACACCACCGAATGAAGAACGGCCCCGGCGAGGTGCGCCAACACCTCACCGGGGCCCTGACCCCGAACCGACGCCTGGGAAGGCACCCGGCCCGAAGCGGCAACCACGAGGATAACCGGGCTCCCTCCCAGGTCCACGCGCCCGCGCACCGACCACACCAGGTCCGCGCGCCCGCGCAACCACACCGAGGGAGAGAGCATGACCACGGTACGAACCGCGATCGTCATCGGCGGTGGCATCGCCGGGCCGGTGACAGCGCTCGCGCTGCGCCGCGCCGGCATCACCGCAACCGTCTACGAGGCGTACCCGACCACGGCCAACGGCATCGGCGGCACCCTCGCCCTCGCGCCCAACGGCGTGGGGGCGCTGCGTACGGTCGGCGTCCACGAGGCGGTGACGGCGATCGCCACACCGATCGGACGCAACACCCTCGCCGCCGGCCGACGCCGCATCGACCTACCCACGCTGGCCGGGGTGCCGCCGCTGCACGTGGTGCACCGGGCCGAGCTGTACCAGGTGCTGCACGACCAGGCATTCGCTGAGGGCGTGCCGTTCGCGTACGGCAAGCGGCTGGTCGACGCCGAGCAGACCACCGACGGCGTGATCGCACGTTTCGAGGACGGCAGCACCGCGTCCGCCGACATCCTGGTCGGCGCGGACGGAATCCGGTCCACGGTCCGGGGTCTCATCGACCCGGCCGCGCCCGGCCCCCGGTTCACCGGGCTGCTCGGCTTCGAGGCGGTGGCCCGACACGAGGTGGACGCCGAGCCGGGCACGATGACGTTCGCGTTCGGCCGACGGGGCTACTACCTGTACTGGCCGGAGCCCGGCGGCGGCACCCGGTGGGGGGCCAACCTGCCGCAGCAACGGCCGATGAGTCTGGTCGAGGCCCGGGCGGTGCCGGCGGAGCAGTGGCTGGACACGCTACGCGCCACCTACGGCGACGACGACCCGGGCCGGGAGCTGATCGCGACCAGCAACGCCGACGACCTCCAGGTGGTCGGGTCGTTGCAGATCATGCCGCCCGTGCCGCACTGGCATCGGGGCCGGATGGTGCTGGTCGGCGACGCGGCGCACGCGCCGTCGAACAGTTCGGGGCAGGGTGCCTCACTGGCCATCGAGAGCGCGGTGCAGCTCGCCCGCTGCCTGCGCGACCTGCCGGACGTCGAGGCGGCGTTCGCCGCGTACGTGCGCCTGCGTCGCACGCGGGTGGAGAAGGTCGCGGCCCGCGCCGCCCGGATCAACCATGCGAAAGCCCCCGGTGCGGTCGCGCGGACGCTGATGCCGTTGCTGATGCCGCTGATGGTGCGCACGGTGCTGGACCCGGAGAAGACCATCGCCGGCGAGCAGCGCTACGTCATCGACTGGGACGCGCCGGTCACGGCAGAGCCCGCCCTGCGCTGAGCTGTGGGCGCGGGTGGCCGGCCGGCCACCCGCGCTGGTCAGCGTTCAGGCCGAGGCGGCGGCCACCGCCGTCCGGGCGACCAGCGCGCGGCGCAGGTCGTCGTCGGCGTCGGTCACCACCCGGCGCAGGCCGGGAGTCAGGTCGTCGCGGGCCAGCAGCGCCGCGGCCGCCTCCCGGGTGGGCTGCGCCACGGTGTAGCGGGGGAACGCCAGGGCCGCGACCCGATCGGCCGTCCAGGGGGTACGCCGGTGCGCGGCGGCCGGCATCTCCGCGAAGTACCGATCGACGTACGCGGCGGTCAGCTCGGCCTGTTCGGGTTGCCAGAAACCCTCGGCGGTCGCCTCCAACAGTCGGTTGGACAGCCCGGTGTCCCGCACGAGGATCTCCCAGGCTGCCTGCTTCGCCATCGGGTCGGGCAGCGCCGCCCGGCACCGGGCGGCCCGTTCCGCGCCGGTGGAGCTGTTGTCGGCGGCGGCCTCGATGGCGATCTCCGCCTCGCCGGCGGCCTCCAGCACCACCAGCCGGCGCAGCACCGCCCAGCGCAGCTCCGCGTCGACCTTCAGACCGGCCGGCACGTCCCGGCCGGCGAGCCAACCGACGAGCAGATCCGCATCGCTGGTCGCGGCGATCCAACCCCGGGCGGCGGCGAGCTGCAACGACTCCCCGGCCGGCGCGCCGTCGAGCAACCGTTGGCACGCCCCCGCGACCCTGGCCAGCGCCGTGGCCCGGGTCGGCGGGTCGAGGTAGCGGTCGACCAGTGACCGGCTGAGCGTCAGCACATCCTCCGCGATGATCACCTCGGTCTCGGCAGGCAGCGCGGCGACCATCAGGTCGATCAGGCCGGTGACCGGCCGCTCGCCGTCGATCGCCGCGTCCAGTGCCTCGCGCCAGAGCACCGCCCTCGCCAGCGGGTCGGTCAGACCGGGCAGCACGAGCGCGACGGCGTCCGCCGACGCCGGGTCGAGGCGTACTTTCGCGAAGGTGAGGTCACCGTCGTTGAGCAGCAGCAGCCGGGCCGCCGGCTCGCCGGTCAGCGCCCCGAGAACGGTCCGGCCCCCGTCGGCGCTCGGGTCGATGTCCACCTCGTCGCGCCGCCCGGTGCCGTCCATCGAGTAGCGGCCCACGCCGATCCGGTGTGGGCGCAGCACCGGGTGCGACGCGGGGGCGGTCTGCACCACCGCCACCTCGGTGTAGCGGCCGTCGGCGTCCACGGCGACCTCGGCACTCAGCGTGTTGACCTGCGCCCTGCGCAACCACAGCTCGGCCCAGTCGGACAGGTCCCGCCCGCTGCTGGCGGAGAGGCTGGCCAGCAGGTCGGCGAGGGTGGCGTTGCCGAAGCGGTGTGCGGCGAAGTGCGCGTTCAGGCCGGCGAGGAATGCCTCGTCGCCGAGCCACGCGACCAGTTGCCGCAGCACGCTGGCGCCCTTGGCGTACGAGATGCCGTCGAAGTTGAGCAGGCCCTCCTCGGCGTCGGCCACCTCCTGCGGGGCGATCGGGTGGGTGGAGGGCCGCTGGTCGGCGGCGTAACCCCAGGCCTTGCGACGCATGGCGAAGGTGGTCCAGGCCTGATCGAACCGGGTCGCCTCGGCGGTCACCCGGGTGCCGAGGTACTCCGCGAAGGACTCGTTCAACCACAGGTCGTCCCACCAACGCATGGTGACCAGGTCACCGAACCACATGTGGGCCATCTCGTGGGCGATGGTGCCGGCCCGCTGCTCGCGCTGCGTGTCGGTGACCGCCGAGCGGAAGATGAAGTCGTCGCGGAAGGTGACGATGCCCGGATTCTCCATCGCGCCGCCGTTGAACTCGGGCACGAACGCCTGGTCGTACTTGCCGAACGGGTAGCGTTCGGTGAAGAGCTGGTGGAAGCGGTCCAGGCACTGCCGGGTGATGGTGAAGATCTCCTCGGCGTCGGCGTCCAGGTGCTCGGCGAGCGACCGCCGGCAGTAGATGCCCAGCGGTATGCCGTCGTGCTCGGCTCGGCGGACGTGGTACGGCCCGGCGATCAGCGAGAAGAAGTACGTGGCCAGGGGTGCGCTCGGGGCGAACTCCCAGCGCCCGGGAGTCGGGTTGGCGGCCACCTCGGCGTTGCCGGCGACGATCCACTCTGGCGGCGCCGTGACCGAGAGGGTGAACGGGGCCTTGAGGTCGGGCTGGTCGAAGGCGGCGAAGATGCGCTGCGCGTTGTCGAGGAAAGACTCGGCGTAGAGGTAGGTCTCACCGTCGGCCGGGTCGACGAAGCGGTGTATGCCCTCGCCCGTCTTGGAATACGCCATCTCGGCCTCGACGACGAGCGTGTTCTCCGCGGCCAGGTCGTCGACCGGCAACCGGTTGTCGGTGAGCAGATCGGGGTCGAGGTCACGGTCGTTGAGGCGTACGCCGAGCAGTTTGGCGGGCTTGACCTCGGCGAAGGTCGCGGCGCCGGCGGTGGCCCGGAACCGGATCTCGACGCGCGAGCGGAACAGGTCACCGTCACCGGTCAGGTCGAGGTCCACCTGATAGGACTCGACAGTAATCGCCGCGCCACGCGCGGTCGCCTCTACACGGGTCAGGCTCGCCATCCCCTTATCCTGCCCGATGGGGATCGGCACCCGGTCACCAGATGACCCTCGGCACTGGAGGAAAGAACCATGGCGCAGCACCCCAAGGGCGACTTCGACCTCTCTCGGGCGGTCTGGCAGCGGGCCGAGGGGGACACCTCCGACAGCGCCGTTGAGGTCGCCTTCGTCGACGACCTGATCGGAATGCGCAACTCGTCCGAGCCGGACGGGCCGGTGCTCGTCTTCACCCAGGCCGAGTGGGACGCCTTCGTGGCCGGCGCGCAGGACGGCGAGTTCGACCTGGATTGATCGTGCCCGCCGACCGGTCGGCGGTGGATCGCCGTGTCGGTGCCCGTGGTCGGGACACCGGCACGGCCACGCGCGCGGCCGGGCCGACGCACTCGCGGGGGTGACCGGCCGGGACCGGTGGTCAACCATCGCCGGGGCCGTCGCCGTCGCCCCAGCCGAGGCCGCCGGGGCCCGGGGCGTGATGGAAGCCCGGATGGCCGGCCACGTCGACGCAGCGCTCCCCGTCCGGGCCGACCGCGCCGCAGAACAGCCGCTCGGCCCGCTGCCAGGCGTCCGCCGGTGACAGGGCCGCGGCCCCGAGTGCCACCTCCGAACGGAGCAGGCTCAGCGCCTCGGCGTACGCCACGGCCAGTTCGCGCGCCTCGGCCGGGCCGGGCGCGGTGAAGCCCAGGTGCACGGTGAAGAACCGGTGCGGACGGGTGGGTCGCCGTGGCGGCCCGATCACTGACCGCCCGTCGCGGCCTCCGCCCAGTGCTCCGGCCGCTCGCCGCTGCCGCCAGTGCGGCGATCTGTTGTCGCGCATCCGCCCTCCCCGTGGTCGTCCCACCAGCAGCAAACCAGGTTCCGCCGCTCCTGGGAGGGGCCAGCCGGGCGGGGTTCAACGGCGTCGACGGGGGTAACCGCGGAGGTCTGTGGCGACCAGCCGCACCTGCGCGTGAGGAGACCCGATGGCGACCATGCCGGTCGACCGCAGCCCGGACAGCACCCTCGCACTGCTCCGCGCCGGTTACCGGTTCGTCGGCGAGCGCTGCGAGCGGTACGGCAGCGATGTCTTCCAGGCCCGGATCCTGCTCGCCACGACCATCTGCCTGCGCGGCCGGCCGGCGGCGGAGCTGTTCTACGACAACGACCGCTTCCGACGTGACACCGCGATGCCGCTACGGGTGCAGCGGACCCTGACCGGTCGGGGTGGGGTGCAGGGGTTGGACGGGCCGGAGCACTCCGACCGCAAGGCCATGTTCATGTCGATCATGACGCCGGCCGCGATCCAGCGACTCGGCCAGCTCTTCGACGACGAGTGGCGGACGCGGATCACCGCCTGGGAGGGCGCCGGCCCGGTGTCGCTCTACGACGAGCTGGGTCGGTTGTTGACCCGGGTGGTCTGCGCCTGGGCAGGGGTGCCGCTGGCGACGTCTCAGGTCGAGCGCCGCGCCGCCGATCTGCACGCCATGATCGAGGGCCCAGCGGTGATCGGCCCCCGGCACTGGCGGGGCCGGCTCGCCCGACACCGCGCCGAACGCTGGCTCGCCAACCTCATCGAACGGACCCGGGTCGGTCTCGCCCCGGCGCCGCCCGGCAGCGCCCTGGCCGTGATCGCCGAACACCGAGACCGACGCGGCAAGCTCCTCCCCCGGCGGATCGCGGCGGTGGAGCTGCTCAACGTGGTACGCCCGGTGGTCGCCGTCGACCAGTACATCGCCTTCGCCGCGCTCGCCCTGCACGACCATCCAGACTGGCGGGAACGGGTGCGCGACGACGACGAGGCCACCGGGCACTTCGTCCAGGAGGTGCGCCGCTACTACCCGTTCTTCCCGATGGCGGCGGCCCGGGTCCGGCGTTCCTTCGACTGGCAGGGCCACCACTTTCCGAAGGGCCGGCGGGTGCTGCTCGACCTCTACGGCACCAACCACCACCCGGCGCTCTGGCCGCAACCGGAGCTGTTTCGCCCGGAGCGGTTCGCCGGCCGCCCGGTCGACCCGTTCGAGCTGATCCCGCAGGGCGGCGGCGACCACTGGGCCGGTCACCGCTGCGCCGGCGAGTGGATCACCATCGACCTGATGAAGCGCGCGGTCACCAACCTGACCGCCGCCATGCGCTACGACGTGCCGGTCCAGAACCTGGCACTGGACCTGCACCGGATGCCCGCGCTGCCGCCCCTCGGCCTGACAGTCACCAACGTCCGCCGCGCGCCTGACCTCCGCCCCGCCTGACACCCGCCCCGCGGCTCACCGTGAGCGGCGAGGCCGAGCAGCGCTACCCCGGGGCCCGGCAGTCGAAACGACCAGGCCGTTTGATCCACGGAAATGCGGGCAGATGCTGCTCAGCACCGACCGCGCCCCTGTCCGCCACGGAGGTGTCATGTCCTCGTTCGGCCCCACCGGCGACACCCGGCGCACGCGCCGGCGGGAGGTCGAACACGAGGGCGCCGGCCCGTCGCCGGTCCGTCTACCGATGACGTACGTGCTGCCGCTGCGCTGGCACACCGACACCGGCCTGGCCGAACTGACCGACCACCTGCGCTGGCTGGGTGACCGGGTCGAGGTGCTGGTGGTCGACGGCTCACCCGCGGGCCTCTTCGCCCGGCACGCCGAGGCGTGGCGGGGTCTGGTGCGGCACCTCCCACCGGACCCGAACGAACGCGGGCTCAACGGCAAGGTGCGCGGGGTGCACACCGGCGTCCGCGCGGCCGACCACGAGCAGGTGGTCATCGCCGACGACGACGTCCGGTACGACGAGGCGGCGCTGACCGCGGTACACCGGCTGCTGGGCCGGGCCGACCTGGTACGACCGCAGAACTACTTCGACCCGCTGCCCTGGCACGCCTGGTGGGACACCGGCCGCACGCTGCTCAACCGGGCGCTCGGGGCGGACTACCCGGGCACCCTCGCCGTGCGGCGCAGCACCTTCCTCGCCATGGGCGGGTACGACCCGGACGTGCTCTTCGAGAACCTGGAGCTGATCCGTACCGTGCGCGGGCACGGTGGCATCGAGGCCGCCCCGGCCTGGCTGTACGTCCGCCGGCTGCCTCCGGACGCCGCGCATTTCCGGGGTCAACGGGTCCGTCAGGCGTACGACGATCTGGCTCAGCCGGCTCGCCTGCTGACAGTGCTCGCGGTGCTGCCGGCGCTGGCGGCGGCGGTCGCGTCGCGCCGGCCCGGGTTGCTGCTCGGCGCGGTGGCCGGGGTCGTCGCCCTGGCCGAGGCGGGTCGCCGCCGCGCCGGCGGCGGCCGGGTGTTCCCGCCGACCACGGCGCTGGCGGCCCCGCTCTGGCTGCTGGAACGCGGTGTGTGCGGCTGGCTCGCGCTCGCCCGGCGCTTCCTGCTCGGCGGCGTCCGCTACAACGACACCCGGATCCGCCAAGCCGCCAACCCCACCCCACACACCCGCGCGATCTTGCACTTTCTGACGGGACAGAACAGCTCATGAGCGACAAAAACCAGTTCGAAACTGCAAGATCGCGGGGGCAGGGGCGGGGCGGGGCGGGGCGGGGCGGGGACGGGGGGGCGGGGCGGGGCGGGGGCAGCGCGGTCGTCAGATGCCATATGGACCCACAGCCACGACGGAGTCTGCAGGTTCCGAGCGAACT
>NZ_JBAKHR010000058.1:0-10094 GCF_036902955.1 Micromonospora sp. CPCC 205558
GGCGAGGCTGTCGTAGTTGGTGGAGACGACGATCTGGGCGGGATCACCGCCGCTGTCGGGCAGCTCGCCGGTGCGCAGGGCGAGTCGGAACACGTCGGCGAGGGCGTCGTGGCGGCGTTGCCCGGGCGACCGCTGGTCATCGGGGCCGGATGGTGCGGTCAGTGGGTCGATGGCGGCGCGGAGGAGGCCGGCGGTTTCGGCGTCAAGGATGCCGGTCAGTCGCAGGCGGCCGTCGGTCTGTGCGGACAGGGTGAGGTGCCGGTCGCGGTCGGCGCGGGCGGCTTCGGCGTCGAGGGCGGCTTTTGCGGCGGCGTCGGCGAGGTCCGGGGCGACGTGGTCGAGGATGCGGGTGCCGAGTTTGCGGAGCAGGGTGGGGTCGAACTGCCCGGCCCAGTCGACGAGCACCCCGACTGCCTTGTCGGCGGCCTCTGCGCCGGCGGCTTGCTGCACGGTGTCGACGGTGTCGGTGATGACCCGAGCCTGGTCGAGGCTGATGGCGCCATCAGCCAACGCGTGTCGGATGCTGGGGTTGCCGGTGTCGAGAGCCGTGGCGAGGTCGACGAGCCGGCGGGCGGCCGGGACGGTGAGTCGCAGTCGTTCCCGCAACCAGACCGCCGTGGAACACGCCCCCTGCGCACGGGCGATGCCGCGGCCGTCGACCTCGCGGACCAAGGCGAGCTTCACGGCGGCGAGGCGCTGCTCCAGGCGCTGGGTGGCGTCGAGAGCAGCGACCAGATCATCTTCGGTGAGGGCCCAGGCGGCGGCATCGACGCAGGCGGCGACCGCGTCGTCTGCCTGCGCCAACTCCTCAACCATGACCCGACACTAGAACAGACGTACGACACTTTCAGGCAAGATGATCAATATTCGGCGAGCCCGGCCGACGAAGGGGACTCTGCGCCGACAGCCGCCGCCGTAGGCCGTGCCGGCGGGTGGAGGATGCGCCGCCTGCGGCCTGGCCCTAGCGCGGTGCTGCGCTAGTCGCCGCGTTTGCTGGCGTCGAGGGCTGCCTGCTCCACTCGCTGGCGGTGGTCCAGCCACCATGACTCGTCGACCGGGGGCAGGTTGTCGTTCGGAGACAGCAGCCCGGCCGTGCCGTCGATGAGTTCGCGCACGATGTCAGCGTGGCCGGCGTGCCGTTGTGTTTCCGCGATGACGTGGACCAGGACGTGGTGCAACGTGACAGCGGTATCACCCCACCACGGCACGCGGCCGACCTCATCCAGTGCGAGGGCTTCGATGGTGGTGTCGGCGTGGGCGATCGCACGACGGTACAGCGCGACGATCTCCTCGCGGGTCTCATCCGCGGTCGCCCACATGTCGGCATTGGTCTCCGCTCCGTCGCCGACGTACGGCAGCTCCTGCTCGAACGGCCGGCCGAACACGACGCCGAAGTAGAGGATCTCCATGGCCGCCGAGTGCTTCACCAGACCGAGCAGATTGGTTGCGGTCCGGGTCAACGGGCGCCGAATGTCGTATTCGCTCAGCCCGTCGAGCTTCCACAGCAGCGTGTCGCGGCCGCCCTTCAGGTAACTGTGCAGGTCTGCCTTCATCGCGGCACTATGGCATCCGGTTGGGTGCCGGCGCTGCCCCGGACGATCCGAAGAGCCCATGATCGGCAGGAAACGCCCTGGCCGTCGCCGCCAGACCACGCCCGGCCAACCTGAAGAGGCTAGGTGGTGACCACCGGCACGGCAGCGGTCAGCGCCCAGTCGTGCCCGATGTCGGCGGCGGCGCGCAGCAGCCTCGGCAGGTGCTCCTCGCGCAGCGTCTCCAGCGAGGTCTCGGCGGCGTGCACTGTCACGTTGATGGCGGCGACGACCCGCCCGTCGCCGTCGCGTACGCCGGTGGCGACGGATCGGATCCCCGGCGCGAGGTCCTGGTCGGCGAGCGCCCAGCCCTTCGCCCGGACCTCGCGCAGCACGGCGTCGAGGTCGCCCGGGGCGGGCTGCCAGCGCGGGGTGATGCCGGAGCGGCTGGGTTCGGCGAGGACGGCCGCCAGCGTGTCCGGCGGCAGCGCGGCGAGCAGCACCTTGCCCATCGAGGTCGCGGGTG
Organism: Micromonospora sp. CPCC 205558; assembly: GCF_036902955.1. Taxonomy (NCBI): domain Bacteria; kingdom Bacillati; phylum Actinomycetota; class Actinomycetes; order Micromonosporales; family Micromonosporaceae; genus Micromonospora; species Micromonospora sp. CPCC 205558. Next base: position 2,056 of record NZ_JBAKHR010000058.1, read on the forward strand.
CCGGGAAGCGGGTGCCGATGGTGACGCCCAGTGTCACGATCTTAGGGACGGCCACCCGGGCGACGTAGACGATGTCGCTGCCGTCGAGCTGGGCCATCGAGGTCGACTCGTTGGTCTGCGCGACGAGTTTCTCCATGTGCGGGCGGGCCACGTCCCACATGTTCAGCGCGTTGACGTACGCCATCCCCAGCTCAAGGACGCGCGGGGTGAGGGTGTGACCGCGGCCCATCGCGCGGACGTAGCCCAGCGATTCGAGCGTGATGAGGATGCGTCGAACGGTGGGACGGGCCAGACCGGTGGCGGCGGCGATCTCGCTGAGCGTCATCGAGGGGCTGGCGGGACGGAAGGAGCGCAGGACGTCGAGACCACGCGCGAGAGCCTCGATGAAGTCGGGCCCGGCGCCCCTTCCGTTGTCACCCATGTCCTAATGCTTCCATTGCGCCGACCCGGCGTCCCACTCGGTGTACTGGTACGGGTTCTCCAGGATCGCGGTCTCGGGGATGTCCGGGTTCATGCCCCGTCGCCACGCCTGCTCCCCCATCGTCTCGCGCAGGTGGTCGATGGTCGCCGCCACCCGGGCCCGCGCGGCGGCGAGGTCGACGCCGACGAGGCGGCCGTCACGCTTCACGACCCGGCCACCCACCAGCACGGTGTGCACGTCGGCACGCTGGGCCTGGAAGACGACGTGACCGTGCGGGTTCAGGATCGGGAACATCACCGGCGAGGCGTCGTTCTTGATCAGGACGACGTCGGCCTGCCGGCCGGGGGTGAGCGCGCCGATCGTGGCATCCATGCCGAGGGCGCGGGCGCCGCCTCGGGTGGCCCACTCGACGACCTGCTCGGCGCGCAGGTGGCAGTGGGTGATGGTCTCCTGCTTGGCGTGCGCCTCCAGATGCTCCCGGGAGCGGTCCGCGCCGAGCGTGCTGCGCATCGCGGAGAAGAGGTCGCCGCTCCACCACACGCTGGTGTCCATCGACAGCGACACCGGGATGTCGTGGTGACGCAGCTGCCAGGTGGGTGGGTAACCCTGGCCCGCGCTCTGCTCGCTCTCGGTCGAGACGGAGACCGACCCGCCGGTCGCGGCGATCCGGTTGTACGAGTCGTGGGTGAGCGTGGCCGCGTGCACGTAGACGGTCGACGGGGTCATGAACCCGTTCTCGTGCATCAGTCGGATGCCGTCGTCGTTGGTGGCGCCCCACACGCCGGCGTGGGTGGTCACCGGGGCGCCCAGCTCCCGGGCCACCTCGAACGCGGCCCGTTCCGGGAAGGCGGGGTCGCCCGTGACGTCGAACGCCATCTGGAAGCCGGCCAGCTTGCCGCCGTCGATGCGGCGGCGGTGGAAGTCGCGGAACTCCGGCGAGGTGGCCCACTCCCACGGCCCCTGCTGGATGTTGCCGTAGGCGAGCACGAACCGCCCGTCGACCGCCTCCAGGGCGTCCACGGCGGCGTCGGCGTGCTCGGGGGTCTGCAATCCGTGCGACCAGTCGACGGTGGTGGTCACACCCGCGTCGATCGCCTCGATCGCGCCGAGCAGGTTGCCGGCGTAGACGTCCTCGGGACGGAACAGCTTGCCCGACTCGAGGTAGTACCAGACGAAGTACTGGGTCAGGGTCCAGTCGGCGCCGTATCCGCGCATCGCGGTCTGCCACAGGTGCCGGTGGGTGTCGACCATGCCGGGCATCAGGATGCCGTCGGTCGCGTCGATCTGCAGGGCGTCGTCGGGTGCGGTGAGGCCGACGCCGACCTCCGCGATCCGGTCGCCGATGACCAGCACGTCGGCGCCGGGCAGCACCGTGTGCGCGTCGTCCATGGTGAGAACCAGGCCGTTACGGAAGACCACCGGCCGGTCGGTTGCGCTCATCGCCACCCATTCCTTTCCGGGGTACGAGGGGGGTTCCGGACTCTTGTCCGCTGTGCGGCCAGCCCGGGTGGCGCAAGTGTGGTCCGGGTCACGATTCGTGTCAAGAGCCTGATCCCGCTCGATAGACAAACCGTTGACACACGGCGAGCGGTATCGCAAGCTGTCCCGACGGACAGGTGTCCGTAGAACGGGCGGAAACATGGTGCAGCATTCAACAGGGCCGTTGGCCGGGCTACTCGTCGCGGACTTCTCCCGGATCCTCGCCGGGCCGTACGCGACGATGCTCCTGGCCGACCTCGGCGCACAGGTGATCAAAGTGGAGAGCCCCGGTGGCGACGACACCCGCACCTGGATGCCACCCACCCGCGACGGCGTCTCGACGTACTACCTCGGCATCAACCGCAACAAACGGTCGGTCGCCCTGGACCTCAGGAAACCCGACGACCTCGCCGCCGCGCAGGAGCTGGCCCGCCGCGCGGACGTGCTGATCGAGAACTTCCGGCCCGGTGGCCTCGCCCGCTTCGGCCTCGACTACGACACGGTCACCGCGAACAACGAGAAGATCGTGTACGCGAGCATCAGCGGCTTCGGCACCGGCGCCGGGCGGGACTTCCCCGGCTACGACCTCATGGTGCAGGCCATCTCGGGCCTGATGAGCCTCACCGGCGATCCGGACGGCTCGCCGTACCGGGCCGGGATCTCGGTCTTCGACGTGATGGCCGGGCTGCACGCGAGCATCGGCATCCTCGCCGCCCTGCACCACCGTGGCGAGACCGGACGAGGCCAGCACGTCGAGGTCAACCTGCTCAGCTCGGCGCTGTCCGGCCTGGTCAACCACTCCAGCGGCTACGTCGCCGGCGGTACCGTCCCGTTCCGGATGGGCAACGCGCACCCCAGCCTCTTCCCGTACGAGCCACTGCCCACCGCCGACGGCGAACTCATCGTCATCGCCGGCAACGACGGGCAGTTCCGCAAGCTCTGCCAGGTGCTCGACCTTCCCGGCCTGCCGGACGACAGGCGATTCGGCCGCAACCAGGACCGCACGGCCAACCGCGAGCAGCTGCGGCCACTGCTGGTCGAACGGCTCACCAAGCGGACCAAGGACGAGTGGTTCCGGGACCTGCTCGCCGCCGGCGTACCGTGCGCGCCGATCAACACGATCGACGGCGGTGTGGCGCTCGCCGAGGAGTTGGGGCTCGACCCGGTCGTCACCGTCGGCGACGTGCCCGGTGTCCGCAACCCCATCACCTTCTCCGACACCCCGGCCCGGTACGAGCTGCCGCCGCCCGGGCTCGACGAACACGGCGAGGAGATCCGCGCGTGGCTGAAGAACTGAGCTTCCCGACCGGGATCGGCACCTCCGACCCGACCACCATCTCCCTGCTCGGGCAGGACCTGGCCGCCGACCTGATGGGCACGGTGGGCTTCGGCGAGCTGGCGTACTGGCTGGTCGCCGGCCGTCGGCCCACCCAGGGTGAGGTACGGGTCTTCGAGGCGGTGCTGGTGGCGCTCGCCGACCACGGCTTCACCCCCACGGCGATCGCGGCCCGACTGACGTACCTGTCCGCGCCCGAGTCGTTGCAGGGCGCGCTCGCCGCCGGCCTGCTCGGCGGCGGCTCCCGCTTCCTCGGGGTCACCGAGGACTGTGGACGCTTCCTCGCCGACACGCTCGCCCAGGCCGGTGAGGTGACCGACTACGACGCGGTGGCGCTCGACGCGGTCACCCGGGCCAAGCAGGAACGCCGACTGGTCCCCGGGCTGGGGCACCCCGTGCACAAGGAGCAGGACCCGCGCACCCCCGTGCTGATCCGGATCGCCACCGAGGAGGGTCTGCACGGCCCGCACCTGCGGCTGTTCGAGGCGATCGGACGCGTCCACCCGCAGGTACTCGGCCGCACCCTCCCGCTCAACGGCGCCGGAGTCTGCGGCGCGGCCCTGGCCGACCTCGGGCTCCCCGTCGAGATGCTGCGCGGCTTCGCCCTACTGGCCCGCGCGGCGGGGCTGCTCGGGCACCTCGCCGAGGAGCGACGACGACCGCTCGGCATGGACATCTACCGCACCGTCGACCGCAACGCCGTCTACGAACCCTGACCCCCTCTTCCACCCCCGAAAGGAGTGGGAATGGCCTCCATCGTCGCGGTCATCGCCTCCACCCACCACCCCTTCTACTACCGGGCCAGCACCGCCACCGGCGAGGATCGACCACCGTTCGCCGACGAGTGGACCCGCAAGATCCTGGCGTTCCGGGAGACGTTGACCCGGGCCCGACCCGACGTGCTGGTGATGGTCGGCTCCGACCACTTCCACCAGCTCTGGCTGGACAACATGCCACAGTTCCTGGTCGGCAAGGCGCCCTGCTACGACGCCAACTGGTACAACGAGGAGCGCGAGTTCGGGCTGCCCCGGATGCTGCTCAAGGGGCAGGAGGACCTGTCCGGGCACATCCTGCGGGCCGGGCTCGACGCCGGGTTCGACCTCGCGTTCAGCAACGAGCTGCGCATCGACCACAGCATCACCTGCCCGATCATCACGCTGCGGCCCGAGGCCGACCTGCCGATCGTGCCGATCTACACGAACATCTTCGCGCCGCCGCTGCCGCAGCCGAAGCGCTTCGTCCAGCTCGGCCAGAGCATCCGGGAGATCGTCGAGTCGTGGCCGTCGCACCTGCGGGTGGCCGTCATCGGCACCGGTCACCTCTCGCTGGAGCTGGGCGGCCCCCGGCAGTTCGGCCCACACGGTCCGGACCCGGAGTTCGACCAGCGGGCCGTCGAGTGGATCGCCAACGGCGACCTGGACGAGTGCCTGCGCGAGGTCACCCTGGACAGCCTGCACTCACCGGGCAACGCCACCCACGGCTTCATGGACTTCATGCTCATGATGGGCGTGGCCGGTGCCGGCGTGAAGGCCGACTACGTCGACACCCTCGATCTGTTCCACACCATGGAGGCGTACTTCACCTGGTACCCGAACGGAGCGCCGACGGCATGAGCAAATACCTGCTGAACAAGTTCCTCTTCACTGTCGACCGGGACCCGGACCTGGTCGAGCGCTACCGCAGCGAGCCGCGCGAACTGGTCGCCTGGTGGGAGGCCGAGCGCGCCAACGCCGTACTGAACTGCCACACCGGCGAGGCGAGCACCTGGCTGCGCTTTGACGACGTGGAGCGTGAGGCGTTGGCCACCCACGACCACGTGAAGCTCTTCGAGCTGGGCGCGCACCCGTTCCTCACCCTGACCCTCTTCATCGCCCTCTTCGAACGGGACAACACCGAGCCGCTGGAATACCAGAAGTCCTACGGCGCGCGGCTGGCCCACTTCTCGATGCCCTACCCGGACATCGCGACGTGATCCGCGCCGCCCTGCTCACCACCTGCGGCGACGCGCCGACGATCGCCGAGCGGCCGGCACCGGTGCCGGCCGACGGCGAGGTGGCGGTCACCGTCGAGGCGGTGCCGATCACCCCGCTGGATGTGCTCTGCGCCAGCGGCACCAGCTACTTCGGCCCGCCGAAGACCCCTTACGTGCCGGGTGTGCAGGGGGTCGGTCGGCTCGCCGACGGCACCCCGGTCTGGTTCGGCACGTCGGCCGGGATGCGCTCCGGTGTGGACGGCAGCATGGCGAGCACGGTCACGGTGCCGGCCGCCGACGTGGTGGCGCTGCCGGACGGCGTACCGCTGACAGTGCTCGCGGCCCTCGGCCTCTCCGCGGTCGCCGCACACGCGGCGCTGACCGACGCCGGCGGTCTGGCGGCCGGCGACCAGGTCATCGTGCTCGGCGCCGGAGGTGTGGTCGGTCAGGCCGCCGTCCAACTCGCCCTGCTCGGGGGCGCCCGCCGCGTCATCGCCGTGGCCCGCTCGGCCGCGGCACGGGCCCGCGCCCTGGAGTTCGGCGCGGCCGTCGCCATCCCCCTGCTGCCCGACGACAACGTCGCGTCGATGGCCGACCGGCTGCGCCACGCCGCCGACGGGCCGGTCGACCTCGTCCTCGACCCGGTCTTCGGTGTCCCGGCCGCGGCGGCGCTGCGGGTGCTGCGCCCCGGTGGACGACTGGTCAACCTGGGCAGCGCGGCCGGCGCGACCGCCCCCATCGAGTCCGCCGTGCTGCGCAGCGGCGCCCTACGGATCGTCGGTTACACCAACAACGGGTTGTCGACCGCCGAGCGGGCTGCCGCGCTGAGCGTGGTGGCCGGGCACGCGGCGGCCGGCCGGCTCACCGTCGACCACGAGATCGTGCCCTTCGACGCCGTCGCGGACGCCTGGGCCCGGCAGGACGCCGGCACCACCGCCGGCCGGATCGTCCTCGCGCTCTGACCGATCCGGGCCCCAGCCAGGGATCGCGAAACCCTGGATAAACCGCACCTGGTTGGGGTTCCGGCACGGTGCGACGGTCGGTCCATGACACCTTCCACCGACACCGTCACCGGCCACTGGATCGGCGGCGAGACCGTCACCGGCTCCGCCGACACCCTTCCCGTCGTGAACCCGGCCACCGGCGAGGTCGTCGCCGAGACCCCGGCCGGCACCGCCGCCGACGTCGAACGCGCCGTCGCCGCCGCCCGAGCCGCCTTCCCGGCCTGGTCGGCGACCACCCCGCAGCACCGGGCGGACGTGCTGCGCCGCCTCGGCGCCGGCCTCGCCGCCCGCACGGAGGAGATCGCCCAGGCGATCACCGCCGAGATGGGCTCGCCGATCGGTATGTCCCGGACCGCCCAGGTCGCGTTCCCGGCCGCCGTGGTCGAGTCCATCGCCGGCCTGGCCGACGACTTCGCCTGGGCCGAGGAGGTCGGCAACTCGCTGATCGTCCGCGAGCCGATCGGCGTGGTCGGCGCGATCACCCCGTGGAACTTCCCACTCCAGCAGATCGTCTCCAAGCTGGCGCCGGCCCTGCTCGCCGGCAACACGATGGTCTTCAAGCCGTCCGAGAACGCCCCGCTGACCGCGCGCATCCTCGCCGAGGTCGCCGCCGAGGCCGGCGTACCGGCGGGCGTCTTCAACGTCGTCTACGGCACCGGCGCGACCGTCGGGGAGGCGATCTCCGCCCACCCGGACATCGACATGATCTCGTTCACCGGCTCCACCCGCGCCGGGCAGCGCATCTCCGCGGTGGCCGCAGCGAGCGTCAAGCGGGTCGCGCTGGAGTTGGGTGGCAAGGGCGCGAACATCATCCTGGACGACGCCGACCTGCCCGCCGCCGTCGAGCGGGGCCTGATGATGGCCTTCAGCAACGGCGGTCAGGTCTGCGGCGCGTGGCCACGGATGCTGGTGCCCGCCTCCCGGCAGGACGAGGTCGTGGCGTTGGCCGTCGAGGCCGCGAAGCAGTACACCGTCGGCGACCCGGGCGACGAGGCCACCCGGATCGGCCCGATGGCGTCCGAGACCCACCGGCGGAAGGTCGTCGGCTACATCGAGCGGGGCATCGCCGACGGCGCCCGGCTGGTGTTCGGCGGCCCGCAGCGACCCGAGGGGCTACCCGTTGGGGCCTACGTCCAGCCGACGATCTTCGCCGACGTCGACCCGGCCTCCGCGATCGCTCAGGAGGAGATCTTCGGCCCGGTGCTGACGATCATCCCGTACGCCGACGAGGACGAGGCCGTGGCCATCGCCAACGGCACGCTGTACGGCCTGACCAGCGGCGTCTTCGGTGAGCCGGAGCACGCCCTCGCCGTCGCCCGTCGGCTGCGCGTGGGCCAGGTCGACGTGAACGCCGGCCACTGGAACCCGCTCGCCCCGTTCGGCGGCTACAAGCACTCCGGCAACGGCCGCGAGTTCGGCCGCTTTGGGCTGGAGGAGTTCCTGGAGACCAAGTCCATCCAACGCTGACCGCCCCAGACGCCCCCGACCCACACCTGTCGGTCGAAAATCGGGACCCGGACACCCGCCCCGCCCTGCACCGCACCGCACCGCACCGCACCGCACCGCACCGCACCGCACCGCCCCGCACCGCCCCGCCCCGCCCCGCCCCGCCCCGCCCCGCACCAAGATCGTGCTGGATCGTGGATGTAGTGGCCTCGATCGCCCTCACACACCACTACAACCAGGATTTAGTGCGATCTTGGGCGCGGGCGCGGGCGCGGGCGCAGGCGCGGGCGCAGGCGCAGGCGCGGGCGCAGGCGCGGGGCGCAGGGCGCGGGCGCAGGCGCAGGCGCAGAGCGCAGAGCGCAGAGCGCAGAGCGCGGGGCG
>NZ_JBAKHR010000059.1:0-8410 GCF_036902955.1 Micromonospora sp. CPCC 205558
TCGCGGCGTCTTGCTGCTGCACTGGCAGCGCACCACGACCAGCAACGGCGTGGTCGAGAAGTCACCCAAGGGAAAGAGCAAACGGGCGGTAGCGCTTGGGCCAGCCCTGGTAGCAGAGCTGGACGCTCACCGGACACGCCAGGACGTGGAGAAGGTCGATGCCGGAGGGGTCTGCTGCACCGATAGGTGACATCTGAGATGGCTTGCCCTGACGGTGAGCTGGAAGGATGTTGCTGTGCCCAAGCCCTACCCCCGTGAGTTCCGCGATGATGTCGTGCGGGTGGCCCGTGATCGTGATCCGGGCGTGACGGTCGAGCAGATCGCGAAGGATTTCGGTGTCCACCCGATGACGTTGTTCAAGTGGCTGCGTCAGGCCGACGTCGAGGTCGGCGCCAAGCCGGGCGTGACCCGTGGCGAGTCGGCCGAGCTGCGCGAGGCCCGTAAGAGGATCAAGCTCCTCGAACAGGAGAACGAGGTCCTGCGTCGGGCCGCGGCGTACTTGTCGCAGGCGAATCTGCCGGGAAAAGGCTCTACCCGCTCGTGAGCGAGCTGGCCGCCGACGGGATCCCCGTGGCGGTGACGTGCCGGGTATTGAACATCGCTCGTCAGCCTTACTACCGGTGGCGTGCCCGCCCGGTCACCGACGCCGAACTGGCGCAGGCGTACCGGGCGGACGCGTTGTTCGACGCCCATCGTGATGACCCGGAGTTCGGCTACCGGTTCCTGGCCGATGAGGCCCGCGCTGCCGGCCAACCGATGGTCGAGCGCACGCCTGGAAGATCTGCTCCGGTATGGGCTGGTTCAGCGCGTTCAGCAAGCGCAAGCGTCGGGGCAAGGGCGGCAAGCCAGGCCCACCAGTGCACGACGACCTGGTCCAGCGGGACTTCACCGCCGACGGCCCGAATCGGTTGTGGCTGGCCGACATCACCGAGCACCGCACCGGTGAGGGCAAGCTGTATCTGTGCGCGATCAAGGACGTGTGGTCCAACCGGATCGTCGGCTACTCCATCGACTCACGGATGAAGTCGAGGCTGGCCGTCAACGCCCTGCACAACGCCGTAGCCCGCCGTGGTGACGTGGCCGGCTGCGTCCTGCACACCGACCGCGGGTCGCAATTTCGCAGCCGGAAATTCGTCCGAGCCCTCCACCAACACCACATGACCGGGTCGATGGGCCGCGTCGGCGCCGCCGGCGACAACGCCGCCATGGAGTCGTTCTTCGGCCTGCTGCAGAACAACGTCCTCGACCGCCGAACCTGGACGACCCGGCAGCAGCTGAGGACCGCGATCGTGACCTGGATCGAACGGACCTACCACCGCCGTCGACGCCAACGACCGCTGTCCCGGTTGACCCCTATCGAGTACGAGACCATCATGACCCCACCGGCCAGTCAAGCCGCGTGACTGAAACTGTCACCTATCGGTGCAGCAGACCCGACATCAATGCCGCCGTGATTGCCAGGTCAGCCATCTACACACAGTTGGCACGAGCGTCGGCCCTGCTGGTTGGCGGCCGCCCGGCAGCGGAGGTGCCAGATCGGGTCCGCGCCACCGCCATTCTGGCTAGACGTGGGCAGAGTTTGACCCAGCTGTACGTCGGGCTTCAGGCTGCTGCGGTTGTCGATCGGAGTTACCCGCCCTCTCCGGCCGTCGTGGTCGCCGGGCCGGCGCGTTCACTGCGTCGGGCTGCAGACGCGATCGCCGTGATCGGGGACATCCTCGCCAGTCACGTTCCGCCTGGACAGACACCTCGAACCCCGGAGGGTCTCGCGATTCGAGCTGGCGGTGGCGTCCAATCCGGCCTTGCCGACATCGCCAGGCTTACTTCGGCCGCAATCATGATCGACATTGCGCTGCCGGGATGGCTCGACCAGAGGCGGAGCCATCTCACCGAGATCTACCGGCCGGCCGCGGAAGCCGCGAGGTGGACTGCCAGCAGCCGCTTGAGCGCCGTCACCCGGGAGCTGATCGCCCTGGGCCGCGGGCAACCGCAGCTACACGGACTCGACATTGCCCGGTCTCCGCTGAATCCCGCACCGGCCGTCAGGACCGCGGACGATGCGGTCGCAGCCGTCAGCGCAGCGCGTACCTGGATGTGGCAGAACGCAGGCGAATTGACGAGCACACACCTCCAGCTCGGTACTCAACTGGGCCTGGCGGTGCATGTTCTCTCCAGCGCCGGCGACCCGGAAATGATCGGCGGCTGGCGGCAAGCAGCCATTGCGGCTGCTGAACTCCGTGCCACCCCTCTGGTCGGCCCAGCCCGCGACACTGCTGCCGAACTGACAGAGGTCGTACGCTGGCTGCGATCCCTCGACACGGTCGACCGTGGCGAGCCGAGTGACCGGCGCCTCCCGCAGATCGCACGCCTCAACGCGGAGCTTCCGTTCATGGCGGCCACGCTTCACAAAGGGCTTTCGGCCGCCCTGCAGCGCCGTGACCTGTTCGTCAAGGACGAGGGAGTGCTGCAGCGGCCCGCCGGCTCCCTTGTCTTCCGCGCCGCGGAGCGCTGGCGTCCCGCCGTGAGAGGCGACGACGTCGTGCAGGATCTCGCCCGTGCGCTGGTACAGCGGCAGGACGCCGATTCTGATCATGCCCAAGCAGGTCATTCGGCTAGGGCGTTTCCCAACCCGCCACGACCGAGGCGCTCGATGCCGGAGCCGTCCTGGTTGCCGGCAGATCCGTCCTCGGGGCGGGATGTCCGCCGGTCTCGGTGAAGTCAGACTGACGGCGGACCGCGGCCTTCCAGGCAGGCTCGGCTGCCGACGTGTAGCTCGCTGGCCGGCCCACCACGTCCACGATCACGAGCGTCTCGAACCTCATGAGAGACCATGATGGCCACCGCAGCCCTTGCAACTAAAGGCTCCCACCCTCGTCGCGGCGTAAGCGCTAACCGCACCTTTGCGGATGTCGGCAAGCAGTTACGGCGTTCGCGGAGGCTCGGGCGGGCGGCTACTGGCGTTGTAGGAGCTCTTGGCGGCGACCACGGCGGCCTGGAGGTGCTCGGCGTCTACACCGTGAAGGTTGAGCGGCGGGTGCAGGCGCCGGACAAGTTCGGGCTCGATGGTCGTCGGCTCCGCGTCTTCGGCCCAGGTCAAGCGCAGGTGCGTGTGCATCCACGTGGTCAGCCGCGCCTCATCCTCGGGGATCAGGACGACACGGTCGGTCCAGGTCGTGCGGTAGCCCTCGGCCGCCAGAAGCCCGGCCAGGGTACGGCGCAGCGTCGAGCTGCCCGAACGCCTCAGATGGTTGCGAAGGACCCGTTCCCGCAGGTTGGTCGCCCGTCCGAGGTACAGCATCCGTAACGACGGGACGCTGTCATTCGACAGCCCGGGAAGGTCGGGAAAGACGGAGGGCGCAGCCCACCAGGCGTAAACACCGCTGCCACGACTGAGCCGCTTCACGGCGGCATCGAGTTCGACCGGCACGCCGGAGAGTAGTCGCAGGGCCTCGTCGATCCGGGCCTCGTCGGTGGGTACGTCCTCGGGCCGTTCGGGAATCGTCATTGAGAGCATCGTAGGTCCCGGGCGGACCGTGGCCCGGCCCGGAAGGATCCGCCTGCCTCATGCAACGGCACGTACAACAGCCCGGCAGCGACACTGCCTAGCTCGCACCTCGCGGCAATAGGGGACGTGCGCCGTCCCGTCTGGAGTCAGCGTGTGCACGAGACCCGGCCGGAACAGGTGCGGGATGATGTCGGCGTGGTCCGCTTGTTTGAGCCGATAATCCGCGAGGTCGGATCACCGCTGACCGAGGAGATGCTGCGTCCGCTGGATCCACGGTGCGAAGTGGTGCAGTTCGGTCATCCCCTGTCGGATGCTGACTTCCAGACCCTGGCCGATTGGCTGCGTGATTACCCCGCGGTCACCTTGCGGGCGTTCGCTGACGGCACCGGGGCGGACTTGGACTTCCTTCGCTTCTTCCCCACGCTCCGCGCGTTCCACGCCGACTTCAGCTACCGAACCCTGGTCAGCTTGGATGGCCTGAACCACCTACCCGCCGACCTGACGTACCTCGGGCTGGGTCAGACCAAGAAACGTCTGTCGCTGGCTCCGCTGGCCCGCTTCACCGAACTGCAGCGCCTCTACCTCGAGGGGCAGAGCAAGGACATCGAAGTCATCGGCCACCTGCGCACCATCACCAGCCTGACCCTACGCTCGATCACCCTGCCCAACCTGTCGCTGCTGGTGCCGTTGACCCGGCTGCGGGCGCTGGACCTCAAGCTCGGCGGAACACGCGACCTTGCGTTGCTGCCCGAAGTGGGGGCCTTGCAGTACCTGGAGCTGTGGATGGTTCGCGGCCTGCATGACCTCACCCCCATCGCGGACATCCCGACGTTGGAGTACCTGTTCCTCCAGGCGCTCAAGCAGGTCGCCGCCCTGCCGTCGTTCGGCAACTGCACGCACCTGACGCGGGTGCACCTGGAAACCATGAACGGCCTGAGCGACCTGACCCCGCTGCTGACCGCACCCGCCCTGACTCAACTGACCATCGCCGACATGCCGCAGCTGCAGCCGGCCGACGTCGCCGTGCTGGCAGCACATCCCACCCTCCAACAGCTCAGCGCCGGACTGGGCAGCCGCCGTAAGAACGACGAAGTCGCCCGCCTGCTACCCCTGCCCCCGGTCCACGGCATCGAACGGCACCCCGCCCTCGCCGCACGCACCCAACTCCCTTGATCGAGTTAGTTCGCCGCCCTAAAGCACGTGGGGGCGGGCGCCGACATGCACTTCGTCGAAGATGAGGACTGCTTCTGGCGCATGCACTGCTGGGCAGAGATGCGCGGTGGCGGATAGCGGGGCCAGATCATCAACCCTCGAGCTTCCGCCTGGGCTCGCTCGGGGGCCAGCGTACGGTCACCGCAAGCGCGCGACCTGCGGCAGATCAGTGCGCCAGTCTTCACTAGTAGTGCGCGAGGATCTGCGCGACCGGGTGACCCAGAAGGTCAGCCACGCGGGCCAGTTCGTTGGTGTCAAGTTCGTATCTCGCCCTAGTCGCGTTCAAGACGCTCACCTCGAAGCGAGCAAAGCCAACCGGTTCCTCGTAGTGCAAGGTGTTCAGCTCCACGACGGCACCGCAGCAGGGCACTGTCACGTCCAGATGGTCGAGACTCGTGCCGTTCTCGCGGATCAGGTCGCCGAGCCAATCCATGCTGATGTCTCCGGCGCAGCGTGGGCATGTGATCCGCTCCGTGTACATGCCTGCGTCTATCAAGGTCACTCGGTCGTGGAAGGTCTGTTTCACCTCGTCGACAGCGTCGCCGGGCCCGGAGAACAGGCTTGCCACATAGGCAACGGCGGCGGCAGCAGCTTCGGGCTCAGGCTGCAAGCGCGGATCGGTGGGAATCAAGCGGATGTAATCATCGCTCACCGCGCTCAGTCTGCCCTGTGCCGTTCTGCGCGTCCGATAGGGCATCCGGCCTAACACACTCATCGATACGTCCGGACGTCGTTCATCCGGTCTAGCAGCATTGAGGGCTACCGAGTGTGACGGATGCTCCGGCCTTCGCGCACATTGTCTGCGGCATGTGAGTTGACCCAACCGCGCAGGACGCTCGATGCGCCGTCACGCTTTCGAGTTATGCAGCGAGGCCGGACGAACGTGCGGCGGCAGCGCGTACGAACTTGAGGGATAGTCAACGCCTGTGAAGTCGGATCAGTCCTCGCGGGCGATGTCGATGCGCAGGGCGACTGGTAAGCCATCGACATCCACGTCCAAATGGACAGGAAAGAAGCCGTCACCGACTGAGGTCATCGCCATCAGGACGCCCGCTCCGCCGACCTGGATCACGCCGGCCTCGTGTTCAGAGGCCCTAACCAGACCCATCACCTGCCAATGATGCGAGTGCGGGCGGAAATCGAAGGCGAATTTCGGTCCGTCGGGTTCGTTTCTCCGTGTCTCGATGGCCAGCCCTCGCTGGTATGCCTCCGTGATGGGCAGGTCCACCCACCCGTATTCAACGTCGGCAGTGTCACCGAGCCGGGGCGCGCCGAACTCGGCAGCGACCTGTTCCTGGTCGCGACCCCAGAGGACCAGGTCGGCCAGCCCGTCCAGCGACCTGACATGCTCCCACGAGCTCAGCGCGTCAGCGTCGGCGAAGACGAACCGCGCTTGGTCGACCCCCAGCTCCCCGAAGACCCACGAATCGGCCACCGGCGCGTCACTGAACTCGATCCGCATGGACTGCCAGCCGTACTCGCCGGGGACGGCGGTGACACGCAGCGGGCGATCAGCTGGTACCTCGATCGGCAGCACCGGAACGCCCATGACGATGAATCCGGGTTCCCGGGCCGCGACCGCGTGCCGGACGCGTTCCCGGTGCGGGACCTGCTGCTCGAACGCGCGCAGGCTTGCGCCGTGCCCATGCTCGCGGCAGTGTTCGTCGAACGTGGCGGTGAACTCGACGACGGCGTCGGCGGGGATGTCGTACAGCCGGGTTCCGGTCTGCCGGTCAAAGGAGTCCGCCGCGGCGTCGGCGTCCGGCCCCACGATCGCGAAGTCGGTTGCCGGGCGCTCCTCGTCGTCCGGCACCCGGTCGCCGGACCACAGTTCGAGGTATCCGCCGTCCATAATCACCAACTGCCCGGATGGACACGTCACCTCACCGAGCATCACTTCGAACGCCATGATCATGGAGTGTAGGGTCGGCAACGTCGTTCAGGTACGCGAGGCGACAGCCTCTGCTGCTGAGCGCCATTGCGGTTCTGGACCTGCACAGAACATGCTGGCCGATCAGCCGCAGTGTCCAGCGAAAGTTCGTCACACAATTGCTCCCCGGAATTTGCGGATTCCTGGTACCGCCTCTCGGAGTCTACGACTCACTCTCTTCGGCAATTGGGTGAAGACCATCGACGTCATCTCCATCGACGCGGAGAAGTAGACCGCCTCCGCCGTGCAGTCTTGGACCGCCCGCGTCTAAGCCTGAACCGCAACGGCGCGACGATGATGTCCACCAGACCCGGCAGGCGCGGCCCAGGAGCGCCCCTGCCGGCCAGCCGGCCATGTCGCGAGGCAACTGATCCTTATGCAGCCCCGCCGTCAAGCCGAGCCGCCGTTGCTCATGCCGCTTGCCGACACAGGCGTAGGTCGCCAGCCGAGCCCATTTGGCGGCGGTGCTGGTCACTCGGTGGCTACTGCTGGCTTTCCGTCTCAGCTGTCGCGTTCTAGCCCGGTAGGTGGAGTTCGGCGGCAACGGTGTCGAGGTGATCGACTACCGCTCGGATCATCTCGGCCACCTGGTGGCGATCTACCTGGCGGACGTCGAGCCTGAACTGGGTTGCGAGGCGAACTTGCTTATCGTGGTAGAAGACCGGTGCGCCGTCACGGAAGCCCGCGAGGCCGCCATGCTTGTTGGCGCTCAACGCGTCGGGATTCTTCACGACTCGCTGGACCGTGGCGAGAGTCATCGCGTCGTGTAACCCGACCGCGAGGCGGCGGGCCGTCGCCTGCGCCTGTGCAGTCGGATCGCTGAAGCTGACCTCGACGAAGGGGCGGAACAGCCACGGGCGCTTGGGACGGTCACGGCCCTCGCACCGCAGGTCCACGCCAAGCCAGGCTTCGCTGTCCCCGGGAAGCCGACGGTATGCCAGCAGCATCGGGTTGCCCGCTTTGGTGCGCAGAGCTTCCGCGTCATCCCCGAGTGCAGCGGCAATACGCCGAGTAACTAGGTCGGGGACGTACCAGCCGGTGGCCGAGCCGATCACATCGTCAGCCTGGCGATCCCATTGCCGCAGCAGAGTGGTCACTTCGCCAGCGAGCCAGGCAGCATGCGGATGCGCGCTGTTTTGCCACGTCGCGAACAAGTCGATCAGGCTGAGCAGTTGCCACGGCGTGGGTGGCGCACCCGTCGTGCCGCCGTCGAGGGTGCAGTACATCAGGCGGGGAACGTCGGTCAGGCTCGCGGCCCACGCGGCATACCGCTCGAGCTGATCCCCGTGCTCACCCGAAGCACCCTTCAATTCCAATACCGCGACCGGGTCAGTAGCACCTGACCGGTAAACCAGCAGATCGAGGCGGCTACGCCGGCCGCCGGCTCTCGCCTCCCGCCGCGCGGCGTACTCCCCTTCGGGCAAACCCAAGACCCCGACGAGCGGAAGCGGATCGAGTTCGACTAAGGGACGTCTCGTAACCCCGGTGTCTGTCTGCTAAGGATGATCACCGAGGATGCCTGGGTGCAGGTGATCACCGCAGCCCGCCCGGAGTGGATCTTCCCGTTCACCGGGCTGCAGCCAACCCAGTTCCGCAAGCTGGTCCGCTTGGTTGCTGAGCGAGGTGGTGACGCGATCGCTGACGGTCGGCCGGGTCGGCAGTGGGCTCTGGACCTGCCGGATCGGGTGCTGCTGGTGGCGGCGTACTGGCGCACGAACCTGACCATGCGCCAGATCGGCCCGCTGTTCGGGGTGTCGCACTCC
>NZ_JBAKHR010000060.1:0-5395 GCF_036902955.1 Micromonospora sp. CPCC 205558
AAAGCCCCGAGATGGGTTCCACTGAGTGTGGTGCTTTGATCGGTGTGTGGTTGTTCTTTGAGAACTCAACAGGGTGCTTGTAAAGCCAGTGCCAATTATGATTTATACCCCGGACTGGTCAGGCTTCGGTTTGGCTGGTTGGGATTCCTTTGGCAACATTTGTTTGTTGTCGGGATAGCTGTTCAACTAATTTTTTGTTGGAGAGTTTGATCCTGGCTCAGGACGAACGCTGGCGGCGTGCTTAACACATGCAAGTCGAGCGGAAAGGCCCTTCGGGGTACTCGAGCGGCGAACGGGTGAGTAACACGTGAGCAACCTGCCCCAAGCTTTGGGATAACCCTCGGAAACGGGGGCTAATACCGAATATTACTGCTGGTCGCATGGCTGGTGGTGGAAAGTTTTTCGGCTTGGGATGGGCTCGCGGCCTATCAGCTTGTTGGTGGGGTGATGGCCTACCAAGGCGACGACGGGTAGCCGGCCTGAGAGGGCGACCGGCCACACTGGGACTGAGACACGGCCCAGACTCCTACGGGAGGCAGCAGTGGGGAATATTGCACAATGGGCGGAAGCCTGATGCAGCGACGCCGCGTGAGGGATGACGGCCTTCGGGTTGTAAACCTCTTTCAGCAGGGACGAAGCGAGAGTGACGGTACCTGCAGAAGAAGCACCGGCCAACTACGTGCCAGCAGCCGCGGTAAGACGTAGGGTGCGAGCGTTGTCCGGATTTATTGGGCGTAAAGAGCTCGTAGGCGGCTTGTCGCGTCGACCGTGAAAACTTGGGGCTCAACCCCAAGCCTGCGGTCGATACGGGCAGGCTAGAGTTCGGTAGGGGAGACTGGAATTCCTGGTGTAGCGGTGAAATGCGCAGATATCAGGAGGAACACCGGTGGCGAAGGCGGGTCTCTGGGCCGATACTGACGCTGAGGAGCGAAAGCGTGGGGAGCGAACAGGATTAGATACCCTGGTAGTCCACGCTGTAAACGTTGGGCGCTAGGTGTGGGGGGCCTCTCCGGTTCCCTGTGCCGCAGCTAACGCATTAAGCGCCCCGCCTGGGGAGTACGGCCGCAAGGCTAAAACTCAAAGGAATTGACGGGGGCCCGCACAAGCGGCGGAGCATGCGGATTAATTCGATGCAACGCGAAGAACCTTACCTGGGTTTGACATGGCCGCAAAACCTCCAGAGATGGGGGGTCCTTCGGGGGCGGTCACAGGTGGTGCATGGCTGTCGTCAGCTCGTGTCGTGAGATGTTGGGTTAAGTCCCGCAACGAGCGCAACCCTCGTTCGATGTTGCCAGCGCGTTATGGCGGGGACTCATCGAAGACTGCCGGGGTCAACTCGGAGGAAGGTGGGGATGACGTCAAGTCATCATGCCCCTTATGTCCAGGGCTTCACGCATGCTACAATGGCCGGTACAATGGGCTGCGATACCGTGAGGTGGAGCGAATCCCAAAAAGCCGGTCTCAGTTCGGATCGGGGTCTGCAACTCGACCCCGTGAAGTCGGAGTCGCTAGTAATCGCAGATCAGCAACGCTGCGGTGAATACGTTCCCGGGCCTTGTACACACCGCCCGTCACGTCACGAAAGTCGGCAACACCCGAAGCCGGTGGCCCAACCCTTGTGGAGGGAGCCGTCGAAGGTGGGGCTGGCGATTGGGACGAAGTCGTAACAAGGTAGCCGTACCGGAAGGTGCGGCTGGATCACCTCCTTTCTAAGGAGCACCTTCCGACGAAAGTCGGTAAGGAGCCCGCACTGCCCGAATGTGGTGGTGGGGTGCTCGAATGGCGGAGACACTGGCAAGTTTTGCCCTGGCAACGGCCGGCGGCGCCTAGTACAGCCACCCTCGGGTGGTGGGAACGGTGGCTTCTGGTGCGGCTGGGGGGGAATGTAAGCACCCTGTTGGGTCCTGAAGGAACAACCGTTGTGTTGTTTTTTCGGAGACGCGCCGGCCCTCCTTGGTGGGGGCTGGGAGTCTGCCAGGCATGGCCTGGCCTCACATACCGTCAACTGTTTGGTTGGGTTTGGTGTGGGGCGGATCGGGTTGTGGGTTGGTCGTTTGTTGAGAATTGCACAGTGGACGCGAGCATCTTTGTGGTCAAGTTGTCAAGGGCGAACGGTGAATGCCTTGGCACCAGGAGCCGATGAAGGACGTGGGAGGCCGCGATAGGCCTGGGGGAGCTGTCAACCAAGCTGTGATCCCAGGGTGTCCGAATGGGGAAACCTGGCACCAGTCATGTGGTGTCACCCACACCTGAACACATAGGGTGTGTGGAGGGAACGCGGGGAAGTGAAACATCTCAGTACCCGTAGGAAGAGAAAACAATTTAGTGATTCCGTGAGTAGTGGCGAGCGAAAGCGGATCGAGGCTAAACCGGCTGCGTGTGATACCTGTCAGGGGTTGCGTGGTCGGGGTTGTGGGACCCTGCTGAACAAGCTGACACTTGTTCGAGAAGTTACAAAGTTGGTGGCTAGTCGAACAGTCTGGAATGGCTGACCGTAGACGGTGAAAGTCCGGTAGGTGAAAGTTGCTGACCTTCTGTGGGTGTTCCCGAGTAGCGGCGGACCCCTGAAATCTGCCGTGAATCTGCCAGGACCACCTGGTAAGCCTAAATACTTCCTGGTGACCGATAGCGGACAAGTACCGTGAGGGAATGGTGAAAAGTACCCCGGGAGGGGAGTGAAATAGTACCTGAAACCGTTCGCCTACAATCCGTCGGAGCCTTGCGGGGTGACGGCGTGCCTTTTGAAGAATGAGCCTGCGAGTTAGTGGCATGTGGCGAGGTTAACCCGTGTGGGGGAGCCGTAGCGAAAGCGAGTCTGAATAGGGCGATTCAGTCGCGTGTCCTAGACCCGAAGCGGAGTGATCTAGCCATGGGCAGGCTGAAGCGCGGGTAAGACCGCGTGGAGGGCCGAACCCACCAATGTTGAAAAATTGGGGGATGACCTGTGGTTAGGGGTGAAAGGCCAATCAAACTCCGTGATAGCTGGTTCTCCCCGAAATGCATTTAGGTGCAGCGTCGCGTGTTTCTTGCCGGAGGTAGAGCACTGGATGGTCTAGGGGGCCCACAAGCTTACCGAAATCAGCCAAACTCCGAATGCCGGTAAGTGAGAGCGCGGCAGTGAGACTGCGGGGGATAAGCTTCGTAGTCGAGAGGGAAACAGCCCAGATCACCAGCTAAGGCCCCTAAGCGTGTGCTAAGTGGAAAAGGATGTGGGGTCGCATAGACAACCAGGAGGTTGGCTTAGAAGCAGCCACCCTTTAAAGAGTGCGTAATAGCTCACTGGTCAAGTGGTTCCGCGCCGACAATGTAGCGGGGCTCAAGCACACCGCCGAAGCTGTGGCATTCACATTTTATCCTCGCTTGGACTTGATTCCTTGTGCAGGTGTGTGGATGGGTAGGGGAGCGTCGTGCCGCGAGTGAAGCAGCGGGGTGACCCAGTTGTGGACGCGGCACGAGTGAGAATGCAGGCATGAGTAGCGAAAGAAGGGTGAGAAACCCTTCCGCCGGATGACCAAGGGTTCCAGGGCCAGGCTAATCCGCCCTGGGTGAGTCGGGACCTAAGGCGAGGCCGAGAGGCGTAGTCGATGGACAACGGGTTGATATTCCCGTACCCGCGAAAGAGCGTCCCTGATGAACCTCGTTGTGCTAACCACCCGAACTTGGTGAGGTCTTCGGACTGATCTGAGGGAGCGTGGGAACCTGATGGGTAGTAGTCAAGCGATGGGGTGACGCAGGAAGGTAGCTGAGCCCGGCCGGTGGTTGTGCCGGGGTAAGCGTGTAGGCCGTGGTGTAGGCAAATCCGCACCACTTGAAGGCTGAGACGTGATGCCGAGCCGATTCAGGTGAAGTCAGTGATCCTATGCTGCCGAGAAAAGCCTCTAGCGAGTTCTTAGCGGCCCGTACCCCAAACCGACACAGGTGGTCAGGTAGAGAATACCGAGGCGATCGGGCGAACTGTGGTTAAGGAACTCGGCAAATTGCCCCCGTAACTTAGGGAGAAGGGGGGCCGGAGACGTGAAGCCCCGCGCGGGTGGAGCGTTGTATGGCCGCAGAGAGCAGGGGGAAGCGACTGTTTACTAAAAACACAGGTCCATGCGAAGAAGTAATTCGATGTATATGGACTGACGCCTGCCCGGTGCTGGAACGTTAAGGGGACCTGTTAGCTCTTCGGGGCGAAGCGGAGAACTTAAGCGCCAGTAAACGGCGGTGGTAACTATAACCATCCTAAGGTAGCGAAATTCCTTGTCGGGTAAGTTCCGACCTGCACGAATGGCGTAACGACTTCCCCACTGTCTCAACCACAGGCCCGGCGAAATTGCAGTACGAGTAAAGATGCTCGTTACGCGCGGCAGGACGGAAAGACCCCGGGACCTTTACTATAGCTTGACATTGGTACTCGAATTAGCTTGTGTAGGATAGGTGGGAGCCGGTGAAGTCCATACGCCAGTATGGGTGGAGGCAATCTTGAAATACCACTCTGGTTGATTTGGGTATCTAACTTCGGACCGTTATCCGGTTCAGGGACAGTGTCTGGTGGGTAGTTTAACTGGGGCGGTTGCCTCCTAAAAGGTAACGGAGGCGCCCAAAGGTTCCCTCAGCCTGGTTGGCAATCAGGTGTTGAGTGCAAGTACACAAGGGAGCTTGACTGTGAGACTGACAGGTCGAGCAGGGACGAAAGTCGGGACTAGTGATCCGGCACTTGCGAGTGGAAGCGGTGTCGCTCAACGGATAAAAGGTACCCCGGGGATAACAGGCTGATCTTCCCCAAGAGTCCATATCGACGGGATGGTTTGGCACCTCGATGTCGGCTCGTCGCATCCTGGGGCTGTAGCAGGTCCCAAGGGTTGGGCTGTTCGCCCATTAAAGCGGTACGCGAGCTGGGTTTAGAACGTCGTGAGACAGTTCGGTCCCTATCCGCCGTGCGCGTAGGATACTTGAGAAGGGCTGTCCCTAGTACGAGAGGACCGGGACGGACGAACCTCTGGTGTGCCAGTTGTCCTGCCAAGGGCACGGCTGGTTAGCTACGTTCGGAAGGGATAACCGCTGAAAGCATCTAAGCGGGAAGCCTGCTTCAAGATGAGGTATCCCACCCCACTTTGTGGGGGTAAGGCCCCCAGCTAGACGACTGGGTTGATAGGCCGGAAATGTAAGCCCGGTAACGGGTTCAGTTGACCGGTACTAATAGGCCGAGGACTTGACTACTAAGCTGCTACGCGTCCACTGTGCAACTCTGAACAAGCGAACACCCGCGTGTGTGTGTCCGGGGTTGTTTGATATGTTCATAGAGTTACGGCGGTCATGGCGGAGGGGAAACGCCCGGTTACATTCCGAACCCGGAAGCTAAGCCCTCCAGCGCCGATGGTACTGCACTCGTGAGGGTGTGGGAGAGTAGGAC
>NZ_JBAKHR010000061.1:0-2552 GCF_036902955.1 Micromonospora sp. CPCC 205558
GTGCAGGTGTCGGCGTACCCGGACGCCTACGCCCAGTGGGAGCAGCAGGCCACCGACCTCGTCACCCAGCACTGGAACAGCTGACCACCCGCACGACAGCACCACCGCACCACCGCACGGCAAGACCGCAGCAAGAAGGCCGCTGGCCGGCACCCGCAACCCGGGGGTGCCGGCCAGCGGCCTTCCTCTTGTTGTCGCCGCACGCCGCACGCCGCACGCCGCACGCCGCACGCCGCACGCCGCACGCCGCACGCCGCACGCCGGTCGCTGTCGCCGGCCGTCCGCCGGTCGCCGTCCGCCGGTCGCTGAATGCGTTCGCTGGTCCTTGGTCGCGGGCCACGACCGTGAGGGCCGGAGATGCCCCGGTGTAGCGGGCCCCTTTTGGGAAGGCGAATGCCGTCTGGTTGGGGATTTTCTGTAGATCTTGGACAGTTTCCGTTCTGTCTGAACGGAAACTGTCCAAGATCTCGTGGGGGACGGCCGGATTGCGGGCGGTGGTGGTGGGTGTCGTGGCCGAGAGGCGACCTGCGGTGCAGCGATAGGACTCGGGGGGCGTCCGGAACGGCCGCAGTGCGGCAAGGCGTCGCGCTGTGCCGGCCCTTGCCTCCTGGCCCGGCCCTTGCCTCCTGGCCCGGCCCTTGCCTCCTGGCCCGGCCCTTGCCTCCTGGCCCGGCCCTTGCCTCCTGGCCCGGCCCTTGCCTCCCGGCCCGGCCCTTGCCTCCTGGCCCGGCCTGCGGCTCCCGGCCGCGCTCGGCTCCCAGCCTTGCCGGCCCAGCCTTGCGGCCCCCGGCGGCCCCCGGTACGGCGGTGCCGTGGGACGGCAGGACGGCGGTGCCTTGGGACGGCGGGACGGCGGGACGGCGGGGCGGCAGGGCGGCGGTGTCGTGGGACGGCGGGGCGGTCGGGCCGCGCGTTCGGTTGGGCGGGCGCGGCAGAGCGGGGAACAAGGTGGGGGGCCGGCTGGTTGTGGAGGGTGTCGGTGTGACTCAGTGTCCCCGGGCCTCACCTAATATCGCCCTCGCGGAATACCGTTCGGCTGGAGCCGCGTCGTGCCACTCGCCGAGAGGCGACCTGCACACCGACACCAGTGCCGCCCCCAGCCCACAAGGCCGGGGGCGGCACTGTCTGTATCCCCGGTTCGCGAACCTGTCTCAGTTGACCTATGTTCAGGGGGTCGCTCGTGTGGGAGGGGGTGTCGGGGTTGGGGCTACGGTCCTTCATCGAGGGTTGGCCGGTCTACCGGCAGCTCACCGGCACGGACCCGCTGGGCCGGGGTGCGGCGGCGAAGTCCGATGGATCCCGCGCGCTCACCGCCCGCACCGACACCGCCGATTCGATGGCCCGTTCGGTGTGTCCGTACTGCGCTGTTGGCTGTGGTCAGCGGGTGTTCGTGAAGGACGGGCAGGTCAGTCAGATCGAGGGTGATCCGGACAGTCCGATCTCGCGGGGTCGGCTGTGTCCGAAGGGTTCGGCGAGCAAGAGCCTGGTGACCAGTCCGTTGCGGCAGACGAAGGTTCGTTACCGCCGGCCGTACAGCACGGAGTGGGAGGATCTGGAGCTCGACACCGCGCTCGACATGATCGCCGACCGGATGCTCGCGGCGCGGGAGCAGACCTGGGAGGACGTCGACACGCAGGGCCGGCCGCTGAACCGGACGCTGGGTTTCTCCAGTCTGGGTGGGGCGACGCTGGACAATGAGGAGAACTACCTCATCAAGAAGTTGTTCACCGCGATGGGGGCGCTCCAGATCGAGAACCAGGCCCGTATTTGACACTCCGCCACCGTCCCCGGTCTGGGGGCCAGCTTCGGTCGTGGCGGTGCGACGGATTTCCAGCAGGACATCGCCAACGCTGACGTGATCGTCATCCAGGGTTCGAACATGGCTGAGGCGCATCCGGTGGGTTTCCAGTGGGTGATGGAGGCCAAGCGCCGGGGTGCGAAGGTCTTCCACGTCGACCCACGGTTCACCCGGACCAGCGCGGTCGCGGACGCGTACCTGCCGATCCGGGCGGGCACGGACATCGCGCTGCTCGGCGGGGTGGTGCGCTACATCCTGGACAACGAGTTGGACTTCCGGGAGTACGTGCTGGCGTACACCAACGCGGCGACGATCGTCAGTGAGGACTTCAGCGACACCGAGGACGGCGACGGCTTCTTCTCCGGCTTCGACCCGGAGACGGGCACGTACGTGCAGGACAGCTGGCAGTACGAGGGGCACGAGGGCTCGTCGGGCAGTGGGCACACCGCCCAGGAGCGGGACAGCGCTGCGGGGTTGACGCACGAGTCGCACGGCGCGCAGGTGGACGGGCACACCCGGCGTGATGAGACGTTGCAGCATCCGCGCTGCGTCTACCAGATCCTCAAGCGACACTTTGCCCGTTACACCCCGGAGATGGTGGAACGGGTCTGCGGCATCCCGCAGGCGCAGTTCCTGGAGTTGGCGCGGGCGTGGGCCGCGAACTCCGGCCGGGACCGCACCGGCATGTTGATCTACTCGGTGGGGTGGACGCAGCACAGTGTGGGTGTGCAGTACATCCGTACCGGTGCGATCA
>NZ_JBAKHR010000062.1:0-2138 GCF_036902955.1 Micromonospora sp. CPCC 205558
GCCACGCGCCCCGCGCCACGCGCCACGCGCCTCGCGCCACGCGCCACGCGCCACGCGCCACGCGCCTCGCGCCCCGCGCCCCGCGCCCCGCGCCCCGCGCCAAGATCGTGCTCGAACCTGGATGTAGTGGTGTTCTGACGCTTGGATACCACTCTTTCCAGGTTCGAGCACGATCTTGCGGTGCAATTCGGCACCCAGGGCCGCAGCCGGGCGGCTACCGGCGGGTGGGGCGGACGGGGACCACCAGGGGGCCGTGCGCACCGGCGACCACCCGGACGCTGGCCCGGTAGTGGGTGGCGAGCAGTTCCTCGGTCAGCACCTCCGAGGGCGTACCGGCGGCCACCACCTGACCGCCGGCGAGCATCACCATCCGGTCGGCGTACTCACCGGCCAGGGAGAGGTCGTGCATCGTGGCCAGGACGGTCAGGCCGTGCTCGCGGCGAAGCTGGTCGACGACTTCGAGCACGTCCTGCTGGTGCCCGATGTCGAGCGCGCTGGTGGGCTCGTCGAGCAGCAGCAGCGTCGCGCCCTGGGCGAGCGCGCGGGCCAGGAACACCCGCTGTCGTTCGCCCCCGGAGAGGGTGGCCAGCTCGCGACGGTGGAAGCCGGTGAGGTCCAGCCGCCCGAGCACCTCGTGCACGGCGTCGACGTCGGCTGTCGACTCGCGGCCCAGGGTGGGGATGTACGGGGTGCGGCCGAGCAGCACGTAGTCCAGCACCGACATGCCGGGTGGCACCACCGGGGACTGGGCCACCGTGGCCACCACCCGGGCGCGGTCCCGACGACGCAGCGCGGCACTCGGCGTACCGAAGAGGGTGATCGCCCCCGGCGCGGGCAGCAGGCCACCGACGGCCCGCAACAGGGTCGATTTGCCGGCGCCGTTCGGGCCGATCACGGTGACCCACTCGCCGGCGGCGACGGTGAGGTCGACGCCGGTCAGGATCGGCGTGCCACCGAGGTCGACATGCAGCCCGCGCACCTCGACGGCCGGCGCACCGGCGGTGGGTTCGCGGCTCACGTGAGCACCCGCCGGGCGGTCCGCAGCACGAGGACGAAGAACGGCCCGCCCAGCAGGGCGGTCACCACACCGATCGGCACCTCGGCCGGAGCGGCGGCGGTGCGGGCCACCACGTCGGTCAGCGCCAGGAACGCCCCGCCGAACAGCAGTGACAGCGGCAGGATCACCCGGTAGCTGGACCCGGCGAGCAGCCGGACGGTGTGCGGCACGATGATGCCGACGAAGCCGATCAGCCCGGTCGCGGAGACCGCCGCCGCGGTGCCCAGGGAGGCGGCGGCGATCAACAGGTAGCGGGTGCGCTGCGGGTGCAGGCCGAGACTTCTCGCCTCGTCGTCGCCGACCGCGAGGACGTCCAGCTCACGGCGGTGCAGCAGCACCACCACGGTGGTCACCGCGGCGTACGGCAGCACCAGCAGCACATCGTGCCAACCGGCGGTGGCCAGCCGGCCGAGCAGCCAGGAGTAGACCGGCTGGATGCTGTCGGCGTGTCGTTGCAGGAGGTACGTCTGCCCGGCGGAGAGGAACGCGGAGACCGCCACCCCGGCCAGGATCAGCATCGCCGGTGACCCGCGCCGCCCGCCGGCCGCGCCGAGCACGTAGGTCATCGTCACGGCGAGCAGCGAACCGGCGAACGCGGCCAACGGGATGGTCATCGGCAGCCCGGAGAGCGTGCCCTGCCGGCCGGCGCCGCCGAGGGCGATCGCCGCGGTGACCGCGAGGCCGGCGCCGGCGGCCACCCCGAGCAGGTACGGGTCGGCCAGCGGGTTGCGGAACACGCCCTGGTAGCAACCACCGGCGAGAGCGAGCAGGCCGCCGACGAGCAGGCCCAGCACCACCCGGGGTAGTCGCAGCTCGGTGACGATGGCGATCTCGCGCTCGGTCAGCCCGCTGTCGAGGTGCACCCCGGGAAACAGGTTGAGCAGCTCGGCGGCGACGCTGCCCGGGGGCAGGCTCACCGGGCCGAGCGACACCCCGGCGACGAGCGCGACGAGCACCGCGAACAACCCCGCGACCAGCCACCGCTTGCGCAGCCCGGCGGGCCGGGCAACGGGCGGCGGCCCGGCGGGCCGGGCAACGGGCGGCGGCCCGGCCGGCCGGGCCACGGGGAGCGGCCCGGCCG
>NZ_JBAKHR010000063.1:0-1504 GCF_036902955.1 Micromonospora sp. CPCC 205558
CAACGCCGTTCAGTTAGGCGTTTTGGTGGGCCGTCAAGCGTGTCGTGGAGACGAGGCAGCGGAGCTCCGGTATAGAGGGTGGTCACTCTAAGACGCCCTTGAACCTGGAGCTCCGCTGGCTGATCAGATTGCCATAACTCGAACGGTGACGGTAGCCGCGGGGGTGTTCGCGCCGGGTCATCTGGGCGAGCTGACTCGGCTGGTGCCGTTCGAGATGGTCGATGATGTCCTGGCCATGACCAGGCGGACCGAGTCCAGGGTCAGGCTGTTACCGGCCCGGGTCGTGATGTATGTACTACTCGCCGGGTGCCTGTTCGCCGAACTGGGATACCTGCAGGTGTGGTCGAAGCTGACCAGCGGGTTGTCCGGTCTGCCGCTCGTGGCGCCCAGCGGCAGTGCGTTGCGCCAGGCCCGGCAACGACTCGGGCCGCAGCCGGTGCGGGCGTTATTCGATGTGTTGCGCGGCCCGGCCGCTACCAGCGCCGCCCAGACGCGCTGGCGAGGCCTGTTGCTGGCCGTGATCGACGGGACCTTCCTGACGGTCGCGGACTCACCGGCCACCACGAGCCGCTATGCCAAACAACGCTGCAACAACGGCAGTTCGGGCTACCCACAGCTGCGGCTCAGCGCCCTGCTGTCCTGCGGCACCCGATCGGTGATCGACGCCGTGTTCGATCCGGTCAGTGTCGGAGAACTCGATCAGGCCCGACAGCTCGCTCGCAGTCTGCGCCCCGGGATGTTGCTGATGGCCGACCGCAACTACGCCGGCGCAGACCTGATCGCCACCCTGGCCGCGACCGGCGCGGACCTGCTGATCCGCTGCAAGACCGGCCGCAAACTACCGATCCTGCGCCGGCACCGCGACGGATCCTTCGCCTCGATCATCGGCGGGCTGCCGATCCGTGTGATCGACGCGCAGATCAGCATCACCACCACCGACGGCACCCACACCGGCGGCTACCGGCTGATCACCACCCTGCTCGACCCCGACGCGCATCCCGCCGCTGAACTGATCCCGCTCTATCACCAGCGCTGGGAAATCGAGACCGCCTACCTCGAACTGAAATCCTCGATCCTGGGCGGACGTGTCCTACGCGCCCGCACCTGCGACGGCATCAGCCAAGAGATCTACGCCTTACTCAGCGTCTATCAACTGCTGCGCACCGCGATGGTCGACGCCACCGACAGCCAACCCGGCCTCGACCCTGACCGAGCCAGCTTCACCACCGCCCTGAACACCGCCCGCGACCAGATCATCCACGCCGCCGGGATCATCGCTGACACCGTCATCGACCTGGTAGGCGTCATCGGCACCCACGTCCTGGCCCACCTGCTACCCGAACGCCGCCTACGCACCAAAACCCGCATGATCAAACGCTCAAACAGCAAATACCAAGCCCGCGGCCCCACCATCAACCGGCGCAGCTACCAAGCCACCACCAGTATCCACATCATCAGCCCTGACCCTTGACGACCACACCAATCGCCTAACTGAACGGCGTTG
>NZ_JBAKHR010000064.1:0-1260 GCF_036902955.1 Micromonospora sp. CPCC 205558
TTTCTTATTACCTAACTTTGCAGCCTTTTCACGAAGTTCAAAAGCTTTATTAATATTAACTTCTATTCCGCTATCTGCACGAGTATATAGATCAGCTAACTCAACCATTGATTCAGAATGGCCATTTTCTGAGGCTTTCTGAAACCACTTAAAAGCTTTTTGGAAATGTTCTAAAGAATCGTTTTTGTCATCATCTTCCATTAATCTAGCATAGGTAACATATCCATCAGCTAACCAAAACATTGCTGCTACATTTCCATTTTCTGCTGATTTAAGAGCCCAAACTTCAGCTTGATTTTCATCTGAATCAACACCATGACCATATAGATAAATCTCGGCTAATTCTAACTGAGCAGAAGTATCTCCATTTTCTGCTTTCGCTAATAAATCATTAGAAAAAACAGGTTCTGCAAATGTTTCCATTGAAAGGCAAACTCCTAAAGCCATAAAAATATTTGTTAATTTATTCAATTTTTAACCTTTAAGCTAAACTGTTAGGCTTGTATATTTTTATATCATACCTAAAAGAAAACTCTAAAATTAGAGTATGTCTTATCTCTATTTAACATAATGGGCGTTATCCGAAATCGTCTTTTATAAGTTAAATAAAATCATGTACTTAGCTATTTTACATAACCCAAAACTACCGCAAAAATCCGCTTTGGAAACAAAGCGGATTTTTTTTGAGCAAGTTTGATACTTCTTGCCAATAAAATTGGGTAAATAATGATCAAAAATAGCAATTCCATAGAGTTTTTAAGCCTTTTTTACCCAAAAGAATCCACAATTTCTGCGGATAACCATTGGGATAAATTTTGATTATTTTTTGTACGTTTTGGCTTACAGCGTTTCACGAAATTGTCTGTATCTATCCCCCGATGAAGCTCTTATGATTGATCTATATGGACAGGATGTTCAATGACTTAAAACAACAATAATAATCAGTCAGGCACCATGACCATCAGGTAGTCAGCCCTACCTATGCGCTCCATACCGAAAAATCCCGACATGACGTCGGGATTTTTTATTATCTAAACTTCTTAAATTAAAGTTGGATGAGCATCTAAAATACGAATTAAAGTCGCTGCAGGACCAGTCGGATAGCGACGGCCTTGTTCCCAGTTTTGCAGGGTTCTCGCGCTGATATGCAAACGTGCAGCAAATTCAGCCTGGGTTAAGCCTGTTTTCTCACGTACTTCTTTAATATCCGGTAATTCAAGCTCTGTGACTCGACTTGCCTTTATCTCCTTACGCTTGATG
>NZ_JBAKHR010000007.1:0-364297 GCF_036902955.1 Micromonospora sp. CPCC 205558
CGCGGAGCCGAGCGCCGAGGCGGTGCTGCGCGAAATCAACGGGTACGACGTGTCGACCGGCCGGCCACTGTCCAGCTTCGCGCAGGCCCGCGCGGACGGTTCCACTGCCGTCGGCTGCTGGATCTACACCGGGGTGTACGCGGACGGCGTGAACCAGGCGGCCCGCCGAAAGTCCCGACACGAGCAGGACTGGGTGGCCGCCGAGTGGGGTTGGGCGTGGCCAGCGAACCGGCGAATCCTCTACAACCGCGCCTCCGCCGACCCGGACGGCAACCCGTGGAGTGAACGCAAACGCTACGTGTGGTGGGACGCGGAGAAGTCCGAGTGGACCGGCTACGACGTGCCGGACTTCGAGAAGACCAAACCGCCGTCGTACCGGCCGCCACCCGGCGCGTCCGGCCCGGAAGGCATCGCCGGCGACGACCCGTTCGTCATGCAGGGCGACGGCAAGGGCTGGCTGTACGCGCCCAGCGGTGTCCTGGACGGCCCGCTGCCGACGCACTACGAGCCGGTGGAGTCGCCGGTGCGTAACCCGCTCTACCGCCAGCAGGCCAACCCGACCCGCAAGATGTACGCGCATCCGGTGAATTCGGTGAACCCGAGCCCGCCGCAGGAGCACGATCAGGTGTTCCCGTACGTGTTCACGGTCAGCCGGCTCACCGAGCACCACACGGCCGGCGCGATGAGCCGGACCGTGTCACCCCTCGCGGAGCTGCAACCGGAGATGTTCGTCGAGGTGTCGCCCGAGTTGGCGGTCGAGCGTGGGCTGGACCACCTGGGCTGGGCACACCTGGTCAGCGGCCGTGCGGTGATCGAGGCGAAGGTGCTGGTGACCGACCGGCTCACCCCGCTGCGGGTGGACGGTCGGATCATCCACCAGGTGTGGTTGCCGTACCACTTCGGTTTCGAGGGCCTGGTCACCGGCGACTCGGCCAACGACCTGTTCGGCATCAGCCTCGACCCGAACGTCCTGATCCAGGAGAGCAAGGTGGGCACCTGCGACGTGCGGCCGGGCCGCCGTCCGGCCGGGCCGGCGTTGCTCGACCTGGTGGCCGACTACCAGCGGCGCGCCGGGATCAACCCGGGCCAGCACGTCCCGGCCGTGACGGTCGACGATGAGGGGAAGGAGCACGGTGCTTCCTGACCCGAACAGCCTGTACGGTCCGCTGGACCCGGCGCCCGACGCGGGCTACGAGAACGCGCCGCCGAGGATGGGGTTCTTCACCGACACCAGCGTCTGCATCGGTTGCAAAGCCTGCGAGGTCGCCTGCAAGGAGTGGAACGGTGTGCCGGAGAACGGCCTGGACCTGCTCGGCATGTCGTACGACAACACCGGCGCCCTGACCGCGAACTCCTGGCGGCACGTGGCATTCATTGAGCAACCCCGCCCGGCCGGGCATCGCGCCTCGCCGGCGGACGTCCTCGGCTCGCCGGTGGACGCTGGCCCGGACGGGCCGGTCGACGCGGGACCGCAGTTCCTGGGGATGCCGGGGGCGCAGCCGCCGGGGCGGGGGTCCGGTGCGGAGGGTCGCACCGATTTTCGGTGGCTGATGATGTCGGACGTCTGCAAGCACTGCACGCATGCCGCGTGTCTGGACGTGTGTCCGACGGGTTCTTTGTTCCGGACGGAGTTCGGGACGGTGGTGGTGCAGGAGGACATCTGCAACGGGTGTGGTTACTGCATTTCGGCCTGCCCGTACGGGGTGATCGATCAGCGTAAGGGCGATGGTCGGGCGTGGAAGTGCACGCTGTGCTACGACCGGTTGGGTGCGGGGATGACTCCGGCGTGTGCGCAGGCGTGCCCGACCGAGTCGATCCAGTACGGGCCCCTCGACGAGCTGCGCGAACGCGCTGCCGCCCGGGTCGAGACGCTGCACGACCGGGGTGTTCCCGAGGCGCGGCTGTACGGGCACGACCCGAACGACGGTGTGGGTGGTGACGGGGCGTTCTTCCTGCTCCTCGACGAGCCCGAGGTGTACGGGCTGCCACCTGACCCGGTCGTGACCACCCGCGACCTGCCGAAGATGTGGAAACGGGCCGGCCTCGCCGCGCTCGCCATGGCGGCGGCCACCGTCGCCGCGTTCGTCGGAGGTTCCTCATGACCCCACCGGGCCCGGTCGGCGACCGGTTTCGTCGCTTCCGGGAGCGGCTCGCCGCCGACGGCGGCGACCCACCACGGGTGAGCGACGAGCGACCCGGCGCAGTGGGGGGTGCAGAGCCTGCGGTCGGCGGCGACCACCCGAAGGACCGGGACGCCGCGGGCGGCAACAGGGCCGGCGGCGGCAACAGGGCCGCGGGCGGCGACCTGACGGCGCGGCGAACGACCGAACGCTCCGGCCGGCGGCGCGGGCGGCGCGGCGGTGGCGGCGAGGAACTGCGGGTGCCGGAGGCCGAGTTCACGTCCTACTACGGTCGGCCCGTTCTCAAGGGGCCGGTCTGGAAGTGGGACATCGCCGCGTACCTGTTCACCGGAGGGTTGGCCGGCGGCTCGTCGCTGCTCGCCGCGGGCGGGCAGCTCACCGGGCGGCCCGCGCTGCGCCGCGCCGGTCGGGTCACCGCGTTGGCCGCCGTCAGCGCCAGCGCCGTCTTCCTGGTGAAGGACCTGGGCCGCCCGGCGCGGTTCCACCACATGCTCCGGGTGGCCAAGCCGACCTCACCGATGTCGATGGGCACCTGGATCCTCACCGCGTACGGGCCAGCGGCGGGCGTCGCCGCGATCGCCGAGGCCGCCGGTGCGCTGCCCCGGGACGGTCTGCTCGGGCTGGCCGGCCGGGTGCTGCCGCCGATCGGGCACGCCGCTGGGCTGGTCGCCGCCGGCACCGCGCCGGCGCTGGCCACGTACACCGGGGTGTTGCTGGCCGACACGGCGGTGCCGTCGTGGCATGAGGCGTACCCCGAGTTGCCGGTGATCTTCGCGGGCAGCGCGCTGGCCAGCGGCGCCGGCGTGGGTCTGCTCGCCGCGCCGCCGGCGCAGGCCGGGCCCGCCCGCCGGATGGCGGTGGCCGGCGCGGCCCTGGAGTTGTACGGCGCACATCGGGTGGAGACCCGCCTCGGCCTGCTCAGCGAGCCCTACCGGTTGGGCCGGCCGGGTCGGTTGCTGCGCGCCGGGCGGCTGCTGACCGCCGGCGGGGTGGCGGGTGCGTTGCTGGGCCGGCGCAGCCGGGTGGTCGGCGCGCTCTCCGGTACCGCGCTGCTGGCCGCGTCGGTGCTGACCCGGTTCGGCATCTTCTACGGCGGCGTCGCCTCGGCCCGCGACCCCCGGTACACGGTGGTGCCCCAGCGCGAACGGGTCGAAGCCCGACGAAGCAGCATGGATCTTCCACCTAATCGGGCGGCACCGCCCACGGTGTGATCGAATGTCCGGTGGAGGCGTTCAGGCGGCTGGTGCCCCTCCCGGTCTTCAAAACCGGAGTGGTCCGGGACCCGGGCCAGGCGGGTTCGATTCCCGTCCGTCTCCGCCACACCGCTTGGAGATGACGTGATGGGCGACGGCCCGGTGGACCCGCGACGCCGGGTGCCCCGTACGGACACGCTGCTCGCCGATCCGGTGTTGGCCGCCGCCACCGTGACCCTCGGCCGGGACCAGGTCAAGGCGGTCGTCTCCCGCGCCCAGGACCGTGCCCGCCGCGGTGAGCTGCACCCCGACGAGGTACGCGACGCCGCGGTCGCCGCGCTGCCCACCCCCGGCCCCCGGGTGGTGCTCAACGCCACCGGTGTCGTGCTGCACACCAACCTGGGCCGGGCGCCGTTGTCGTCCGCAGCGGTCGCCGCGGTGGTGGCCGCCGCCGGGCACACCGACGTCGAGTTGGACCTGGCCACCGGCCGGCGGGCCCGCCGGGGCCGGGGCGCGCTCGACGCGTTGGCCGCCGCCGTGCCCGACGCGGGCGCCGTGCACGTGGTCAACAACGGTGCCGCCGCGCTGGTGCTGGCGGCCACCGCGTTGGCCGCCGGCCGGGAGATCGTGGTCAGCCGGGGCGAACTGGTCGAGATCGGCGACGGTTTCCGCCTGCCTGACCTGCTGGAGAGCACCGGTGCGCGGCTGCGCGAGGTGGGCACCACCAACCGCACCACCCTCGGGGACTACGCGGCGGTGCTCGGCCCGCAGACCGGCTTCGTGCTCAAGGTGCACCCGTCGAACTTCCGGGTCACCGGCTTCACCTCCGCCACCGGTGTTCGGCAACTCGCCACGCTCGGGGTGCCGGTGGTCGCGGACATCGGCTCCGGTCTGCTCGGCGCGGACCCGCTGCTGCCCGACGAACCGGACGCGACCAGCACCCTGCGCGCGGGCGCCGCGCTGGTCACTGCCAGCGGCGACAAGCTGCTCGGTGGGCCGCAGGCGGGGCTGCTGCTGGGTGACGTCGAGCTGATCGACCGGCTGCGCCGCCACCCGCTGGCCCGGGCGCTGCGGGTGGACAAGCTCACCCTGGCCGCGCTGGCCGCCACCCTGCACCAACCGGACACCCCGACCCGGGTGGCGCTGCACGCCGACCCGGGTGCCCTGCGCGAACGGGTGGAGCGGCTGCGCGACCGGCTCGGCGTGGACGGCCGCAAGGCGGAGGTGGTGCCGGCCGTCGCGGTGGTTGGCGGCGGCGGCGCCCCCGGGGTGGAGTTGGACTCGTGGGCGTTGAGCCTGCCCGAGCGGTACGCGGCGCCGCTGCGCGGCGGAGACCCGCCGATCCTCGGCCGGGTGGTGCGCGGCCGGCTCCTGCTCGACCTGCGCTGTGTGCCTGCCGACGCCGACGAGGCCGTCCGCGCGGCGGTGCTGCACGTCCCCGGGGACGACTGAACGTGTTCGTCGTCGCGACCGCCGGGCACGTCGACCACGGCAAGTCGACACTGGTCCGGGCGTTGACCGGCATGGAACCCGACCGGTGGGCCGAGGAACGCCGCCGGGGGATGACCATCGACCTGGGTTTCGCCTGGACGACGTTGCCGTCCGGCGGCACCGTCGCGTTCGTCGACGTACCCGGGCACGAGCGGTTCGTGCCGAACATGCTCGCCGGGGTCGGCCCGGTCCCGGCGGCGCTGATCGTGGTGGCCGCTGACGAGGGTTGGATGCCGCAGTCCGCCGAGCACCTGGCCGCGCTCGACGCGCTCGGTGTCGCGTACGGCCTGCTGGCGGTGACCCGCGCGGACCTGGCCGATCCGGGGCCGGCGACGGCCCGTGCCCGGGCCGAGATCGCCGCGACCAGCCTCGGCGCGGTGCCTGCCGTGGCCGTCAGTGGCCTGACCGGCGCCGGCCTGCCGGAGCTGCGGGCCGCCCTGGACCGGCTCGCCGCCCGACTGCCCGCGCCGGTGGTGGATGACCCGGTGCGGTTCTGGGTGGACCGCAGCTTCACCGTGCGAGGCAGCGGCACCGTGGTCACCGGCACCCTCGGCGCCGGCCGGCTGCGGGTGGGCGACGAACTGGAACTGGCCGGTGCCGACGAACCTGTCCGGGTCCGTGGCCTGCATTCTCTGGGCGAGGCCCGACCGGAGGCGGCGGCGGTCGCCCGGGTGGCGGTCAACCTGCGCGGTACGCCCCGCGACCGGCTGGGCCGGGGCGACGCGCTGCTCACCCCGGGCCGGTTTCACCACACCGACCTGGTCGACGTCCGGCTCGCCGGCGACCCGGCCGCCGACCTGCCGGCCACCCTCACCCTGCACGTCGGGTCGGCGGCGGTGCCGGTGCGGGTGCGCCCACTCGGCCCGGACACCGTGCGGTTGCGGCTGGCCCGTCCGCTGCCGTTGCTGGTGGCTGACCGGGCGTTGCTGCGGGACCCGGGCCGCCACCACGTCAGCGGCGGGGTGCGGGTGCTGGACGTGGCGCCCCCACCGCTGGCGCGACGCGGCGCGGCTGCCGCCCGCGCGCAGGTCCTCGCCGAGCTGGACGGTCGACCCGACCTGGCGGGGGAGTTGCGTCGGCGTCGGCTGATCCGGGCCGGCGCGTTGATCCGGATGGGGGTTCCGGTGCACGCCGAGCCGGGGGAGCCGGCGTTCGCCGAGCCGGTGGCCGGTGACTGGCTGGCCGACCCCGCGTACTGGCGGCGGCTCGGCGAGCGGCTGACCGAGGAGGTCGCCCGCCACGCGCGGGAGCACCCGTTGGAGCCCGGGATGCCGGTGGACGCGCTGCGGCAGCGCCTCGCCCTGCCCGACCGGGTGCTGGTCGAGGCGCTGGTCCGGCCGCCGCTGCGGATCCACGCCGGCCGGGTCGGGGCGGCGAGCGCCGACGCGCTGCCCGAACCGGTGGCCCGGGCTGTGCAGCGGGTTCGCGCCGAGTACGGCGACCGACCGTTCCGCGCCCCCGAAGCGGACCGCCTCGTCGACCTGGGTCTGGGCCCCCGGGAGATAGGCGCGGCGGTGCGGGCTGGTGCCCTGCTGCGGTTGGCCGACAACGTGGTGCTGCTGCCCGACGCGCTCGACGACGCGGTGCGGGTGTTGGCCGGGCTGCCGCAGCCGTTCACCCTCTCCGCGGCCCGGCAGGCGTTGGACACCACCCGCCGGGTGGCGGTGCCCCTGCTGGAGTTGCTGGACCGGCGGGGTGCGACCCGCCGACTGCCCGACGACGCACGGGTCGTCGTCACCTGAGCGCCACGACCTCGCCAACCACTTTCAGTCCAGGTCGGACAGGTCCAGCACGAAGCGGTAGCGGACGTCGTTTCGCCGGAGGCGGTCGAGTGCCGTGCCCACCTGCGCCGACGTGAGTACCTCGATGTCGGCGGTGACGCCGTTGTCGGCGCAGAACTGGAGCATCTCAGCTGTCGAGCGGCGGCCTCCGCTCCCGGCGGAGCTGAGCTTCTTGCGGCCGACGAGCAGGTCGGTGGTTTCGACGGTCACCGGCCCCAGGTATCCGAGCAGGCTGAGGGTGCCGTCCATCGCTACGAGCTTCAGATAGGGGGCGAGGTCGTGCGGTGCGGAGATGGTGTCGATGACGAGGTCGAAGGCGTCGCGGGCCGCAGCCATCTGCTGGGGGTCGGTGGAGTCGACGAAATCGTGTGCGCCGAGCCGACGGGCGCCGTCCCGCTTGTCCAGGGTGCGGCTGATCACGGTCGTGGTAGCGCCGAGTGCCACGGCCATCTTGACCGCGAGGTGGCCCAGGCCGCCGAGCCCGGCCACCGCGACGCGAGTGCCTGGGCCGACGCGATGAGAGCGCAGGGGCTCCCACACGGTGACGCCGGCGCACAGCAGCGGGGCGGCTGCGGCCGGGTCGAGGCCGGCGGGGAGCGGGTAGGCGAAGGTGTTCCGCACGACGTATTCGCGGGAGAAGCCACCCAGGGTCGTCGACCCGTCCTGCCGGTCTGTGCCGCCGTAGGTCAGGGTCGGGAAGGAGTGGCAGAAGTTCTCCTGTCCGGCTGCGCACATGGCGCAGGTGCCGCAGGAATCGACGATGTTGCCCACCGCGACGCTCTCGCCGATCGAGAAGGTGGTCACCTCGGGGCCGGTGCCGGTCACCACGCCGGTGAATTCGTGACCCGGTACCAGTGGCGCGTTGGTGTGCTGGTCGTGGTCGCGCAGGGCCTGCAGGTCGCTGTGGCAGACCCCGCAGTAGTCGACCCGCACCGCGATGTCGTCTGGGCGTAGGTCACGGCGCTCGATCGTGGTTCGCCGCAGCTCCGTCGGGCCGGTCGCTCGCCATCCAGTGGTCCTTCGCATCATCGCCTCCACTAAACAGACTGTTCGGTCTGTTGCAGCCTAGGTCGGCCGGCGGGCCGATGCAAACCAACTGTTCTGTTTTGCTAGTGTGGAGACATGCCGGAGCAGCCCCTGACCTCGCGAGGTGCCGCGACCTACCAGCGCATCCTGGACGCCGCCACCGAGGAGTTTGCCCAACACGGCATCGCCGGGGCTCGCGTCGAACGCATCGTGACGGCGGCCCGCACCAACAAGGCGCAGCTCTACGCCTACTTCGGGGACAAGGAACGACTCTTCGACGCGATCTTCCTCAGCTCGCTGGAACGCATCACCAACGTCGTGCCCATCGACGCCGACGATCTCGCGGACTGGGCCGTTCGCCTCTACGACGAATACCTGCGCCGCCCCGACCTCATCCGGCTCGCGACGTGGACGCGGCTGGAACGCCGGCCCGCCGGACACCTCGTCGAGAGCCACCAGCACTACGACGATCGCAAGCTCACGGCAATCGCCGAGGCCCAGGCCGCCGGCCGGATCCGCGGTGGTGACCCGTTCGACATCATGGCCCTGGTCATCGCGATGTCCATGGCCTGGTCGCCGGTGAGCAACGTCTATGCGGCCAGTAGTCAGGAACCCGACGACGTGCACTCCCGACGTCGTGCTCTGCTTCGCGAGTGCGTCCGGCGAGCCACCGTGCCGACGGACCAGGATCAACCTGACCGCTGACCGCCGCGACCGATCCGGGGCTGACAGGATCGCGTCGGGGTGCGACGGTGGGCTGATGGTCGAGGTGTCCCCGTCCCGGTCGCGGCCGTTCGGTGGCCGGTGGCGGGAGATCGTCCCGGTGGCGCTGCGCTGGGGGCTGCCGGTGCTCTGGGTGCTGTGGGCGCCTCTGGCCTGGTGGGTGGAGCCCCGCGAGTCGACCGAAGCCCACCTCGACCGCGATCTGGCGACCGGCCAGGTGGTGGCCTTCCATCGGGCGAACGGCTGGGACGACGGCGGCGCGTACTGGGGGAGCCGGCCCCGGTCGCGGTATGCGCCGGACGGCGGGTTGCTCGTCTGGTCGGTGCGGAACGGCCAGACCCGCTACGCCTTCGGCGCACCGCCCGCCTCCGATCCGTACCTCGGCGAGCCAGACCCGTCGTCGAGTGCCGGGCCGCGCGGGCGGGACGCCCAGCTCGCCGCCATTTCGGAGACCACGCCCGCGGGCGACGTCACCCTGCACCGGATCAGGGACGCCGCGAGTCTGCTCGCTGGCGTGCTGACAGTGCTGTGGCTGGGCCGGCTGATCGGCGGTGCGCCGCCGCTGGCCGGTACCCGGTGGTTCTGGTTCTGGGTCGGGCTGCTGCCGTTCGGGGTGGGTGTGTTGGCCTGGACCTACCGGGAGTTGTGGAGGCCGCCGCCGGTGCCGGTACTCGGCCGGGGTTCGGGGTGGCGGGGCGTCGGCTGGCTGATCCTCGCCGGAGTCGGGATCTCCCTTCTGGTGTCCGTCGCCCGCATCGTGGTCGGAACGACTGTGGTGCCGGGCTGAGCCGGCGGTGCTGACCCAACCGACCCCGAGGTCGGCGGTGGTCACCTACGGTGACGCCATGGACCCTTCGGCGGTCTGGCGGGACCGGCAGCACCGGTGGCGGATCGAGGCGTACCGCGCGCCGGATCTGCGCTTTGCCATCTACGCCACCAATGGCCCCACCGAGTCCGTGCCGCTGTGGTTGTTCGGGATGTCGGCGCTGGCCCGCTGGCTGATGACCCATGCCATCTCACTGGACGACCTGGAGGTCGACTGAGCGGCGCGGGGGCGCAAACCGCGCCCGCGGTGCGTCCCGCTGCGGTTGAGTGACCTCAGGCGGCGGACGGGGGTGCGCGATGGGCGGTCAGCTCGGGCAGCTGGCGTTGGTGGCGGTGCTGGTGCTGGTCAACGCCGCGCTCTCCGGCAGCGAAATGGCCCTGGTGACCCTGCGCGAGGGGCAGTTGCGGCGGTTGGGCCGGCGCAGCCGCGCCGGTGACCGGTTGGTGCAGTTGTCCCGCGACCCGAACCGTTACCTGGCCACGATTCAGCTCGGTATCACCCTGGCGGGGTTTCTCGCCTCGGCGGCGGCTGCGGTGTCGTTGGCCGGTCCGCTGGTCGGGCCGTTGGGTTTCCTCGGCGGGGCGGCGCGTCCCGCCGCGGTGCTTCTGGTGACCGTGCTGCTGACGTTCGTCACGCTGGTGCTCGGGGAGTTGGCCCCGAAGCGACTGGCCATGCAGCGGGCCGAGCGGTGGGCGTTGCTGAGCGCCGGCCCGCTGGATCTGCTCGCCCGGGTATCCCGGCCGGCGGTGTGGTTGCTCAGCCGGGCCACCGACGCGGTCGTGCGGCTCGCCGGTGGTGACCCCCGGGCCAACCGGGAGGAGATGACCGAGGAGGAGCTGCGGGAGATGCTGGCCAGCCAGCGTGGCCTGTCGGCCCAGCAGCGCGAGATCCTGACCGGCGCGTTCGACATCGCCGGCCGGACACTGCGGGAGATCCTGGTGGCCCGCCGGGAGGTGACCACGCTGCCGGCCAGCCTGGCCGCCGACGACGGGGTCCGCCAGTTGGCCGCCGCCGGGCGGTCCCGCGCTCCGGTCACCGGCCCCGGCGGCCTGGACGAGGTGCTCGGGGTGGTGCACATCCGCGACCTGGTGCGGGCCGGCAGCGCCCCGGTGGGCGAGCGGGTCCGGGCGCCGCTGCTTCTGCCGGTGACCCTGCCGGTCGCCGACGCCATGCGTCAGCTGCGGCAGGATCATCAGCAACTGGCCCTGGTCGTCGACGAGCACGGCGGCATCGACGGCATGATCACGATGGAGGATCTGCTGGCCGAGGTGGTCGGCGAGTTGTACGACGAGACCGACCGTGACGTGCGCGGGGTCGTCCGGGAGCCGGACGGGTCCCTGCTGGTGCCCGGTGACTTCCCTCTGCACGACCTGCCCGACCTGGGTGTCCGGCTGAGTTTTCCGCTGTCCCGGGACTACACCACCGTGGCTGGTCTGGTGCTGGCCCGGCTGCGGCACCTGCCGGACTCCCCGGGTGAGACGGTGCGGCTGCCCGGGCTGACCCTGCAGGTGGTGGAGGTCGCCGACCGGGCGGTGCGCCGGGTGCGGCTCTGTGGGTTCGTCACCGAGCGCTGACAATCACCCACAAGAATGACAGAAGGTCCAAATCGACAAGGCGGGGGACGCGGTCCGCTTACCGTGCCAGACGTGAAGGACCGAGGATTGCGGACGTTCGTCACGGTGCTGGCCGGCCTCGCGGTGATCTACTTCGGCAGCGCGGGGCGCAGTCCCGAGGAGGGCCGTGGCATATCCGGCGGGGTGGTGATCCTGGCGCTGCTCGCCGCGTTGCTGGTGTGGCACCTGACCCGTCCGGGGGACAAGACGGTGAAGTGAGCGCCTCACCGGGCGGCGACGCGGGTGACCTCACCGGCGGACTCCTCACCCAACGCCACCCGCACCAGCGCTGAGGCGAGCCGGCCGAAGTCCGGTTCGTCGACGAGACCGGCGAGCCGGTCCGGAGACCCCGGCAGACCCAGCCGCTTCGCCCCGGCCAGGGCCCGACGGTCAACGTACGGGCGCACATCCGACCAGACCGACTGCGCCTCGCGCAGGTAGATGTCCGCTCCGGTGGGGCCGATGCCGGGGAACTCGGTGAGTCGTCGCCGCAGCCCGGCACTGTCACCCCGGGCCTCCCGGTGCAGGCGTCGCAGGTCACCGTGCCAGCGGTCCAGGCACAGCCGGGCACCGGTGCCGAGCATGGTGGCGGTCCGCTCGTCGTAGCGGCGGTAGTGGCCCCGGCCCAGCGCGTCGACGCGCTCCTGCCAGCTGGCCGCCTCCATGGCCTGTGGGGTGCGGTAGCCGGCGGCGAACAACTCCCGGGCGGCGTCCACGGCCACACACGCCCGGATCCGGGTGCTCAGCAGCGTGGTCAGCACCAGCAGCTGGTAGAGCGGCCCAGGCCGGTCGGAGAGCCGGATGCCGGCCTCCTCGGCGTACGTGCGGCCCCGCCGGTCGAGCAGCACCCGCACCACACTTCGGTCATTACCCACCCCGACGGGTTACCCACTTGACGGCCCGGTAGCCGTCGCGCCGTCGACCGTGGCCGGAATGCCACCGGGGCGGACGGGTATGCCGGCTTTGGAGGCGGTCGATGCCGCCTGCCGTACCCGGAAGGGAGACACCCGTGGTCAATCCGCAGCAGGAAGAGTTCCGGCGCAACGCCAAGGGAGCCACCAGCCAGGACAGCAAGGGCCCGAAGCCGACCGGGCACCCGCTCAACCGTGGCTCGTCGCGCGGCGACGAGGGTCGACCGGTGCCCAAGGGGCAGGTGTCGCCGTACGGCCCGGCCGGTGAGCCCGTGGCCGAGGACGACAGCGACACCCGCTGACCGATTAGCGGCTGCGACCTGGCGGCCGCCGCAACCTGTTCCAGGTGACGGCGGCCGCCAGCCCGTACGCGAGGTGCGGGATGATGTCGGAGATCCAGTCGGAGCGCCGCCAGGTACGCGGGTCGCTGATCCCGAGCGCGGTGATCGACCCGTCGGTCATGGTCATGACGCCCGCGCCGAGCAGGCCGGTGGCGACCGGCAACGGTTGGCGTCGACCGCCGGCGTAGAGGGCGAACCCCACCCCCGCGGCGATGCCCAGCCCGTACCCGATCAGCGGCCCGAGGCCCGAGCGGCGGTTGGCCGCCCGGGCCCCGTTGCCCAGGTTCACGTGCGCGATCCCGGCCAGCCGGTCGACGGTCTCCTGTGGGACGTCGCTCTGCGGTCGGGCCCGCAGCGCCACGTCGAGGTAGCTGACCACGTTCAGCGCGGTGCTGCCGACGGCGCCCGCGATCGCGCCGTCGGCCACGTCGACCCTCCTCACTTCGGGTCGCCCGGTTCGCGCTCGCTCTTCGGGCCGTACGTGCGGTCACCGCGTACCACACCTCGTTGACCCCGATCCTCCTGGAGAATCCGGTTGGCGACCTGGTTGGCCTTGCCGTCGGGCACTCGGCGTCCGGAGTCGTCGATCGCGTTGCGCAACCGCGCCCGCTGCTTGTCGTACGCGTTACTGCCCGGCCGTGGTCCTGGCATCTGTGCCTCCTTCGTCGGTCTGGGCACCTGGTGCTGCCCACCGTCCGCTGGGCGTACCGCGGCCGTCTACCCGTCTGGCGGCGGACCAACCCCAGCGGGTCAGTGGGGGGCGCGGACCACGACGACCGGGCACTGCGCGTGGTGCAGCATCGACTGGCTCACCGACCCCAGCAGCAACCCGGTCACCTCGCCGCGCCCGCGCCCACCGACGACCGCCAGTTGGGCGGAGCCCGACGCCTCGGCGAGCACCGTGCCGGGTCGACCATGGACCACCCGGCACGTCAACCGCAGACCCCGATGCTCCTCGGTGAGCCCGGTCAGCCACCCGGCGAGCATCCGCTCCTGCTCGCCGCGCAGCTTCGCCTCGTCGTACACCAGGGGTTGCATGTCGCCGGGCCCGCTGCTGCCGGGGTGTCGGTAGGCGTGCACCGCCACCAGTGGCACGCCGAGCGACACGGCCGTCTCGGCGGCGAAGTCCGCCGCCCGCCGGGAGGCCTCCGAACCGTCCACCGCGACGAGCACCGGCTCGTCGGGGCGTTGCGCGCCGCGTGCGACGAGCACCGGGCAGTCGGCGTACGCGGCGACCTGCACCGCGACCGAGCCGACCACCAGCGCGGAGAACCCGCCCAGCCCGCGGTCGCCGAGCACGATGAGCGCGGCGGTGGGGGACTCGCCCACCAGCACCGCGGCGGCCTCCCCGTCGATGATCTCGCCGGAGATCGACAACCCGGGCACGGTCGCCTCGGCCTCGTTCACCGCGGCCTCGACCAACTCCTCGGCCCGGTGGCGCAACCCACCGCCGGGCGGCGCGTCCGGGGCGGGGGAGACCGGTACGTGCAACAGCGGCCAGATGAAGCCGTGCACGACCCGCAGTGCCCGGTTCCGGCGCGCCGCCTCGGTGGCGGCGATGCGCACGGCGCGCAGCGCCGACTCCGAGCCGTCGACGCCGACCACCACCGCCGCGTTGTTCGCCGAGTTCACCGCCCACCTCCACTCGCGGCCAGTATCACGGGCCCGGACGCCTCCGCGCCGCGATACCGCTGAGCGCGGCCCGGTCGGTACGCTGGCGAGGACCGGCCGGGGAGGGAGCGTCGCCGATGGGTGAACCAGACCAGCCCAGCACCGCTCGCATGATCGACTTCTGGCTCGGCGGGCAGCATCACTTCCCGGTGGACGTGGCCGCCGCGAACGCTTTCGAGCAGGCGTACGGGCCGTGCGCGTCGATCTTCCGGGAGCTGCGGGCGTTTTTGGGCCGGGCGGTGCGGGCCATGGCCGCCGAGGGCGTGGACGGTTTCCTGGTGTTCGGCGCCGGGGTGCCGACGATGGGCAATGTGCACGAGGTCGCCACCGACGCGACAGTGCTCTACACCGATGTCGATCCGGTGACCATCC
Source organism: Micromonospora sp. CPCC 205558 (assembly GCF_036902955.1). NCBI lineage: Bacteria > Bacillati > Actinomycetota > Actinomycetes > Micromonosporales > Micromonosporaceae > Micromonospora > Micromonospora sp. CPCC 205558. The sequence continues at coordinate 14,090 of NZ_JBAKHR010000007.1, forward strand.
GGTTGGGGCAGAGCATCCTCGCCGGCAGCGACCGGGCCGGCTACGGCTTCGGCGACGCGACCGACATCGGCACGATCGACCCGGCGCAGCTGCACCGCTTCGTGCCGGGCTGGGGGCGCCGGCCGGTCGGGGTGATCTTCCTCGGCCTGGCGGCGTTCCTCGACGACGCCACGCTGACCCGCACCCTCGACGAGCTGTATGCCGCCGCGGCGCCGGGCAGCCTGCTCGCGGTGGACTTCGACACCGAGGAGCTGGCAGGTCATCCGCAGGCGCTGGCCATGATGGGGCCGCAGTTCCACATGCGCGCGCCGGCGGCGTTCGCGCCCCTGCTGGGTCGGTGGGCGCCGACGGCCGACGGGATCGTCCCGGTCGCCGAGTGGCGGCCGGAAGGTCCGTCGGCGCGGGTGCCCGACGCGTTCCACGGTGTGCTCGCGACCCGCGCGGGTGAGTGACCGCGCCGATCATCCGTTCGAGGGCGCCCGTATGATGCTTGCCCTGTAGCAAGCTTCTGGGGAGGGCGACGATGGTTGACGCGCCGGACGTGGTGTCGCGCGCGTTGCGCGAGGCCCCACCCGACCAGTTGGCGGAGGCGGCGGACCGGGCGATCCGGTCGGCGATGGGCGCGCTGCGCACCGACGTCTTCGTCGCCGACTACCGGATCAGCGGCCTCTGGCCGGTGCTGGACCCGGACCTGCCGGCGGGTGGGTTCCTGGCCTGTCACACCGTGGCGCAGCGCTGCTTCAGCAGCCAGCAACCGGTACGCGACGGCGACGGCCCCTGCCGGCTCTACCTGCCGTTGACGGTGTGGGGGGAGCGGTTGGGTGTGCTGCTGATCGAGCTGCCGGCCGTACCGAATCCGGCGGTCACCGGTCATGCCACAGACGTCGCTGACGCCCTGGCGGTGGCGATGCGCGCGGCGGACCGCGAGACCGACCGTTACCGGCGGGCCCGCCGGCGGGAGCGACTGACGATGGCCGCCGAGATGCAGTGGGATCTGCTGCCCGGTCGCGGTGTGGCGCACCACGCGTTCGATCTGGCCGGTCAGCTCGAACCGGCGTACACGGTGGGCGGCGACCACTTCGACTGGTCGCTGGACGGCGACCGTCTCACCGTGACGGTGCTCAACGGCGAGGGCACCGGACTGGCCGCGTCGCTGTTGACCGCCGTCACGGTCAACGCGATGCGCAACGCCCGTCGCTCCGGTGGTGGCCTGGTGGAACAGGCTGAGCTGGCCTCGGACACGGTCTTCTACCAACACCGGGGCGCCCGGTACGTGGCCACCCTGCTGCTCGAGGTCGACACCCGTTCCGGCCTGGTGCGGGCGGTCGACGCGGGTTCCCCCCATCTGTTGCGGATGCGCGGGTCCACGGTCGAGCCGATGAAGCTGGATCAGCAGCTGCCGCTGGGCATGTTCGCCGAGACCCGCTACGAGCTTCAGGAGGTGCAACTGGCCCCCGGCGACCGCCTCTTCGTGGTCAGCGATGGGGTGTGGGCCGCCGAGCCGCCGGGGCAGGAGCCGTACGGGCAGCGGGTGATGGCTCGTTCCCTGCGCGCCACGCGGTTGCAGCCGCCGGCCGAGGCGGTTGGTACGGTGATGCGCGAACTGCACGCCTATCACGCGGATTCCGACCTGCGCGACGACGCCGTCGTGGTCTGTCTGGACTGGCACGGTCCACGCGAACAGGGCACGGGGTGAGAACCGCGGCCGCGTTGCCGGGCGGGCACCAGCGCGACAACGGCAGGGGACATCAGGTGGAGCGACCTGCGGATCTCGCCGCGGCGATCGAAACGGCCGCCGGATCGTTGATCGCGGTACTGGACTCGGCCGCGTCGCGACACCAGGTGCCGCCCACCCAGTTGCGGGTGCTCACGCTGATCAGCGCTCGATCGGAGACCAACGTCAACGGGTTGGCCGAGCTGCTGGACGTGGTGCCCTCGTCGGCGAGCCGCCTGTGCGACCGGTTGGAGGCGACCGGGCTGTTGCGTCGGGTTGCCGATCCGCGGGACCGGCGTGAGGTGCGGTTGGTGCTGACCGCCGCCGCGCTGACCCTGTTGGGGGAGTTGGCCGAGCGGCGACAGCGTGCGGTGCAGGCGGTGCTGGACCGGATGCCGGTGCGGATGCAGCACGAGCTGTTGCTGGCGCTGGTCGGGTTCGCGCGGGCGGCGAACTCGGTGCCCGAGCAGCAGCACACCGACTCCGCGGTGCAGACCGCCTGAGCGGCGTCCCTTCCTCACATCGGTATCCTAGGACGCTTTACGCGTGGTGATCCACGCCACAGTGCGGCACAGCCGCACCGAGAGCCCGGCGGCGGCGGCCGGCCAGCGCGAGGAAGCCCGATATAGTGGCAGCGCACTTGCCCGGCCCGTGATCTCGATGATCGCGGGCCGCATCAGGGGAACGGCCCCACCCGGGGCCGCAGGGGAGAGCCGGCGCTGGTCGGCCCGACAGCGCGTACGACCCTCAGCCGCGCCCCGCGTCGGCCGGGGGCCCGCGTGCCGTGGAGGAGGATCGGTGTCGCGTCGGCCGGCTCGGGCAGAGCAACCGCCGGACACCGGTGACGAGGCACCCGGCAACCAGGTGCTCACCCTGCCCAACCTGATCAGCTTCGGACGGCTGCTGGGCGTGCCGATCTTCCTCTACCTGTTCCTGGTGGAGCGGGCCGACGTGGCGGCGGTCGTCGTGCTGGCCATCGGTGGCACCACCGACTGGGTCGACGGTTGGATCGCCCGCCGCCTGCGTCAGGTGAGCCGCCTGGGCGAGCTGCTCGACCCGCTCGCCGACCGGCTCTACATCCTCGCCACCCTGGTCGCCTTCACCGCCCGGGAGGTGGTGCCGTGGCAGTTCACCGCGGCACTGCTGGCCCGTGAGCTGCTCCTGCTCGTCTCGTTGGCGGTGCTGCGTCGCTACGGGTACGGGCCGCCGCCGGTGCACTACGTGGGCAAGACCGCCACGTTCCTGTTGCTCGCGGCGTTCCCCGTGCTGCTGTTGGCCACCGCGTCGACCAGCGTGGCGACGGCGGCGAGCGCCATCGGTTGGGCGTTGGCCTGGTGGGGCCTGGTGCTCTACTGGGTGGCCGGCGGAATGTACGTCGTGCAGGCGGCCCGGCTGGTGCGCGCGGCGCGCGGCCCGGGAGCGGCGGCGTGAGCGCGCCGCGGCTGGGCAAGCCCGGCCAGGATCGGGTGTACGCGCCGGATTTCCTCACCGAGCTGTTCCGCAACCCGTTGGATCCCGGGTACGCGGACGCGGCCGCCGCCCGTCGGGGCTCGGCGGACTCCGGTGCGGCGCGCGGCTGGCGGGCCTGGCCGACGAGGTCGGTGAGTCTGGTCGTGGTGGTGATGCTCGGTTTCCTGTTCGCGGTCGCGTACCGGCAGACGATGGCTGACGAGCCGGGCCGTAGCCAGGCGCGCTCGGGTCTGGTGGCGCAGATCAAGGAGCGGGAGAGCCAGACCGACCGGTTGTCCACCCGGGCGGACCAGCTGCGCGAGGAGGTCAGTCGGCAGCGGGACGCGGCGTTGAGCGGGTCGGCCGCCGCCCGGTTGCGCAACCTGGAGGCGAGCACCGGGCTGGGTCGGGTGCGTGGTGATGGCGTGGTGGTGCGGTTGGCGGACGCGCCGGACAAGGCGGACGCGGTGACCGGTGCCGGCGCTGGGCCGCCGCGGGTGCTCTACAGCGACCTGCAGGGGGTGGCGAACGCGTTGTGGAGTGCTGGCGCGGAGGCGATCGCCATCAACGGGCAACGCTTGACCTCGACGTCGACGATCCGGTCGGCGGGTGAGGCGATGCTTGTGGATTTCCGGCCGGTGACGGGGCCGTACGAGGTGTCGGCGATTGGGCCGGATTCGATGCGGCGCAAGTTCGAGGACAGTCGGAACGCGGCGCTGATGCGGAAGGTCGCGCAGGGGACCGGGCTGTCGTTCGGTGTGCGGGAGTCGGATGACCTCACCCTGCCGGCGGCTCCGGAGCCGCAGCTACGCTACGCCAAGCCGTCGGTCAGTCCGAGCCCTTCCGCGTCGGGTGTCCGGTCCGGCAGTCCCGGGTCGTCCGGTCCGGCGACGACTGTGAGCCCCTCCGGAGGTGGCCGATGATCGCGGTGCTGGCGTTGCTCGCCGGTGTGGTGCTGGGCGTGTGGCTTGATCCCACGGTGCCGGCGGCGTTGCAGCCGTACCTGCCGATCGCGGTGGTGGCCGCGTTGGATGCGGTGTTCGGTGGGGTGCGGGCCCGGTTGGACCGCATCTTCGATGACAAGCAGTTCGTGGTGTCGTTCATTTCGAACGTGCTGGTCGCTGGTCTGATCGTGTATCTGGGTGACCAGTTGGGGGTGGGCGGGCAGTTGTCCACCGGTGTGGTCGTTGTGCTGGGTGTGCGTATCTTCGGCAACGTGGCGGCGATCCGTCGGCACCTGTTCCGGGCGTAGGTTGGGTTGCGATGAGTGACGAGCAGACCGACACGGGGACCGGGTGGCCGCAGCCGGCGGGTCCGGTGCGGCCGGGTGGGCCGGCGGGTGAGCCGGATCCTCGGCCGGATGCGCCGGATCCGGACGAGCTGAGCCCGTTGGCGCCGCAGCGGCCCGCGCAGCCGCCGCCGTCGGATGATGAGCCCGTGGCGGAGCCGGGTGTGGAGCCGGTCGACGACGGTGCGACGGTGGACCTGAACGCGGTGTCGCGGTCGGGTGAGCCGGTGGCGAGCTCCGACGGGTTGGCGGAGCCGGTGGTGGGGTCTGCGGCGCCTGGTCGGTCCCGGTGGAGTACGGCCGGGGTGATGATCGCGGCGTTGTTGGCGTTGCTGGGGTTCACGTTGGTGGTGCAGTTGAAGACGACGTCGGCGGACCCGACGTTGGGGGCCACGCGGCAGGAGGACCTGGTTCGGATCCTGTCGGATCTGGATGCCCGGGAGAATCGCCTGCAGCAGGACATTCGTGCGCTGGAGGACAGCCAGCGGCAGTTGCGCTCGGGTGAGCAGGGTCGTCAGGCGGCGTTGGATGAGGCGACGCGGCGGGCGGACGAGTTGGGCATCCTGGCGGGGACGTTGCCGGCGGTGGGTCCGGGGTTGACTGTGCAGTTCGACTCCGGGGTGAAGCCGATCTCGGCGAACCGGGTGTTGGACGCGGTGCAGGAGCTGCGTGGTGCGGGTGCCGAGGCGATGCAGATTTCCGGTGGGGATCGGGCGACGGTGCGGATCATCGCGTCGACGTACTTCCTCGATGGGGACAACGGGTCGTTGATGGTGGAGGGGCGTCGGTTGACGGGGCCGTACACGATTACGGTGATCGGTGATCCGGCGACGATGCGTACGGCGTTGAACATTCCTGGTGGGGTGGTGGCGTCGGTTCGCGGTGACGGCGGTAACGTGACGTTTGGGGAGCGTGAGGTTGCCGAGGTTTCGGCGCTGCACGTGCCGATCAAGTTGGAACACGCCCGTCCGGTCTCCTGACCGGCGCGGCCGCGCCGGACCCGGGTGGTCCGGGGCACCGATGGATGAAGGACGCGTCTGGTGATTCCCGAGGATCTGCGATACACCGCCGAGCATGAGTGGGTGGCGGGTGACGGCACGGCTTCGGTCCGGGTCGGCATCACCCACTTCGCGCAGGATGCGCTCGGTGACATCGTGTACGTGCAGTTGCCCGAGGCGGGTGCCGTGGTCGCGGCCGGTGACTCGTTGGGTGAGATCGAGTCGACCAAGAGTGTGTCGGAGATCTACGCGCCGGTGGCCGGTACGGTGGCGGCGCGTAACGACGCGTTGGGTGACACGCCTGAGCTGATCAACACTGATCCGTACGGTGAGGGTTGGCTGGTGGAGATCACGCCGAATGATCCGACTGCGACGGATGGGTTGCTCACGGCGGCCGCGTATCAGAAGATCACCGAAGGCTGAGTGTGCTTGATCCGGTGCGTGGGATGTCTGCGCGCGTCCGGTTGCCCTGCATTTCGGCGCTGGCTAGGCTCGCCCAGTCGACCGAGAACCCAATAGTTGAGCGTTGTGGAATTGCCTTCCCGGGCACGGGGAGCCAGCCGCCGGGTGTGCACGTGCCCGGCGGCCAGACCCGCCATTACCCGACGCCGACCGAACAGATCCGTGAGGTGGTCCCATGACGCGGCCAGACGACGAGTTCCCCCCACTCGACGTCACTTCGACGCTCAATCTCGGTTCGCTCGACGAAGTGCTGGAGGGGCCGGATACCGATGTGGTGCCGAGCCGGATGTCCGGTTCGTTGCCGCCGGGTATGGCGCTGCTGGTGGTTCGTCGAGGCCCGAATGCGGGTGCCCGGTTCCTGTTGGACCACGATGTGACGACCAGTGGCCGGCACCCGGACAGTGACATTTTCCTGGATGACGTGACGGTGTCGCGTCGTCATGCGGAGTTCCACCGCGACGGTGGGACGTTCACGGTGCGGGACGTGGGCAGCCTGAATGGCACGTACGTCAATCGTGAGCGGGTTGAGGCGGCCACGTTGAGCAACGGTGACGAGGTCCAGATCGGTAAGTTCCGGGTGGTGTTCATCGCCGGTCCGCGCCCGGAGGAGGAGGCCGGCCGGGGGTGAACGAGCCTGCGGCCTCCACGTCACCCGGGGCGGCTCGGTCTGAGCCGCTGATGAGCATCGGTGAGGTGCTTGGGCAGTTGCGGGTGGATTTTCCGGACACCACGATTTCGAAGCTGCGGTTTCTTGAGGCCGAGGGTTTGGTCGAGCCGCAGCGGACGGCTGCGGGTTACCGGAAGTACAGCTGGGACGATGTGGCGCGGTTGCGGTTCGTGTTGACCGCGCAGCGGGACAAGTACCTGCCGTTGCGGGTGATCCGGGAGCAGTTGGCCCAGTGGGATTCGTCTGGTGAGCAGCCGGGTCGTTCGCGGCCGGCGTTGGTGGCGGTTGGCCCCGATGGTGCGGTGCCGGGTCGTGAGTTGGCGGAGCCGGCCGAGTCGTCGCAGGTGCGGCTCGGCCGGGCGGATCTGGTGGCGCGTAGTGGGATCGACGAGTCGACGTTGGGGGAGTTGGAGCGGCTCGGTGTGTTGGTGTCGGATCCGCCGGGTTGGTATGACGCGGATGCTCTGATCATCGCGTCGGCGGTGGCGGGGTTGGCGTCGTACGGGTTGGAGCCGCGGCACCTGCGGGGTTATCGGACGGCGGCGGACCGGGAGGTCGGTTTGTTCGCGCAGTTGGTGGCGCCGTTGGCGCGGCAGAGTGATCCGGCGGCGCGGGCGCGGGCGGCGGAGACGGCGCGTGAGTTGGTGGCGTTGTCGGAGCAGTTGCACGCGGCGTTGGTGCGGGTGGGTCTGCGGTCGACGTTGGGTCGGTGACGGGTGCCCGGCGGCTGGCGGCTGAGCGGAAAGATCTCTTCGGGGAAGCGTGCCGTAGGCTTGCCGGGGTAACCCCTTTTCGGCGCGGGCGTGGTGCTGTAGCGCATGGGACGGCCGTGTTGCGGTCCGTGTACCGTGCAGGGAAGGGCGCGGTGCGGCGTAGGTGACAACGACACGGAGGCGGCGGTGCGCGAGCTGAGCGTGGTCGGAGTTCGGGTGGAGCTGCCCAGCAACCAACCGATCGTCCTGCTCAGGGAGGTCGAGGGGGACCGCTATCTGCCGATCTGGATCGGCGCGGTCGAGGCGACGGCTATCGCTTATGAGCAGCAGGGGGTCAAGCCGGCCCGGCCGTTGACTCATGATCTTCTGCGGGATGTGTTGGCGGCGTTGAAGGCGCCGTTGCAGGCGGTGGAGATCACCGAGTTGAAGGACAACGTCTTCTACGCGGATCTGTTGATCGGTGATGGGGTGCGGGTGTCGGCGCGGCCGAGCGATTCGATCGCGTTGGCGTTGCGTGTCGGTGCGCCGATTCGTTGTGCCGAGCAGGTCCTCAGCGAGGCGGGGATCATCATCCCTGATGAGCAGGAGGACGAGGTGGAGAAGTTCCGCGAGTTCCTGGAGCAGGTGCGTCCGGAGGATTTCGCGGGCTGAGGTGTGCCCGGGCTCGGTTGGTGATCTTTCTCGGTGGCGGCGCGGCGTGTCGCGTCGGTTCCTCCGTGGTAACTCCTGACGGTGACGATAGGGTTTCCATGTCGAGGGGTGCGCGTCGGAGGAAACGATGCGTCGCCACACTGACGGGGAGGTTGTCCGGATGCACGAGCCGCAGGATTCCGATCCGGGTGCAGAGTTCGACGAGCCGGGTGCCTCGTCGCCAGGTGTGGCGGCTGAGGGTGACGGTTCGGTTGGCTACCGGGGTGTGACGGCCTGCCACGCGGTGGGCATCAGTTACCGGCAGTTGGATTACTGGGCGCGGACGACGCTGGTGGTGCCGAGCGTTCGGGATGCCTCGGGTTCGGGGACGCAGCGGTTGTATTCGTTCCGGGATCTGGTGGTGTTGAAGGTCGTGAAGCGGCTGTTGGATGCGGGGGTGTCCCTGCAGAACATCCGTAAGGCGATCGAGGCGTTGCGGTCGCGTGGTGTGGAGGATCTGGCGGGCATCACGCTGATCTCTGATGGGACGACGGTGTACGAGTGCCGGTCTCCGGAGGAGGTGGTCGACCTGTTGCAGGGTGGCCAGGGGGTCTTCGGCATCGCGATCGGTGGGGCTTTCAAGGAGATCCAGGGGTCGTTGTCGCATCTGCCGGCGGAGCCGGCGACGAGCGGCCCGGTGGAGCCGGCGGTGGCGTCGGGGTCGGATCCGGTGGGGGATGAGCTGGCGGCGCGGCGGGCGCGGCGGCGGGCCGGCTGATCGTTCGATCTTCCGGTTTTTTCCGGTTGGTTTTTTCGCGACCGTCGGTGACGGTGACAGCGGTCTATCGGCCGTCTGGGTCCATTGTGGATACGGTGGGTGTCGTTGCCGTGGCTCATTGTGGAGATACCGATTGGTAGTGATGACGCAACGTGTTGGCGCCTTGTCGGGAATCCGATAAGGGGGCGCTGACCGGAGGCAGTTGACACGCTATGGTCCCTCACGGTTCTGGACCCTTCATCTCCGGAAGGAACGACCGTGACGGTTACGGAAGAGACGGCGCCCGTTTCGCACTACGACCGCATTGGCGGTGCCAGTTCGGTCAAGGCGGCGGTTGAGCTGTTCTACGACAAGGTGCTCGCGGACCCGGAGTTGGCGGGCTTCTTCGCTGACGTGGACATGGCAGGTCAGCGGCGGCATCTGGCGTTGATGTTGACGGTGGTGCTGGGTGGCCCGAACGAGTACACGGGTCGTGGGTTGGCCGAGGCGCACCAGCCGTTGAACATCGGAGTGGGGCACTACGCGAAGGTGGGCGAGCACCTGACGGTGACGCTGACCGAGTTGGGGGTGCCGGCGGACATCCTCGCTGACGTGCAGACAGTGCTGGGGCAGGTGCAGGACCAGGTGGTGGCTGCCGGAAACAGGTCGGGCGTCTGAGCGTGGACGCGGCCCGCCTCAAGCAGAGCTGGTCGGTGGTCGCCGGTCACGGCGACCAGGTGCCGCTCTACTTCTACTCGACGTTGTTCCTCGCTCATCCTGAGACCCGGCAGATGTTCCCCACGAACATGGCCGGTCAGCGGGATCGCCTCGTCACCGCGTTGGGCCACATCGTGTCCAATGTGGACCAGGTGGATCAGCTGGTGGGTTTTTTGCAGGATCTCGGCGCGGATCACCGCAAGTTCGCGGTCCGCGCGGAGCACTACCCGGCGGTCGGTGAGGCGCTGGTGGCGACGTTGCAGCATTTCCTCGCCGAGCAGTGGACCGACGAGTTGGCCGCGGACTGGACGGCCGCGTACGGGTTGGTCGCCCAGGTGATGATGGAGGCCGCACAGGCCGCTGAGGCGGTCAACCCACCGTGGTGGGTGGCGGAGATCGTGGCGCATGAGCGCCGGGCGTTCGACGTGGCGGTGTTGACGGTGCGTCCGCAGTACCTGTTGCCGTTCACCCCGGGTCAGTCGATCGGGGTGTCGCACCCGTCGGTGCGGTCGTGGCGGTACTACTCGCCGGCGAACGCGCCGCGGGCGGACGGCACGCTGGAGTTGCATGTGCGGGCCGCGCCGGGCGGCGCGGTGTCGTCGCGGCTGGTGTACGGGTCGGCGGTGGGGGATCGGATCCACCTGGCGGCCCCGGTGGGCGACCGGCTGGGGTTGTGGTCGGCGGGCTCCAGTGACCTGTTGCTGTTGGTCGCGGGTACGGGCTGGGCGCCGGTGAAGGCGTTGGTGGAGCAGGTGGCCGCGGAGGGTTCCCGCCGGCGAGTCGATCTCTATGTGGGGGCCCGCTCCCGTAGCGAGTTCTACGACAGCGACGCGATCGACAAGTTGGCGTCGTCGTATCCGTGGTTGACGGTGACGTACGTGGTGGGTGCCGACGTGCACCGGCCGGGTGAGTTCGTGCAGGCGGTGGATCGGGCGTTGGCCGACGGTGACTGGCGTTCCCGGCACGTGTTCGTGTGTGGGTCGGACGAGATGGTGTCGCACGCGGTGCGAACGTTGGCGCAGGCGGGTTACCACGCGGGTCAGGTGCACCACGAGGGCCTGGGTGCGCAGTGGTACGGCCCGGCGTGGCGGACGGCGGCGCAGCAGTCGGGTGCGGGTGACACTTCGGGAGGTGGGCACAGGTGAGCGCGAGGAGTGAGCTTGCGAGCCCCGCAGTCGCGAACGGAGGTTTGCACAGGTGAGCGCGACGCCGATCAGCCGGTATGACGGGGTGCAGGTTTCCGGCGGTGTGCAGGTGCGGATGACCGCCGACCGGGTTCGGCGGTGGGAGTTCGGTGCCGCGTCGTTCGCCCGGCGTGGTTACGACAACGCCGACGTGGACCGGTTCCGGGTGCAGGTCGCCGACGAGTTGGACCTGTTGGCGACGCAGATCGCGACGTTGCGGGCGGAGAATGAGCGGCTGACCGACCGGGTGGAGTTGCACCGGCACGGGGTGATTCCGAGTACGGGGGCGGCGGCGAAGGTTCCGGCGGCGCGGGAGGTGAATCTGCTGTCGGCGGCGCAGCGGGAGGCCGAGCAGATCATCGCGCAGGCGCATGACTACGCGCGTCGGGTCGCCGAGTACGCCCGGGTGCAGTACGAGAGCTATCTGCACGCGGCGGAGGCGGAGGCGAAGCAGGAGGCGGAGCGGGCGGTGGCGGAGTACCGCAGCGCTGCCGGGTCGAGCTTCGACGACACGGTGGCGACCCGGGAGGCGTTGCGCATCTTCGGCGAGATGATGGTGTCGCACATGCAGGCGGCGGCCCGCCATCTTGATGACGGCAGCGAGCAGTTGGCGCGCACGATGGATCGGATCGCGGCGGAGACGCCGGGGGCGCCGTTCGTGGGTGGTGTGGTGGGACAGTCGGCGTTGCCGCGGCACCAGCAGCGCTGAGCGTGGCCCCCCTCGGGGCGTCGGCTACGTCGTTCCTGCCCGAGCAGACGTTGGCGGTGGCGTTGCCCCGGTTGGTGGCGGCACTGCGACCCCGGGGCGGGTGGTCAGGTGGCGGCGGCGCGGATGGCGTCGGCGATCGGGGTGGGCCCGTCGACGAGTTCCAGGGTCGCGCCGGTGGTGCGTGGTTCGTCGAGGAGCGCGGCGAGGACGTGGGCGACGTCGGTGCGGCTGATCGCGCCACGGCCGGCGTGTGGGGTGAGGGTGACCCGCCCGGTGGGTGGGTCGTCGGTGAGCTGCCCGGGTCGTAGCACCGTCCAGGCCAGGTCGCGGCCGCGCAGGTCGTCCTCGGCGGCGCGTTTGGCGCGCAGGTACGCCGCCCACACGTCGTCGCCGCCGGGGGCGGGTGGGTTGTCCACGCCCATGGAGGAGACGAGCAGGTAGCGGTGGACGCCGGCGCGGGTGGCGGCGTCGGCGAGCAGCGCGGCGGCGGCCCGGTCGACGGTGTCCTTGCGGGCGGCGCCGCTGCCGGGGCCGGCGCCTGCGGCGAAGACCACCGCGTCGGCGCCGTGCAGGTGCTCGGCCAGCTGCGCGACGTCGGTGTGTTCGAGGTCGCAGACGACGGGGGTGGCGCCGGCGGCGCGCAGCGTCGCGGCCTGTCCGGGGTTGCGGATGAGGCCGACGGTGGTGTCGCCGCGCCCGGTGAGGTGGCGTTGCAGCAGTAGGGCGATCTTGCCGTGGCCTCCGGCGATGACGACGCGCATGCGCCCAACCTACCGGCGGCACCGGCTTGACCTTGACCTTCGGGTAACCCTGAGGCTGGTGGGTGCCGGTCGCCGTGACCGGCACGAGGAGGATGTTCACGTGGGGCTGATGACCATCGGGGCGTTCGCCCGGGCGGCGAGGCTGACGCCGAAGGCGTTGCGCCTGTACGACCAGGTGGGGTTACTGGTGCCGGCGGCTGTGGATCCGGAGTCCGGCTACCGGCTCTATGACCCGGGTCAGCTGCCGGTGGCTCGGCTGGTCGCCCAGTTGCGTCGGCTCGGCATGCCGCTGGCGACGATCCGGGTGGTGTGCGGCCTGGAGCCCGCGGCGGCGGCGGAGGCGATCACCGCGTACTGGCGGCGGGTCAGCGCCGACACCGCGGCTCGGGCCCGGCTCGCCACTCTCCTCGTGGATCACCTCTCTGAAGGGAACGCCACCATGTCTCACCCGAATTCCGCCGTTGCCGTGCGCTGCGCCGCCGGTTGTGACACCGGGCTGGTGCGTGACAGCAACGAGGACGCCGCGTACGCCGGCGGACGGTTGTTGGCCGTGGCCGACGGTATGCGGGGGCCGGGCGGTGCGGCTGCCAGCGCGGCCGCCGTCGAGGCCCTGAAGCCGTTGGAACTCACCGATTTGCCGGCCGCCGACCTGCTGACGGTGGTGGCCGGGGCGGTCGCCGACGCCGACCGCGCCGTGCACGGGTTGGCGACCGACACCGATCAGCCGGTTACCACGTTGACCGCGTTGCTGCTCAGCGGTTCCCGGTTGGCGTTGGTGCACGTCGGTGACACCCGGGCGTATCTGCTGCGTGGCGGTGAGCTGTCGCTGCTCACCCAGGATCACACCTGGGTGCAGGCCCAGGTGGATCAGGGCAGGCTCGACCGGGACCAGGCGGCGTCGCATCCGCAGCGGGCGATGCTGGTGCGCGCCCTCGGTGGCGGCCGGCAGGTCGAGGCGGATCTCGCGTTGCGCACCGCGCAGCCCGGTGATCGGTACCTGCTGTGCTCCGACGGGCTGTCCGCGGTCGTCGACCGGGCGGACCTGCGCTCGGCGCTGGCTGCGGCAGGTGATCCCGAGGGCACGGTGCGGGCGCTGATCGCTTTGGCGCGGGCCGAGGGGGCGCCGGACAACGTCGCCTGTGTGGTCGCGGATGTGGTCGCGGCGTAGACGCCGACGTCACCCGCGCCGGGTGGGCCCCGCCCACCCGGCGCGGGGTTCGGCGTTGGCGGACCGGTTGAGGCAGCATGGAGAGGTGATGGAGAGCCTCGACGCGTTGACCTCGCTGGTGGCCGGTGGTGGGGTGGTGGTGCTCAGCGGCGCCGGCCTGTCCACCGAGTCGGGGATTCCGGACTACCGGGGGCCCAGCGGGGTGGCGCGGCGGCACACGCCGATGACCTTCCAGGCGTTCACCCGGGACCCGCTGGCCCGGCGGCGCTACTGGGCGCGGAGCCACCTGGGGTGGCGGTTGATCGCGGGCGCGGCCCCCAACGCTGGGCATCGGGCGGTGGCCGAGCTGCAAAACGCCGGTCTGGTCGACACGGTGATCACCCAGAACGTCGACGGTCTGCACGGTGCGGCCGGCAGCCCGTCGGTGATCGAGTTGCACGGTCGTCTCGACGAGGTGACCTGCCTGGACTGCGGCAACCTGACCTCCCGGGAGGAGTTGGACCGGCGGCTGCGCGAGGCCAACCCGGACTTCGTGGCCCGCGTCGCCGGGGTCAACCCGGACGGTGATGTTGATCTCCCTGATGATCAGGTGGCGGCGTTCCGGCCGGTGGATTGCGGGATCTGCGGCACCGGGATGGTGAAGCCGGACGTGGTGTTCTTCGGTGAGACGGTGCCGCCGCAGCGGGTGGCGCGGTGTTTCGCGGCCGTGGAGCAGGCCCGTTCGTTGCTGGTGCTCGGGTCGTCGTTGACAGTGATGTCGGGGCGCCGTTTCGTGATTCGGGCGGCGAAAAGGGGCATCCCGGTCGCGATCGTGAACCAGGGGCCGACGCGTGGTGACGGGCACGCCACCGTGTGCGTCGACGCGCCATTGGGTGTGGTGTTGCCGCAGTTGGCCGCGCGGCTCGGCGCGGGGGCACCGCTCACGGTGTGACCGCGGGCCCTCGGCTGCGCTGCCCGACCCGGGGTAGGACATCTGCCGGAAACACCAACGCTGGTAGCGTTGACCACGCCGGTAACACCCACGTGGGAGAGACCGCCCGACAGCACGCAGGGCGGCGCCGAAGGGGCAAATCCTCCCCGGAACCTCTCAGGCAAAAGGACCTCGTGGGCAGGCACTGTGGAGTGCCCCCGTGGGCGCGACAGAGGGGGAGGCCGACACGTCGACCTCGCCCCGGGAGTGCCCCCTATGACCGTAGAGCAGTTCGCCACCCGTCACATCGGTCCCGGCCCCGACGATGAGCGTCGGATGTTGGAGGTCGTCGGGCACGACTCGATCGACGAGCTGATGGACGCCGCGATCCCCGAGGTGATCCGCTGGCACGGCACCCTCGACCTGCCCGACCCGGCCACCGAGGCCGAGACGATCGCCGAGCTGCGGGCCCTCGCGGCGCGTAACACCGTCGCCGTCTCCATGATCGGCCTGGGCTACCACGGCACGCACACCCCGGCGGTGATCCGCCGTAACGTGCTGGAGGACCCGGCCTGGTACACGGCGTACACGCCGTACCAGCCGGAGATCAGTCAGGGCCGGCTGGAGGCGCTGCTGAACTTCCAGACCATGGTCACCGACCTGACCGGGTTGGCCACCGCGAACGCCTCCATGCTCGACGAGGGCACCGCCGCGGCGGAGGCGATGACCCTGGCCCGGCGGGCGTCCAAGAGCAAGAGCGCGGTGTACGTCGTCGACGCCGACGCGTTGCCGCAGACCATCGCGGTGATCACCAGTCGCGCCGAGCCACTCGGCATCGACGTGCGGGTCCTCGACGTCGAGCGCGACGAGTTGCCGGCGGAGTTCTTCGGCCTGCACCTGCAGTACCCGGGGGCGTCCGGTGCGGTGCGCGAGCACGCGGGTCTCGTCGAGGCGGCGCACGCCGTCGGCGCCCTGGTCACCGTGGCGGCGGACCTGCTGGCGTTGACGCTGCTGCGGGCGCCGGGGGAGATCGGCGCGGACATCGCCGCCGGCACCACCCAGCGCTTCGGCGTACCCATGGGCTTCGGTGGGCCGCACGCCGGTTACCTGGCGGTCCGCTCAGGCCTGGAACGGATGCTGCCCGGGCGTCTGGTCGGGGTGTCGCGCGACGCCGACGGCAACCCGGCGTACCGGTTGGCGTTGCAGACCCGTGAGCAGCACATCCGGCGGGAGAAGGCGACCAGCAACATCTGCACCGCGCAGGTGCTGCTCGCGGTGATGGCCGGCATGTACGCCGTCTACCACGGCCCGGACGGGCTGCGGGACATCGCGACGCGTACCCATCGGATGGCGGCGCGGCTCGCGGCCGGGTTGCGCGCCGGTGGCGTGCAGGTCACCGACGTCGCGTTCTTCGACACCGTCACCGCGCGGGTGCCGGGCGACGCGGCGCGGGTCGTCGAGGCCGCCGCGCAGCGGGGCGTGAACCTGCGGCTGGTCGACGCCGACCGGGTGGGGGTGTCCTGCGACGAGACGACGACCGACGCGCACCTGCAGGCGGTGTGGGCGGCGTTCGGTGTGCCCGCGTTCGACGGCGCCGCGGACGCGACCCTGCCGGCCGGGCTGACCCGGACGACCGACTTCCTCACCCACCCGGTGTTCCGTAGCCACCACTCGGAGACGGCGATGCTGCGCTACCTGCGGCGGCTGTCGGACTTCGACTACGCCCTGGACCGGGGCATGATCCCGCTCGGTTCGTGCACGATGAAGCTGAACGCCACCACCGAGATGGAGCCGATCAGCTGGGCGGAGTTCGCGAACATCCACCCGTTCGCCCCGGACGCGCAGACCGTCGGGTACCGGGAGATGATCGGTCAGCTGGAGTCGTGGCTGGCCGAGGTGACCGGCTACGACGCGGTCAGCGTGCAGCCCAACGCCGGGTCGCAGGGTGAGCTGGCCGGGTTGCTGGCGATCCGTTCGTACCACGCGTCGCGGGGCGAGACGCACCGCGACGTGTGCCTGATCCCCTCGTCGGCGCACGGCACGAACGCGGCGTCGGCGGTGATGGCCGGCATGCGGGTCGTCGTGGTGGCCTGCGACGACAACGGCAACGTCGACCTGGTCGACCTGGACGCGAAGATCGACAAGCACCGGGACGCGCTCGCCGCGATCATGGTGACGTACCCGTCGACGCACGGTGTGTACGAGACGGGCATCGCGTCGCTGTGCGCGAAGGTCCACGACGCCGGCGGGCAGGTGTACGTCGACGGGGCGAACCTCAACGCCCTGGTCGGGTTCGCCAAGCCCGGTAAGTTCGGCGCGGACGTGTCGCACCTGAACCTGCACAAGACGTTCTGCATCCCGCACGGCGGCGGTGGCCCCGGTGTGGGCCCGGTGGCGGTGCGCGCGCACCTGGCGCCGTTCCTGCCGGGTGACCCGCTGGGCGCGCACGTGGATGCCACGCCGGCGATCTCGGCGGCGAAGTACGGGTCGGCGGGCATCCTGCCGATCCCGTGGGCGTACCTGCGGATGATGGGCGCCGAGGGGCTGACCCGGGCCACCGGTGTGGCGGTCCTCGCGGCGAACTACGTGGCGGCGCGGCTGCGCGGGCACTTCCCGGTGCTCTACGCCGGTAACAAGGGCCTGGTGGCCCACGAGTGCATCCTCGATCTGCGGCCGTTGACGAAGGCGACCGGGGTGAGCGTCGACGACGTGGCGAAGCGGCTGATCGACTACGGCTTCCACGCGCCCACGATGTCGTTCCCGGTGGCGGGGACGCTGATGGTGGAGCCGACCGAGAGCGAGGACCTGGCCGAGCTGGACCGGTTCTGCGACGCGATGATCGCGATCCGCGCGGAGATCGAGCAGGTGGGTTCCGGGGCGTGGCCGCTAGGGGACAACCCCCTGGCCAACGCGCCGCACACCGCGGCGATGGTCAGCGGTGACGAGTGGTCGCACGCGTACCCACGGTCGGTGGGCGCGTACCCGGCCGGGGTGGACCGGGCCGGGAAGTACTGGCCGCCGGTGCGGCGTATCGACGGCGCGTACGGCGACCGGAACCTGGTCTGCTCGTGCCCGTCGCCGGAGGCGTTCGAGGACTGACGACGCCGGAGGCGTTGTACGACTGATGACGGCGCGCCGGGGCGGGCGGTACGGCCTGCCCCGGCAGCCGCTGCGACCTGGGCGGGGACGTCCCTTACCGGGGGACTAGCCTGGGTCGACGGCGGCTATTCGGTGACGCTGAGTGGTCGGTCAGGCCACGAGGGCGTGGCGGGCGGGGCCGCGGTGCGGTGCGATGCTGCTGCCGTCGGGAAGCAGCTCGCCGGTGTCCTCGAAGACGATGACGCCGTTGCAGAGCAGGCTCCAGCCCTGCTCACGGAAGCAGGCGAGGACCCGCGCGGCTTCCCGGTCGGTGGCTTCAGCGGAAGGGCAGGTCGGTTGGTGCTGGCACATCGGGTTCTCCGGACTGTGGGGGCACTGTGTCATGGTTCACATGACCAGTGACGCACAGTACCAAGCGAAAGTGTCCAGCATCGAGCAGGTGCCCGCCTGGCGCCTGGGAAATCCACTGAACGGATGAGGAAGGTCGGACCATACGGCGTGGAAACGCTCCCACAGGTGCTGGTCGATGCGCCCGCGGCACCACCCGGATGCCGGGACGCACTCGTCGAACGCGCCCGCCTGCAGTGGCGCCGCGCCGACGGCGGCGATCCCGCCACGCTCGTCGAGGAGTTCCTCGCCGCCCACGGCTTGGCGCTGGACGACCTCGCGCGCCCCGCGCCCCGCCACGACCAGGGCGGCCCCTGCGGCGCGGCCCTGTACGTCTCGGCGGCTGCGGGCGCGCTGCTCGCCGGCGCGTCACCCGGCCCACCGAACCCGGCACCGGCGCTGCCGGAGGTCGCCGTGGTGGTGTACGGCCACGCCGAAACACCACCACCACCGCTGCGGGGCGCCGGTCCCTGGCGGCTCGGCGACTGGCAGGAGAGCTGGACCCCGGGGCAGCACGCCGCAGCCGTCGACGCGGTCCGCCAGGCCATCGGCCGCGGCGACGTCTACCAGGTCAACGTCGTCGGGCACGCCGCCGCCCCCTACACCGGTGATCCGCTGCCGGCCCTGGGGCGACTCGGCGCGCTGCCGGGCGCCCGCTACGGCGGCACCCTCACCGGCGCGGGCTGGGCGATCGGCTGTGCCTCCCCGGAGACGCTGATCGAGCTCACCGACGGCCGCCTCGTCACCCGACCCATCAAGGGCACCCGCCCGGCCACCACAGCCGGCGAGCGGGAGCTGCGGGCCAGCGCGAAGGAACGCGCCGAGCACGTGATGATCGTCGACCTGGAACGCAACGACCTGGCCCGCGTCGCCCGCACCGGCACCGTGCGCGTCGACGAGCTCTTCGCGGTACGCCGCTGGTGTGACCTGTGGCAGGCCGAGTCGACGATCTCGGCGGCCGTCGCCGACGGGCTGGGCCTGGCCGACCTGCTGCGCGCGGTCTGCCCCGGCGGCTCGGTCACCGGAGCGCCGAAACGCGCCGCCCTGGACCAGATCGCCGCCCTCGAACCCGTCGGACGCGGCGCCGGCATGGGCGCGCTCGGCTGGGTCGCCCCCGGCCGCATCGACCTGGGCCTCACCATCCGCACCGCCGCCGCCGATGGTGAGCGGCTGCACGTGTGGGCCGGTGGCGGGATCACCTGGGGCAGCGACCCGCAGGCGGAGGTCGCCGAGGCGGCCGCCAAGAGCCGCCCGATCCGGGCCACCCTCGCGGGCCGCTGACCCGCGCCGACTCACACCTGATGCCGTCCGGCTGGTGTCACCGCGCCCCGTACCCGGCTCCGACACGACCGTCACGCCTGCGGATAATCTTCCGGCATGACAATGCGCCCCATCCGGATCATCGGCGACCCCGTCCTGCGTACCTCGTGCGAGCCGGTCACCACCTTCGACGCCGAACTACGCGCCCTGGTCACCGACCTGATGGACACCCTGCTCGGCGAGCCCGGCCGCGCCGGCGTCGCCGCCCCGCAGATCGGCGTCAGCGCCCAGGTGTTCGTCTACGACGCCGACGGGCACCGCGGGCACCTCATCAACCCCACCCTGGAGCTGTCCGAGGAACTCCAGGACGACGAGGAGGGCTGCCTGTCCATCCCCGGGCTGTACTTCCCGACCGTGCGGGCCCTGCACGCCACCGCCCACGGCGTCGACCAGCACGGCGAACCGCTCACCATCGCCGGCAGCGGGTTCCTGGCCCGCGCCCTGCAACACGAGACCGACCACCTGGGCGGCCGGCTCTACGTCGACACCCTGCGCGGCGACACCCGCCGCCGGGCCCTGCGCGAGATCCGCGCCGGGCGGTTCGACTCACCCAGCCGCCGCCGCTAGCGGGCGGTCAACGTCCACTCGTCGTAGTCGGCGACCCGGCGGAAACCCACCCGCTCGTACAGCCGCACCGCGGCCACGTTGTCCGCCTTCACGTTCAACGCCACGTGCTCGACGCTCGCACGCAGCCGGGCGCACAGCGCCGCCACCACCGCCGCGCCCACACCCCGCCCCCGCCAGCGCGGATCGGTCGCCACGTTGCCCAACGCCGCCACCCGGTAGGCCGGCGACCACACGTGCACACCGGCCACCGCCCGCAGCTCACCGCCGTCGCGCACCCCCACGTACTGCCCGGTGTCCAGCATCCGCGGGTCGAACCAGTTCTGCGGGTACGCCCGCGCGTACAACCGGCGCAGCGGGGGCAGGTCCTGCGCGCCGAGCACCACGCCCGCCGGGCGCACCCGCGCGAGACGCTCCGGGTCGGTCAACGCCATCCGGTGGTGCCGGCCACCGGGATCGAGCCGGAAGGACCCGGCCAGGGCGTCGGTCAGCCCGGGGGACAGGTGCGCGTACAGCCGGGCCGGCAGCACCGGCGCCACCTCGGCCAACAACGCCGCCAGCGCCGCGGTGTCCGCCGGCGCCGCGAACGCCAGCAGCGTCGGCGGGTCCACCCCGTGATACAGCAACACGACCTGCTCACCCCGGCGGAACCACGAGGTGTACGGCCAGAAGAAGTCGTCCAGGTCGCCCAACTGGTAGGCGTGCAGCACCGGGTCACGCCCCAGCAGTCGCGCCAGGACGGCCCGGTCGTGCTCCGCGCGTACCGGCATCAGCGTCGGCTCACCGGGCCAGCCACTGGTCGTAGCCCAGCTTCGCGACCAACGCGACGACCACCACGAGCAGCACCACCCGCACGAAACCCGACCCGCGGCGCAACGCCATGCGCGCCCCGAGCACCGCGCCGGCGATGTTGCACACCGCCATGCCCGCGCCCAGCAGCCACCAGACGTGCCCGGTCACCGCGAACACGACAAGCGCGCCCAGGTTCGTCGCCGCGTTGACGACCTTCGCCATCGCCGAGCCGTGCACGAAGTCCGCGCCCACGAGGGCGGTGAACGCCAACACCAGGAACGTGCCGGTGCCCGGGCCGATCAACCCGTCGTACAGGGCGATCCCCACCCCGGCCACCGCGATCACCGCCGCCACCCGCGCCGGGGTACGCCGCTGCGGCGCCGGCAGCACCCCCAGCCGGGGGCGCAGCAGCACGAACACCGCCACCGCCACCAACACGACCAACACCACCGGCCGGTACGCCGACGCCGGCACCGCCCCGGCGAGCGCGGCGCCCACGCCCGAGCTGACCAACGCCAACCCCGCCGCCGGCCCCGCCACCCGCCAGTCGAGCCTGGTCCGCCGGGCGTACGTCGTCGCCGCCGTGGCCGTACCGAAGATCGCGGCCAACTTGTTCGTGCCCAGCGCGGCGGCCACCGGCAGCCCCGGGGCGGCCACCAGCAACGCCGGCAGCAGCAACAACCCGCCACCACCGACCACGGCATCGACCCACCCGGCCATCGCGGCGGCGGCCAGCAAGGTACTCAGCGATACGACGTCCACGGGCGGCAATTCTGCCCACCTGGGAAGGGCTGACCTGCCCTGACGTGGTCAGACTCACCTTCAACGACCCCGCGTGCGCCGCAGCCACACCCCGAGGGCCCCGACCGCCACGAACACCAGCGCCGAGCACAGCAACACCTTCAGCACCCGGCAACCATGCCATGGGCACGTAAGGTGCAGGAGTGCGCCTGGCCACCTTCAACGTGCTGCACGGACGGTCCCTCACCGACGGGCTCGTCGATTCCGACCGACTCGCCGCCGCCGTCGGCGCCCTCGACGCCGACGTGCTCGCCCTGCAGGAGGTCGACCGTGACCAACGCCGCAGCGGCAACCTCGATCTCACCGCCATCGCCGCCCGCGCCCTCGACGCACCGCAGCACCGCTTCGCCGCCGCCGTCGTCGGCACCCCCGGCGAACAGTTCCGCCCGTTGCGCCACGACGACGACGGCCACGGCGAACCCTGCTACGGCATCGGGCTGATCAGTCGATACCCCGTGCGCAGCTGGCAGGTCACCCGGCTCAAGCCGGCGCCCGTGCGCTCACCGGTCTACGTGCCCGGCCCCCGTGGCGGCCTCATCCTGCTGCACGACGAGCCCCGCGTGATCCTCGCCGCTCTCCTGGACACCCCCCACGGCCCCCTCACGGTCGCGGCGACCCACCTGTCCTTCGTGCCCGGCTGGAACGCCCGCCAACTGCGCCAGACCGTGCGCGCCCTGCGCGCGCTACCGGCCCCCCGCGTCCTGCTCGGCGACCTCAACCTGCCCGCCGGGGCGGCCCGGCTCATCTCCGGCTGGCGGCCCCTGGGCCGACGCCCCACCTACCCTTCCGGGCAGCCCCGCGTCCAACTCGACCACATCCTCGCCGACCGGTACGCCCTCGACCAGTTCCCACCGGTACGCGCGGTCAGCACCCCGCTGTCCACCATCTCCGACCACCGGCCCCTCCTGGTCGACCTCGGCTGACCCACCCGCGACAGCACAGGGAGCTGACGCTCACCGTGGCCGCTCGGCCCGTCACGCCTTTCGGGGTGTCGCGCCGCCGGTGACGTAGCCGGCGACGACATGCGCCAGGTGGTCGATCGCGTCGCGGGTGCCGACGGCGATCAGGGTGTCGCCGTATCGCAGGGTCCACCGGCGGTCGGGGTTGAGGGTGAGCTGGCCGTCGCGCACGATCGCGACGACGGCGGCGTCGCTGCGCAGGCTTTTCAGGGGCCGGCCGTCGTAGTCGCCGCCCGCGCGAATGGGGACCTGGGCGACCGTTACCGCGGCCAGGTCCACGTCGCTGTCCGCCATGAGGTCAACGACCGGGGTCGCGTCGAGCAGGCTGGCGAGATGGTGGGCCTCCAGCGGCGACAGCGCCACCGCCGCGCGGGTGTCAGCGGGATCGTCGCGGTCGTACAGGGCGATGTCACGGGCGCCGTTGGGGTGGCAGATCACGCCGAGTCGGGTGCCGTCGCCGGTGACGAACGAGTACGAGACGCCGACGCTGGGCAGGGTGATGCGTTCGATTTCCATGCCGGACTCCTCCTTGGTGGTTCCGCAACCCCTTCTGGGTCGCCGTACTCGCCGTGCCAGTGGGCCAGCCGCCCGGCGCGGCTGACCGCCCGCAGTCGGCGTTCGGTGGCCTCACGTACCGCCGGGGTGGTGAGGACGAGCAGGTCGTCGCCGGTCCGCAACCGGGTGTCCGTCGCGGGGACGAACGCGACGCCGTCCCGGATCACCAGCGGGGCCACCGCCGGGTACGGCAGCCGCAACTCGTCCAGGTAGGTGCCGTGCAGCTTCGAACCCTCGGTGATGGTGACGTCGATGAGATCGGCGTCGATGTTGTCCAGCGGGGCGATCTCCACCTGCAGGTCCGGGCCGACGCGGTGCGGGGCCAGGCCGAGGCGTCGGGCGAGCCACGGCAGCGACGGCGCCTGGATCGCGGTGAACACCACGACGAGCACGAAGACGATGTTGAACACGACCATGCTGCCCGGAGTGCCCGCCACCACCGGCACCGTGGCCAGAACGATGGGCACCGCGCCGCGCAACCCCGCCCAGGACAGGAACACCTGCTCACGCAGCGGGATGCGGAACGGCAACAGGGTCAGCAGCACCGAGACGGGCCGGGCGATGAGCAGCAGGGCGGCACCGACCACCAACGCCGGCACGATCGCCGCAGGCAGGTCGGCCGGCGAGACCAGCAGACCCAGCATGACGAACAGGCCGATCTGCGCGATCCAGCCGAGACCTTCGGCCAGTGACTCGGTGGCGCGGCGGTGTGGCAGGCCGGCGTTGCCCAGGACCAGACCCGCCAGGTAGGCGGCGATGAACCCGCTGGCCTGGAGCAGGCCGGAGCCGGCGAACGCGAGCACCCCGCAGGCGAACGTGGCGATCGGATACAGCCCCGAGGTGGGCAGGGTCAGCCGGCGCAGCAGCCACACCGCCGCCATGCCCACTCCGACGCCGGCGAGCGCGCCGACGACCAGTTGGTAGCTCATCTGGGCGAGCATCCCGCCCGGGGACAGCGTGGTCAGACTTGTCGCGCTGAACGCCAACACCAGGATGAACGTGGGCGCGTCGTTGAGGCCCGACTCCGCCTCCAGCAGGTTGCTCAGCCGCCGAGGCAGCGGCACGGCGCGCAGCACCGAGAAGACGGCGGCCGCGTCGGTCGACGAGACGATCGCGCCGAGCAGCAGCGCCAACTGCCATTGCAGGCCGAGCAGATAGTGCGCGGCCGCGGCGGTGACGGCGACGCTGATGAACACGCCGAGGGTGGCGAGCGCGCAGGCCGGGCGCAACACCCGCCGCACATCGCTGAGACGCGTGGTCAGGCCGCCCTCGACGAGGATCACCGCGAGGGCGGCCAACCCGAGCGCCTGCGCCAACGCGGCGTCGTCGAACGGCAGCCCGAGCCCACCCTCGCCGAGCAGCAACCCGACGCCCAGGTACGCCAGCAGCACCGGCATCCCGGCCTTCGCGGCGATCTTCGCGGCGCCCACGCTGACCAGCGCCACCAGCGTCCCGGCCGCCAGTAGCAGGTACAGCGACGGCAGCGTCACGGCGCACCGCCCAGGACGAAGTACCGCAACCACACGTACAGGCCGGCCAGCACGACGGTGACGATGGTCAGCAGCAGGCCGTCGCGGGTGAACCGCCAGAACGAGATCGGCTCCCCGGCCCGCTGCGCCAGACCCACCATCACCACGTTCGAGGCGGCGGCGACCACCGTGGCGTTGCTGCCGAGCCCCGCGCCGAGCGCGAGCGACCACCACAGCATGCCGGCCTGTTCCATGCCGCCGTTCGCCGCGACGAGCTGCTCGATGATCGGGCTGATCGCGGTCACCGACGGGATGTTGTCGACCAGCGCCGACATGAGCGCCCCGCCGCCGATCAAGGTCAGCGACGCGCCCAGCAGGTTGTCGCCGACCGCGTCGGTGGCGAAGGTGCCCAGCACCTGGATGACGCCGGTGTCGACCAGGGCGCCGACCATGATGAACAGGCCGGCGAAGAACGCCAGGGTGGGCCACTCCACGTCGCGCATCACGCTGCCCGACTCCAGCCGTGACAGACCCAGCAGGACGACGCCGCCGGTCAGGGCGATCACCGCCGGTTCCAGGTGCAGGACGGTGTGCAGGCCGAACCCGGCCAGGACGAAGGCGAGAACGATGCCGCTGATCAGCAGCAGGCGCGGTTCACGGATCGCGTCGCGTTCCCGCATCGCCAGCACCGGCCCGACCCGTTCCGGGTGGTACGTCAGCGCCGAGCGGAAGAGCACCCGGCAGAACAGCAGCAGCACACCCATCAGCACGATGACCAGCGGCGCCAGGTGCACCAGGAACGCGTTGAACGACAGCCCGGCCCGGGCGGCGATGATGATGTTGGGCGGATCGCCGATCAACGTCGCCGTGCCGCCGAGATTCGCCGCGAACACCTCCGCCAGCAGGAACGGCACCACGGGCACGCCGAGCTGCCGACACACGGAGATGGTCACCGGAGCGACGAGCAGGACCGTCGTGACGTTGTCCAACAACGCCGACGCGGTCGCCGTGATCAACACCAGGATGACCATGAGCCGGTACGGTCGCCCCCGGGCCCGTTTCGCCGCCCAGATCGCCAGATACTCGAACACGCCGGTGCGACCCAGGACCGACACGATGATCATCATCCCGATGAGCAGGAAAATGACCCGCCAGTCGATGCCCGTGTCCGTGGAGAAGAACGCCTCCTGCGTACCGGTCAACCCGACCGCGAGCATCAACACTGCGCCGCCCACCGACGCGGCCACCCGGTCCACCCGATCCGTCGCGATCAGCGCGTACACGACCGCGAACACCGCCACCGCCAACCAGCCTGCCGTGGTCATCCACCGCCCCCCTCTCCGCAGACCCCGAAGGCCCACGTGTCGTCTGCCCCTCCACCGTCGCCAACAGGGGGCGCTGCCGACATCGGGGCCAACACTCATTCCACGGCGGCCAGCACGCGACAACATGGGAGCCACCCCCCATAGACACCCACGCGAGGCCCACGAGATCCTTGGGCACCGGAGCGTTGACACCCCGATGGCAGCCGCGCCCGGGACGATGGAGGGCGGAGTCAACAACGGGAGGTCCGGCACGGTGTCGCTGTTCTGGCGGATCTTCCTGATCAACGCCGCGGTCCTCACCGCGGCGACCGTCCTGGTCCTGCTGGGCCCCGTGACCGTGTCGACACCGTTCGTCCTCACCGAGGCGCTCATCCTCAGCGGCGGACTGGCCGTCATGCTCGTCGCGAACGCGCTCCTGCTGCGCGTCGGCCTGGCACCGCTGCAACGCCTCACCCGGGCGATGACCACCATCGACCTGCTCCGCCCCGGCCCCCGCCCCGCGGTCACCGGGCACGCCGGCATCGCCGCCCTGATCAGCACGTTCAACGCCATGCTCGACCGACTCGAAGCCGACCGCGCCGCCAGCAACGCGCGCGCGCTGTCCGCCCAGGAAGACGAGAGGCGGCGCATCGCCCAGGAGCTACACGACGAGATCGGCCAGACGATGACCGCCGTCCTCCTGCAGATCAGCCGCGTCGCCGACAACGCCCCACCCGACCTACGCGCCGAACTGCACCAGGTGCAGGAGACCACCCGCGACAGCCTCGACGAGATCCGCCGCATCGCCCGCCGCCTGCGACCCGGCGTCCTGGAAGAACTCGGTCTGATCGCCGCCCTGCGCTCACTGTTCGCCGAGATCTCCCACCACAGCGGTCTCCAGGTCCGCCGGGACTTCGCACACGATCTGCCCGCACTCACCGAGGAAGTCGAATTGGTGCTCTACCGCGTGGCCCAGGAAGGCCTCACCAACGTCGCCCGGCACGCCGCCGCCAGCCGCGTCGACATCACACTCATCCCATACCTCGACGGCGTACGGCTACGGATCCGCGACAACGGGCGCGGCATCGACAGCCAGCCGGAAGGCGCCGGCATCCGCGGCATGCGCGAACGGGCACTGCTCATCGGCGCCCACCTCACCATCGGCCCCGGCCCCGACGGCGGCACCGAGGTCACCCTCGACGTGCCCGACCCGGCAGGCCTGGCATGAGCACGCCCATCCGCATCCTGCTCGCCGACGACCACGCGCTGGTACGCCGCGGCGTCCGCCTCATCCTGGACGGCGAACCCGACCTGACCGTCGTCGCCGAGGCCAGCGACGGCGCCGAAGCCCTCGAACAAGCCCGCCTGCACCAACCCGACCTGGCCATCCTCGACATCGCGATGCCCCGACTCACCGGCCTGCAAGCCACCCGCGAGCTCGTCAGACAGCAACCAGGCCTGCGGGTGCTGATCCTGACCATGTACGACAACGAACAGTTCTTCTTCGAAGGCCTCCGCGCCGGCGCCAACGGATACGTCCTCAAATCCGTCGCCGACCGCGACCTCGTCGAGGCATGCCGCGCCGCCATGCGCGACGAACCGTTCCTCTACCCCGGCGCCGTCACCGCCCTGATCCGCAACTACCTCGACCGCGTCCGCAACGGCGAACCGGTGCCCGAACGAGCCATCACCGGCCGCGAGGAGGAGATCCTCAAACTCGTCGCCGAAGGACACTCCTCAAAGGAGATCGCCGAACTGCTGTTCATCAGCATCAAGACCGTCGAGCGACACCGCAGCAACCTGCTGCAGAAACTGGGCCTACGAGACCGGCTCGACCTCACCCGATACGCCATCCGCGCGGGCCTCATCGAACCCTGACCACCAGCAACACGCCTGACGGCTTCGGGGGAGAGGCCCGCCCAGCCGCAAGATTCCCTCAAGATCATTGCATCGAACAACTCCGACGATCATGCTGGGGCGACACGCGCCACGATCAACTAGTCGGAGGCCACATGCGACACCAGCGACCCACCGCGATCGCCATATCCGCACTCCTCGCCCTCACCCTCACCACCGCACCCACCCCCGCCAACGCCCAGAGCGCGGCAGCACCCAACCAGGTCGCCAACCTCACCGTCCGCCAAGCCGACGGGTACGCCACCCTCGCCTGGCAACCCGTCGACGGGGCGACCGACTACCAGATCGAACGCACCGCCGTCGACGCCAACGGCACCCCCACCGGCGCACCCACCATCGTCGGCATCTGGCGCCCCAACCGCCAGATCAACCAACAGGCACCCACCTTCGCCGACTCCGGATTCAACCCCGGCGACACCTTCCAATGGCGGGTCCGCGCCCGCGCCGGCACCACCGAACAGCCCTACTCCGACCCGGTCGTCGCCACCACCACCGCACCCTGGGGCAACCCCAGCACCCCCGGCGAGCAACTGCGCACCCAGTGGGAGACCGCCCACGCCGCGCAGTACACCAGCGACACCGACGAGTACGCCTACACCGCCGCCATCGACACCCTCAGCGACCGCGTCCGCGTCGTCGAACTCGGCCGCACCGTCCAGAACCGACCCATCAACATGATGGTCATCGGTTACCCCACCCCGGCCGCCACCCCCGAGGCCGTCGCCGCCACCGCACCCGTGGCCATCAACTGCAACGTGCACGGCAACGAACCGGGCGACCGCGAAGCCTGCCTCATCATGGCCCGGCAACTCGCCTTCAGCACCGACCCCCGCATCACCGACCTGCTCAGCCACACCACCGTCCTGATCGTCCCCACCATCAACGGGGACGGCCGCGCCGCCAACACCCGCGGCAACTCCACCGGCCAGGACCTCAACCGCGACTACTCACTGATCCGCCAGCCGGAAACCGCCGCGTACATCAAGATGGTCCGCGACTACCGACCCGTCGCCGGCTACGACGGCCACGAGTACGGCAACTCCCGCGCAGGCGACCTGCCCATGCTGCCGCCCCGCCACCAGAACGTCGCCCAACCCGTCTTCGACCAGTCCCAGGACATGATCGAAAACCACATGTACACCAAGGGCGCCGAAGCCGGCTGGTGGGCCTGCCCGTACGGCTGCGAAGGCGGCGGCAACGTCGGCCTCAGCGAGGAAACCATCCTGCGCAACACCCTCGGCCTCAAGAACGTCGCCAACTCCCTGCTCGAACTCCGCAGCTCCGGCGGACAGACCCGACCCGACGAGGGCAACACCGCCAACAACCGGCGCCGCAAGACCTACTCGGCCCTGTGGACCTTCCACCAGTTCCTCGACTACCACCGCGCCGACCGCGGCGACATCCTCACCTCCCGCGCCGAGTCCATCGAAATCCAGGCCGCCAACACCGGCCGCCTGGTCTTCCGCGGCTCCCGACCGATCCCCGCCTACCCCGCCCCACACCCCGGCGACAGCACCCCGCCGCTGGACGCACCCCCCGCCGACCTCATCCTCGACAACGCCCCCTGCGCCTACAAGCTCACCGACGAGCAGTACAACGGCGCACGCACCGACGGACCAGGCGGAGTCGGCACCACCGTCGCGCAACGCATCGCCGCACACGGCTGGAAGGTCATCAAGACCAGCGACGGCTACTACGTACCCCTCAACCAGCCCGAACGCGGCCTCATCCCGCTCCTGCTCGACACCAAGGGCGTGGAGAAGCTGACCGACGGCGAACGCGTCTACCCGACCCTCACCGGCCGACGCAACGGACCGCTGGTCGTCTCCGGCTTCACCTGCGCCGCCGACGCCACCATCAACGGCCCGGTCACCGTCCAGGCGGGCGCGGCACTCGTCGCGACCGGAACGACCATCAGCGGGCCGGTCAACGCCAGCCGCGCCGCCGGCGTCCTCCTCGCCGACAGCACCATCAACGGCCCGCTCCAGATCACCAACACCACCGACGCGATCTCCATCATCGACGTCACCATCGCCGGCCCGGTCAGCCTGACCGGCAACACCACCGGCACCGACGCACCCCTGCTGGCCGGCAACACCATCCGCGGCCCGCTCAACTGCACCGCGAACAGCACCGCCCCGACCAACCTCGGCGTCGCCAACACCGTCAACGGCCCGCGCGCCAACCAGTGCGCGGCACTGTGACCGACAGCTAGTCGAGCCGGCGCGCCGGCGGTACGGGCACCAGCCCCGTACCGCCGGCGCACCACCCCCGCCCCCCGACCCGTGGAGACCGTCGTGCCGCAACCAACCCACCCCCGGTCCCACGCCCCGCGCCTGCTCGTAGCGGCCCTGCTGCTGGCCACCACCGCCTGCACCGCCACCACGGACACCACACCCCCCAACAACACCAGCGCACCCCAGGTCACCGGACCACTCTGCGCCGCCCTGCCCACCGGCACCGAACCCGGCAACCCCACCTTCCTCGCCGGCCAACCCGTCGACCAGGCACTGCGGTGGATTCCCACCCTCACCACGTTCGAAGCGGCCCTACGCACCAGCGGCGCCCTCACCGAGCTACCCACCGGCACCGACGTCACCATCCTCGCGCCCTCCGACGACGCCTTCGCCGCCAAGTTCTCCGAGGACAACTGGGACGACCTGATGGCCCGCCACACCGACCAGCTACGCACCCTGCTCAAGGCACACCTGATCACCGGAACCCACTCCATCGAGGCCCTGACGACCGCCGGCACCGCCACCACCCTCGACGGCACCACCGTCACCGTCACCCGCACCGGCCCCACCGCCCGCCTCGACGACCGGGCCGACGCCGTCTGCGCCGACTACCAGGCCACCAACGCGCGCATCCACATCATCAACGCCGTACTCGGCCCACTGCCCACCACCGCCGACGACACCGACCAACGGGCCCACTGACCGCCCTCACCGCACCCGGTCCACCGGCCCCAGGGCGGCCAACGCCCGATTGGTGCGATTGGCCCGCACCGCGTCGCGCTGCTGAACGGCCGTCACCTCGATGTACGTCTGCGACGACGCCAACGACGCGTGCCCCAACAACCGCATGATCTCCGCCGCGCTCGCACCGTCCTCGGCCAACCGGGTCGCGAACGTGTGCCGCAACGCGTGCAACCGCGCGCCCCGCGGCACCCGGTCACCGACGCCCGCCCGCCGAAAACACGACTCCACCAGATACTGCAGCCCACCTCGACGCAGCGGCTCACCGCGCCGATCGACCAGCAACGCCGAGTCAGGGCGCACCGACCGCGAACCGAAGCGCCGCGCCCGACTGTCCAGATAGTCGACCAGCACCCGGTCCAGATCCGCCTCGATCGGCACCACCCGGGACCGTCCGCCCTTCCCGAGCACCTCGATCCGCCGCTCGCCAGGCCGACCCCCCAGCGAGCCGACCCGCAACGCCAGCAACTCCGACAGGCGCAGCCCGGCGCAGAGCGCCACCGCCAACACCGCGACGTCCCGCTCCGGCCACGGATCGCGCTGCCGGCCGTCGTCCCGTGCCGCGGACGCGAGCAGCACCTCGGGGGTGTCCGCGCCGCGCAACGGTTTCGGCTGGGGGAGTAGCGCCCGAGGTCGACCGACCGCCGGCATCGGGTTGCCGGCCACGATCCCGTCCGCGACCAGGAACGTGAAGAAACTGTTCCAGGTGGACCAGGCCCGGTGCACCGACGCGGGCGCCCGGGGCGCGGCGAACCGGGCGAAGGCCGCCCGCATCACCCTGGGGGAGAGGTCGGTGATCGACAGCGCGTCGACCGGGGGGAGGGGAGTGGCGTCGCCCTCGGCGACCAGAGCGGCCACCGCGTACAGGTCCCGCCGGTAGGCAGCCAGGGTGTGGGGGGAGGGCTTGCGGGTGGCGCGGGCGGTCAGGAACTCCTCGATCAGCACCCCGAGCGATTCGTCCTTTTTGTCATGCATAAGGGATATTATGCAGCATTTTCGCGTTCCCGGGAAGCGGGGGGAGAGGGGCACGAGGCACGTATCGTGCCGGGCATGACGCCGGCCGCCACCTGCCCGAAGTGCGGGCGACGAGGCAGCCCGAGCTGGTACGAGGATTCCGCCGAGCCCACCGACTGGGTGTGCCCGGCGGGGCATCGGTGGTCGAGCGCCGGCTCTGCGCCGTACGCGTCACCCGCCGCGGTTCCCGGACGCCAGGACACGGGTGAGGCGTCGACGGGGCCGCGCCCCGCGCGTGTCGGCAGGGACGGGCGGAGTTGGCGGATCGGGACGGCAGACGACGTCGCCTGGATCGCCGGGCACACCACACAGGACCTGTCGGTCACCGCCGCGATCCCGCCGGTGTTCGACGCGTACGGCACCTTCCACCAGCCCGACGGCGTCGGGGTCGATGCCCACGAACATGCCGTGATCGACGAGCTGATGGCGTGCACCCCGGATCAGCCCTGGTGGCTGGGCTACCTCGACACCGGCGCCCACGACATCGTCTTCCCGGGCGCGGCGATGGTGTCCCTCTACTGGGGGTGGTCCTACCTGCTGGTCGAGGCGGGACCCGAGCAGGCCCTCACCTGGCGTACCGGTCACCTGCGCGGCGGCGACGGGGCGCTGCCCGACCTGTTCTTTCCCGCAGATCGCTCCTGGCTCGTCTCCGCACTGTGGGACGACACCTGGACCGACATCGGCGCCAGCGTCGCCGTGCTCACGGCACTGCGGCGTAACCCGCTGGTCAACGCGCGCCTTGTCCGGCCGGATGAGGACGCGTGTCCGCCCGGCCTGACGCGCGACTGACCCCTGTCGAGGGGACCCTCAGATCGGTCTACTTTACATAATGTGCATTATCGAATCGCGCTCGCTCATCGTCTACGCACGCGTACGGCGCAACCAGTCCTGAGTGAGTGACCGCAGCAACGAGGGTTGTTCGTACGGCAGGTAGTGCCCCGCCGCGTCGATCACGGTGAAGGTGCCGCGCGGATAGCGGCGCATGGCGCGGAACTGATCGGCGTACCCGACGATCCTGTCCTGTCGGCCGGTGATCACCGTGACCGGGCCGTCGAAGACGACGTCGGCGTTCTCGTCGGGCAACGCGTAGTCGAGCCCGGTCTGCAACTTCTCCTGGAACGTCGCGTCACCGGGACCACCGGAGTTCAGTGCCGCGAGCACCGTCGCGACGACCGTTGGCGTGCGATGGCCCAGGGCGGCGTCGAGGTGGGCGTGCAGGGCGATGGGAGCGGCGTCGAGCCAGCCCTCGGGCGCTTCCGACGGCGGGTCGGCGGGCAGGTCCCGGCTGTCGCGGGCGATGGTGACGCCTGGGCAGACGAGGAGCAGGCCGCGGACGAGTTCGGGTCGTCGGCGGGCGATGCCGCTGGCCAGGTATGCGCCGTAGGAACCGCCGGCGAGCAGGACCGGCGCGTCGACGTGGTGGTCGAGCCACCCGCACACCGTGTCCAGCACCGCCTGGGACGTCGGTGGGCAGTTCGCCGGGGTGTCGCCGTGGCCGGGTAGGTCCAGGTATGTCTCTCGCAGGCCCGCGCCTGCGAGGGCTGGGCCGAACGCGGCAGCTGTGGCGGCGCGGGTCATGCCGAACATCGGCAGGCACACCACCTCTGGTGCTGTGCCCGGTGACTGGTCGACTGCCAGGTGCATGTGTCAGGTTCTCCCCTGCTGGAGGGTGCGGTCCATTTTGTACTCCTCGTCAGTGGTTCAGTTGCCCGCCGCGAATGTGGCTGAGGGTGGTCTCGGCGCCGGCGTACCTGCCTCCCTGGGGCGCGCGGGAGTCGATGGGGTCGTCGGCGCCGACGACGTGGGTGGCGTGGTCTTCCGCGTTGTCGACGGGCGTGTAGCCGAGCTGGATGCCAGCGTCGAGGCTCCAGAACCGGCGGGTGTTGGCCGACACGGCGTAGACGGTGGCGAAGGAGACGTCGGGTGCGGTGATGGCCGCTCGGATGAACCCGAGGCAGTCGCGTGGGCTGAGCCAGGTGGCGAGATATCGGACGTCGTCTGGCCTGTCCTCGAAGCTGCCGATGCGCAGACACACCACGGACAGGGCGAACTTGTCCGCGTACAGGCGGGCGAGAGCCTCGATTGCCACCTTGCTCACCCCGTAGAACCCGTCCGGTCGGACCGGATCTTCGGGGTTGACGATCTTTCCGACGGGGTGGAAGCCGGTGACCCGGTTGCTGCTGGCAAGGACGACCCTGTCGACCTGTTGCCGGCGGGCGGCCTCGAGGACGTGGAACGTGCCGAGCACGTTGGCGTCCAGCAGGTCGGCAAGTGGGGCCTCGTCCGGCAGCCCGGCGAGGTGGATCACCACGTCCGCGCCCTCGAACGCCGAGATCAGGGCGTCGAGGTCGGTGAGGTCCAGGCGGATGACCCGCTCCACCGGCGACTGCGCGGTCAGTGGGTCGCGATCGATGAGGACGAGGTGGCGGGTCTCGTCGCGGAGGGCGTGGCGGAGTGCGCTGCCGATGCGGCCGGCGGCGCCTGTGATGACCACGGTCCCGAAGGGTGGACTCATGTCGGTAGTCTCTCCTCCCCTGCCGACATGTCCTCGCAGGCGTTACCATGATCGAACTTCGTCGATCATGGTGGGACGTTGCCCGCATCACACCTGAGCTGCGGACCTTCTTAGGGTAAGCGCCGTCGCTGTCGCCGACCTCACGTGCGCCCCTCGCAGGGAATTCTCGCGTTGGCCGCGCGGTTGTCCGTTCGGAAGATCAGAAGCACATGATCGAATGGAAGTGCCATGCGCATGCGCTCAGACGCGGTAGTGCTGTTCGGCGTCACGGGAGATCTCGTCTCGAAGAAGCTGTTCCCGGCGCTGTACGAGTTGACCTCGCGCGACCGCCTCGACGTCCCGGTGATCGGTGTGGCCCGCTCCCCCTGGGATGATCAGCAGCTGGTCACCATGGCTCGCAAGTCCGTCAGCGAGGCCAACGACGAGGTCGACGACGAGACCTTCGATCGGCTGGCGGACAACCTTTCGATGATCTCGGGCAACTACGCGGACCCGGCGACGTACCAGCGGCTGGCTGAGCGGCTCCGCGACGCCGAGCGGCCGGTCTTCTACCTGGCGATCCCTCCGGCGGTGTTCGGTGCCGTCGTCGAGGGCCTGGCGGCCGTGGGTCTGGCCGACCGGGGTCGGGTGATCGTGGAGAAGCCGTTCGGGCGTGACCTGGAGTCCTCCCGCGAGCTGGAGCGCACGCTGGGCGCGGCCTTCGCGCCGGAGCGGGTGTTCCGCATCGACCACTACCTCGGCAAGGAAGCCGTCGAGGGCCTCTACGCCTTCCGGTTCGCCAACCGGCTCTTCGAGCCGCTGTGGAACAACGAGCACATCGACAACATCCAGGTCACCCTCGCCGAGGGTTTCGGCACGCAGGGCCGGGCCGGCTTCTACGACACGGTGGGCGCGACCCGGGACGTGCTGCAGAACCACATCCTGCAGGTCGTCGCGCTCATCGCGATGGAGGCGCCGGCCAGCGAGGACACCGCGGCGTTCCGGGAAGCGGAGGCCGCGGTGCTGCGGCAGATC
The DNA here is from genome assembly GCF_036902955.1 of Micromonospora sp. CPCC 205558. Classification (NCBI taxonomy): domain Bacteria; kingdom Bacillati; phylum Actinomycetota; class Actinomycetes; order Micromonosporales; family Micromonosporaceae; genus Micromonospora; species Micromonospora sp. CPCC 205558. The sequence continues at coordinate 48,905 of NZ_JBAKHR010000007.1, forward strand.
GCGCCGCTGTCGCCGGAGTCCACCGTACGGGGGCAGTACGCCGGCTACCGCGACGAGCCGGGCGTGGCGGCGGATTCGAACACGGAGACGTTCGTGGCGACCCGGTTGACCGTCGAGTCCCCCCGTTGGGCGGGTGTGCCGTTCTACCTGCGTACGGGCAAGTCCCTGCCGGGGACGGCGACGGAGGTCGTGGTCGAGTTCAAACAGCCGCAGCGGTCCCTGATCCCGGCGGAGCGGGGCACGGCGACGGCCGCGAACCTGTTGCGTTTCCGGCTGGGGCGCGGTGACGGCATCACCATGTCGATCCAGGCGAAGAGCCCGGGCGCCGAGGTGGCGAGCCGTCCGGTGGACCTGTCCGTCGACTTCGGCGCGGCTCTCGGTCGCCGCCAGGAGGCGTACGAGCGGTTGCTCGACGACGCGATGGACGGGCAGCACCTGCGCTTCGCGCGGGCCGAGGCGATCGAGCAGGAGTGGCGCATCGTCGAGCCGATCCTGGATCTGCCGGCGGCCGTGCAGACGTACGAGAAGGGCAGCTGGGGTCCGGCGGACGCCGACACGCTGGCCGGCGGCTGGCACACCCCGGACCTGCGTTAGCGAGAGCGTCGCTGAGCCGGCGGCGGTGTGGGCTGACTGACCGCTCAGCTCAGCGGAGCGACCGTCCGGCGACGGTGAGGTTTGCCGCTGGTCAGTGGTGTGGGCACGTTGGGGGCGACGTTTCTCGTCCTCATCGGAGAGGAAGCAGCGCATGCTTTCCGCACTCGATCGTCGGCACACCGTCGCGCCGCCCGGCTACAGCCGGTGGCTCATCCCCCCGGCGGCGTTGGCCATCCACCTCTGCATCGGTCAGGTCTACGCGACCAGCGTCTACAAGAACTCGCTGATCGCACACTTCGACACCAGTCAGACGGCGATCGGGGTGATCTTCAGCATCGCGATCGTGATGCTCGGGTTGTCCGCCGCGGTCGCCGGGACCTGGGTGGAGGCGAACGGGCCGCGCAAGGCCATGTTCGTCTCCGCCTGTTTCTGGGCGGCGGGTTTCCTGGTGGGCTCGCTGGGCATCGCCACCAAGCAGCTGTGGCTGCTGTATCTGGGCTACGGGCTGCTCGGCGGCATCGGGCTGGGCATCGGCTACATCTCCCCCGTCTCCACCCTGATCAAGTGGTTCCCGGACCGGCCGGGGCTGGCCACCGGGCTGGCGATCATGGGGTTCGGTGGTGGGGCGATGGTCGCCTCTCCCCTGTCCCGGCAACTGTTGTCGTTCTACGACGCCGGCTACGACCCGGCCAACGCGGGGTCGACGGCGTCGGGCAGCGCCCTGGTGTGGCTGTTCGTGACGCTCGGCCTGGGCTACTTCGTGATCATGATGTTCGGGGTGGCGAACGTGCGGGTGCCGGCGCAGGGCTGGCGTCCGGCCGGTTTCGACCCGGCGAGCGTGGCGGCGAAGCCGTTGGTCACCACGGCGAACGTGTCGGCGGCGAACGCGGTGAAGACCCGCTCGTTCTGGCTGCTGTGGGTGGTGCTGTTCTGCAACGTGACAGCTGGCATCGGCATCCTGGAGCAGGCCAGTCCGATGATCCAGGACTTCTTCCGCGACAACGGCACCTCGACGGTGACGGTCGCGGCGGCCGGTGGGTTCGTGGGTCTGTTGTCGCTGTTCAACATGGCCGGCCGGTTCGCGTGGTCGTCGACTTCGGACGTCATCGGCCGCAAACCGATCTACCTGGTGTACCTGGGTGTCGGCATGGTGCTGTACGCGTTGCTGGCGCTCGTCGGGCAGACCTCGACGGCCCTGTTCGTGTTGTTGGCCTGCGTGATCCTGTCGTTCTACGGCGGTGGGTTCGCGACCGTGCCGGCGTACCTGCGGGACCTGTTCGGCACGTTCCAGGTCGGTGCGATCCACGGTCGGCTGCTGACCGCCTGGTCGGCGGCGGGGATCGCGGGTCCGCTGATCGTCAACGGGTTCCTCGACGCGCAGGGCGAGCCGGGCTCGCTGACGGCCGCGGCGTACCGCCCGGCGCTGTTCACGATGGTGGGGGTGCTGGCCGTGGGCTTCGCGGCGAACCTGCTGGTGCGGCCGGTGCCGCAGCGCTACCACGAACCACCGGCGCAACAGCACCCGGAACAGGCCGCAGAGCGGGACGAGGACACGACGGCGCAGAGGAGTGGTACGCGATGAGTGAGGACAGCCGACCCGGGCAGCAGGCCCGGTTGTGGATTTCCTGGTTGGTGGTGGCGGCGCTGCTCGGCTACGGGGTGGCGCAGACCGTCGTCACGGCGGCGAAGCTGTTCACCCACTGAGGTGCGCGCGGGGTGCCGTCGGGCGGCACCCCGCAGCACCCGTCAGAGACCGCCGGAGACCCGCAGCACGGTCCCGGTGGCGTACGAGGCGTCCGGGCCGAGCAGCCAGGCGATGGCGGCGGCGATCTCGTCGGGTTCGCCGGCGCGGCCCAGCGGGATGCGACCGACGGCCGAGTCGGCGCGGTCGGGCATTCCGGAGTCGGCGTGGATGTCGGTGCGCACGATGCCGGGGGCGACGGCGTTGACCCGGATGCCCTTCGGGGCGAGTTCCTTGGCCAGGCCGACGGTGAGGGTGTCGGTGGCGGCCTTCACGGCGGCGTAGTGCACGTACTCCCCCGGGCTGCCGAGGGTCGCGGCCGCGGACGAGACGTTGACGATCGCCCCGCCGTCGGTGAGTCGCCGGGCGGCCTGTTGGGCGCACAGGACGTAGCCGACGAGGTTGACGTCGACGACCCGGCGCAGGTCCTCGACCCGCAGCTCGGTGAAGGGCCCGATGAGGCTGGTGACGCCGGCGTTGTTGACCAGGCCGGTGAGCGGGCCGAGCTCAGCGGCCGCGTCGAACAGGGCGCGCACCTGCTCGGGGTCGGTGGTGTCGGCGCGTACCGCGATGGCCTGTGCGCCGACGGCCCGCAGGTCGGCCAGGACAGCGGTGGCGGCGGCGGAGTCGCGGCGGTAGCACAGGGCGACGTGGTGGCCGGCGGTGGCGAGCCGGCGGGCGGTGGCCGCGCCGATGCCCCGGCCGCCGCCGGTGATGACGGTGACGGGTGCCACGGTGCCTCCCAGTGTCTGCGTACGGGCTGCGCCGACGCTACCGTGACCGGCGCGGGTCGGTCGTCGAGAGGAGGGTCACATGCAGCGGGCGTTGGTGTTCGGCGGTGGCGGGGTGACCGGAGTGGCCTGGGAGTTGGGGCTGCTGGCGGGGTTGGTCGAGCGGGGTGTGCCGGTCACCGAGGCGGACCTGGTGGTGGGCACGTCGGCGGGGTCGGTGGTCGGCGCGCAGGTGTGCTCCGGGTTGCCCGTGCAGCGGTTCTACGCCGAGCAGTTGGCGCCGCCGTCGGGTGAGCTGGCGGCCCGGTTGGGCTTCGCGGCGCTGGCGCGGCTGGTCTGGGCCGGTGGTCGGACCCGCGACGCGGTGCGTTCGCGGGCGCGGATCGGGGCGATGGCGGTGGCGGCGCGTACCCCGTCGGAGGCCTCGCGGCGCGCGGTGATCGAGGCGCGGCTGCCGCAGCGGGAGTGGCCGCAGCGGCGGCTGCTGGTCACGGCGGTGGATGCGTCGTCGGGTGAGTTCGTGGTGTTCGACCGCGACAGCGGGGTGTCGCTGGTGGACGCCGTGGGCGCGAGTTGCGCGGTGCCCGGGGTGTGGCCGCCGGTGACGATCGGCGCGCGCCGCTTCGTCGACGGTGGGATGCGCTCGACGGTGAACGCGGACCTGGCGGCCGACGCGCGTGCGGTGTTGGTGCTCGCCCCGACGTCGGCGGCGTTCGGGCCGATGCCGCGGCTGTCGGCGCAGGTGGACGGGTTGCGGGCGGCCGGGTCGCGGGTGGTGGTGGTGACGCCGGACGCGGCGGCGCGTACGGCGATCGGCCGCAACGTGTTGGATCCGGCGCGGCGGGCGGGGGCGGCGCGGGCCGGGCGGGCCCAGGCCGACGCGGTGGTCGGCGAGGTGGCCGCGCTCTGGGGGTGATCGCTTACGCTCTCCGCGCGGTCGTTCAGACGATGGAGGTGCGCGGTGGCGGGTGTGGGTGTCGGCGACGTGGTGCAGGATTTCGAGCTGCCGGATGAGACGGGCACGCCACGGCGACTGTCGGAGTTTCTGGCGACCGGGCCGGTGGTGCTGTTCTTCTACCCGGCGGCGATGACCCGGGGGTGCACCGCGGAGAGCTGCCACTTCCGCGACCTCGCGGCGGAGTTCACGGCGCTGGGCGCGTCACGGGTGGGCATCAGCCGGGATCCGGTGGCGAAGCAGGCCGAGTTCTCAAAGCTGCACGGCTTCGACTATCCGCTGCTGTCGGACGTCGACGGTGCGGTGACGCAGCAGTTCGGGGTCAAGCGGCGGGTGCCGTTGGGGCCGCTGAGCATGAAGCGGATGACGTTCGTGATCGGCGCCGACCGGCGGGTCATCGAGGTGATCCACAGTGAGGTGAGCATGAACGACCACGCGGACCGGGCGCTGCGGGCGTTGGGCGGCTGAGCGGGCGTGAGCCCCGTGCGGCGGGTGTCGCAGCCGGCTGGTATCAAGACAGCAATCAAACAGGTGTACGGAAGAGGGTTGTGATGGATGCCGGCCAGGGTTTGTCCACTAGCGAGGTGCAGAGCATCCGGGAGGCGTTGGCGGCCGGGCGTAAACCGCGGGTGGTGTTCACCGCGGCGGCGGGGCAGATCGCCGGTCAGATCGGTCAGGTGGTCGAGCTGACCGACCCGGAGGTGTCCGACGAGTTCGTGGTGGTGCGTTTCGGTCGCGACGAGTTGCCGTTCTCCCCCGCCGACCTGGCCGTGGCGCCCAAGGGCGCCGGTCGTCGGGTGGTGGAGTCGAAGCCGGAGCCCGAGCCGGAGGTGCCGCCCGCGGTGGCCGCGCCGGAGTTCGTGTTGGACACACCGCGGGTGCCCGCGCAGCGACAGGAGGAGCCGAAGGTGGAGCAGACGGAGAAGCCGCCGGCGCGGCGGGCGGTCAAGGCCGTCAAGCCCAAGGGCCCCGCGGGTCTCACCGTGACCCTGGCGTACGCCGACGGTGAGTGGACCGTCGCCGCGCAGCAGGGCAGTAAGGCCCTCGCGAAGCCGTACGTGGTGAAGCCGGCCGAGGCGTTGAAGATGGTGGCCCTGGTCGACGTGCCGGGGGTGCAGGAGGCGGTGGAGCAGATCCTCGGCACCGAGCGGGCCGAGGCGGAGCAGCAGGCCGAGAAGCTGCGCGCCGAGCTGGCCGAGATCGAGGCCCGGCTGGCGGAGCTGCGCGAGGCCCGCTGAGGCGGGGGTCAGTGCCGGCTGTGGTGGTGCAGTAGTCGGGTGAGCAGTCGCGTCAGCTGCTCGCGCTCGCTGCCGGACAGCGGGGCGAGCAGCTCGGCTTGCACGCGCTCGACGGTCGCGCCCATCCGGCGTGCCTCGTCGGTGCCGGCGTCGGTGATGCTGATGACGTTGCGGCGGCGATCGGCCGGGTCGGGGGCACGCACCACGAGCCCTCGGCCGGCCAGGTCGTTGATGGCGGCCACCACGTCGCTGCGGTCGATGCCGCAGCGCCGGCCGAGGTCGGCCTGGCTCGCCGGCCCGTCCTCGGCCAGGGTGGCGAGCAGCCGGTAGTGGTAGCCGCGCAGGTCGTGCGCGGCGAAGCCCTCGCTGAGCAGGCGGGCGGCGTGGCTGGCGGTCTGGTTGAGCAGCCAGCTCGGGCTGGTGCTGAGCCCGGCGGGTGACTGCGGGGCCGCGTGATCCATGGGCGCAGCCTACCAGGAATCGTTGGCGCGACCCACGATCGAGTGTTACGTTGGCGCTACCAACGTTGGCTCGGCCAACGTACTGAAGGAGGCGTCATGTCCACCGTCCCCACCCTCAACGGCCAGGTCATCGGTCAGGCCCACTACGCCACCCGGGCCCTGCTCGAACAGGCCGTCGCTGCCCTCGGCGTCGAGTTCAACCAGGTGCTCGCCCTCAACGTCCTCGCCACCGGCCCGGTCGACCGCGCCCACCTCACCCAACGGATCACCAGCACACTCAAGGTCGACGAGTCGGTCGTGCACCAGGTGATCGCCCAACTCGTCGACGCCGGCCTCGCGCAGGTCGACAGCTCCCCGGCCGGCGACGGGCCGCGGATGACGCTCACCGACACCGGTCACACCACGCAGCGCGGCATCGCCGCCGCCGTCGCGGATCTTTCCGCCCGGCTGTACGCGGACATCCCCGCCGACGAGGCCGGCACGGCAGCACGGGTGCTCACCCTCGTCACCCAACGCGCGAACGCCGAGTTGGCGGCGATCCCGGCCTGACCGCGCCAAGGCCGTGGTGGTGGTGATCCCGGCCTGGCCGGACGCCGCCACCGGGCGACCGGCGCCCAGGACGCGGAGCCTGGGGCCGGCCGCCTGGACCACCTACCGCGCCGGGCGCTGCCCGAGCTCCGACACCACGGCCCGTTGCAGCACCGCGGTCGTGCCCAGCACCGTCCCGGCCGGCCCGTCGACGGTGTCCGCCACGAGATAGCTGCGCTCACCGAGGTAGTCGAAGCTCTGCTCATCGAAGATCCACTCGTCGCGGCGGCTCTGCTCGGTGTGCGCGACGGCTATCCCCCGCCGCCCGGCCGCGTCGGCGACCCCGCGCACCACCTCGACCCCGGGGATCTTCGCCGCGGCCCGGTAGAGCGCGGCGCTCGTGGCCGGCGGCACCAACGACTCGCGCAGGATGTCGCCGATCGCGGTGAACGCCGCGCCGTCGCGGCTGTTGCCCCGGCCCCGCTGCTGGCGTTCCCGGTACAGCTTCTCCAGCAGGGCCTCCGGATCCTCGGGCAGGTCGACCAGCGTCGCGTTCGGCGTCACCTCCGTGAGCGTCTCGCGCTGCGGGATCACACCGATGATCGGCGCGTGGAAGAACGGCTGCTGCAGCAGGCCGTCACCCCGCTCGTTCCGGGGGATCCAGATCTCCCGCTCGTGCACCGGTCGCAGCCGCGCCGGGCCGTCACCGAGCTCGGCGAAGGCGCCCCGGCTCCTGATGTAGACGTACCCGCCCACGCCGGACGGTGGCCCCGGCCTGTCGGTGACCACCGTGGCCATCCGGTTCAGCAGCAGTGACGCCCCGACGCGTTCCCCCTGCTCGACCGGGACGATCAGTGGCGCGCTGTCGGGCGACCACGGCTGGGCGATCACCCCGGCGGCGACCGCGACGGTCAGCACGCCCGCCACGGGCGCGAGCACCCGCATCCGTCGTTGCCGCCGCGACGGCCGCCGGATCTCGGTCAGCAGATGATGCCGCAGCGCCTGTCGGCGCATCGCCGGCAGGGCCGGCACGGGCGGGGCGGTGGGCTCTCTCATCGGTACTCTCCCTGCTCGACGGGGATCATCCGGGTGCCGGCCAGCTCCTGCTGCGCCAGCGCTCGCAGCCGGGTCCGGGCCCGCGACAGTCGAGAGCGCACGGTCCCGACGGGTACGCCCAGCGCCTCGGCCGCCGCCGCGTAGTCCAGTTGCGACCACACGCAGAGCAGGAACACCTCCCGGTCGGCGCGGCGCAACGCCCGCAGTCCCGCCATGGCGGCGGCCACCTGGTCGGCGTCGTGCATCCGGTCGACCACCGAGTCGGCGAAATCCGGGACGGTGTCGCGTACCGGCAGCCGCCGCAACGCCTCCCGGTGCCGTCGCGCTGCTCGCCGGCTGTTGCGCAGGACGTTTGTCGCGATCCCGAGCAGCCACGGCAGCAGGCTGTCCCCACCCGGGCGCAGGGATTCGCGGATCCGCCACGCCTCGAGGAAGGTCAGCGACACCACGTCCTCGGCATGCGCCGGATCGCTTCCGCTCCACAGCGCATGTCGATGAACCGCGTCGGCGTGCGCGTCGAAGAGCTCACCCAACGCATCGGAGTCTCCGGCCCGGATCCGGGCCCGCATCTCGGCTGTCACACCTGTATCTGTCCGCTGCCGCCGCTGAGTTCCCACTTCGGAGGCGGAAACCATCGGCCGCCGGTCAGAAGTAGTCGAGCAACTGCGCCGGCCCGCCGGAGGCCAGGAGGTCGAGCGCGGCCGGATCGACACCCGGGCTGTGGTGCAGCAGGCCGGCCTGCGCGACCGACCGGGCCTGCGCCACCCCGGCGTACAGCAACGCGAAACCGCGGACGTCCAACCGCAGCTCCGCCTCGCCGCCGACGCGGGTCAGCTCGGCGGCGCCGTCGGCGACAGCCAACCGCCAGGTGCCGGAGTTCCAGTCGGCGAGCGGATCGGTGAGGCCGAAGTCGACGACGCCGCGGGTGTGGGCGGGCCACCCCCGCGCGCTTACCGCCCGCGCCACGTCCACCGGCCGGTGCATCCACAGGTCCCGCTCGTGCTCGCGGGCCGACTCCAACGGAAGCTGGGCGCTGACCGCATCCCCGTCGAGGGGGCACAGCCGCAGGGTCGGCGCGACGCTTGCCCAACTGCCGAGCACCCCGACGAGTTCCCGGGCGGCCTCGGCGGTGACGGCCAGCGCCTCATCGACGGTGAGCACGGAGTCTGCCCCGTAGCCCCGGCCCCGCTGCCAGGTGGCGTAACCGACCAGCTCGCCGTCGGCCTCGACGAGGGTGACCGCGTCGCCGGGCAGACCGCGGTCGGCGACGTCGAACAGTTCACCCCGGCGGGTCAGCATGCCGTTGCGGTGTCGGGTGACCCGCTCGTACAGGGCGTCGACGGCCGGCAGGTCGGCGCGCGTACCGGCCCGGACGGTGAGGTGCGACGCGGGCCGGTGCCGGGGCAACAATGCGGTGGTCAGGTCGACGGTGCGTAGCACCCCGGCGGTCTCCCACCCGCAGGCCCGGTACGGGGCGGCGACTGTCGGATAGAGCGCGCTGATCGCCGCCTGACGCTCGCGGGCGCCGCGCAGCAGCGCGCCGAGCAGGGCGCGAGCCACGCCACGACCACGGGCCTCGGGTGCGACCGCCACTCCGGCCACGTCGGCGGCCGGCACCGCCCGCCCGGACCACCACTGATCGTGGTGCAGGTCGACGGCCTTGCCGACGAGCCGACCGGCGTCGTCGAACGCGCCGTAACGGGTCAGGCCGGGCACCGGCGAGGGCGCGGGCGCCGGGCGCTGCGGGTCGGAGCCGAACGCGAACCGGCCCAGCTCCCAGGCGGCGTCGAGGTCGTCGGCGGTGAGTTCGCGTACGTGCACGGTGGCGGGCATCGGCACACCGTAGCGAGACATCTCCGCACCAAGAGCCGATTTAACGCCGCCATGATCAATTCACTACGCGATCTTGCAGTTTCGGTCGCGGCATACGGGGCATTCCACGCATCACGACGACCGAAACTGCAAGATCGGCGGGGGTGTCGAGTTCGGTCAGTGCTGCGGGATGTTGGCCACGCCGATGCGCTTGCGGAACACCCAGTACGTCCAGCCCTGATAGGCGAGCACCACCGGAGTGAAGATCACCGCCACCCAGGTCATGATCTTCAAGGTGTACGGGGTGGACGCGGCGTTGGTGGCCGTCAGCGTGCCGGCCGCGTCCAGGGTGGAGGGCATGACGTTCGGGAACAACGCGGCGAACAGGGTCGCCACGGCCAGGCCGATCGCCACGGCGGTACCGGTGAACGCCCAGCCCTCGCGGCGTACCCGGGCGGCGGCGAGACCACCGAGCAGGGCGAGGGCCGCGCCGACGGCGAGCGCGACGGCGGCCGTGCTGGAGCGGATGTTCAGCGTCCAGGTCAGGAACCCGACCGCGAGCACGGCGGCGCCGACCCCCAGGCGCACCGCGAGCGCGCGGGCGCGCTCGCGGATGTCGCCGGTGGTCTTCAGGGCGAGAAACACCGCGCCGTGGGTGAGGAACAGCGCGAGGGTGGTCGCGCCGCCCAGCAGGGCGTACGGGTTGAGCAGGTCCAGCAGGCCGCCGACGTACTCGTGGTCGGCGTCCAGTGGCACGCCACGCAGGATGTTGGCGAAGGCGACGCCCCACAGGATCGCCGGCAGCAGTGAACCGACAACGATCGCCGTGTCCCAGCGGCGCTTCCAGGACGCCTCGGGGCGCTTGTGCCGGTATTCGAAGGCGACGCCCCGCGCGATCAGGGCCAACAGGATCAGCAGCAGCGGCAGATAGAAGCCGGAGAAGAGGGTGGCGTACCACTCGGGGAACGCGGCGAACATGGCCCCACCGGCGGTGATCAGCCAGACCTCGTTACCGTCCCAGACCGGGCCGATGGTGTTGATCAGGACGCGGCGTTCCCGGTCGTCGCGGCCGAGCACGGGCAGCAGCATGCCGACGCCGAAGTCGAAGCCCTCCAGGATGAAGTACCCGGTGAAGAGCACGGCGATGAGGAGAAACCAGATGGTGGTGAGGTCCACGGCAGGCTCCGGTGATCAGTAGGCGAAGGCGAGCGGGCGCTCGGCGTCGTCGGTGTCGTCGGTGGGGGGTTGCTCGCTGACATCCGGCACGCCGGCCTTGGCGTAGCGCAGCAGCAGCTTGACCTCGATCACGGCGAGCGTGGCGTAGATCAGCGTGAACGCGGTGAAGGAGGTGAGCACCTCGGCCAGCGAGACGCTGCGGGAGACGCCGTTGCGGGTGAGCATCTCGCCGAAGACGATCCACGGCTGGCGACCCATCTCGGTGAAGATCCAGCCGAAGGAGTTGGCCAGCAACGGCAGCACCGGCATGGCCAGCCCGGCGCGCAGCAGCCACTTACTGCTCGGGGTACGGCCCTTGCGTTGGCTCCAGAGCACCAGCAGGGCGATCGCGCCGGCCGCCATCCCGAAGGCGATCATGAAGCGGAAGCTCCAGTAGGTGACCGGGATGATCGGGGTGTAGCTGCCCGCGCCGTACTGGGTGGCGTACTGGGCCTGGAGGTCGTCGATGCCGTGCACGGTGCCGTGCGGGTCGCCGGTGCCCAGGTACGACAGCAGGTACGGGATCTTCAGGGCGAACACCTCGCGGCTGCCGTCCAGGCTGCCGATGGTGAGCACGGAGAACGAGGCGGGGCTCTCGGTGGTGTAAAGGCCTTCGGCGGCGGCCATCTTCATCGGCTGCACGTCGGTCATGATCTTGCCCTGGATGTCGCCGGTGAACAGCACGGCGGCGGAGGCGACCAGGACCACCCAGGAACCGAACTTGGTGGCGAAGCGGTACGCGCCGGTGTCGGCCGAGTCGCGGTTGCGGATGACGTGCCACAGGCCGACCGCGACGATCAGCGACCCGGCGACCAGGAACGAGCCGGCCAGGGTGTGCGGGAAGGTGATCAGGGCGACCTTGTTGGTCAGTACGGCCGGGAAGTCGGTCAACTCGGCGCGTCCGCTGTCGGGGTTGATCCGGTAGCCGACCGGGTTCTGCATGAACGAGTTCGCCGCGAGGATGAAGTACGCGGACAGGTTGGTGCCGATCGCGGCGGCCCAGATGCTGGCCAGGTGCGCCCGCTTGGGCAGCCGGTCCCAGCCGAAGATCCACAGGCCGATGAAGGTGGATTCGAGGAAGAACGCGACCAGCGCCTCGATGGCCAGGGGTGCGCCGAAGATGTCGCCGACGAAGCGGGAGTAGTCGCTCCAGTTCATGCCGAACTGGAACTCCTGCACGATGCCGGTGACCACGCCCATGGCAAAGTTGATCAGGAACAGCTTGCCGTAGAACTTGGTGAGCTTGAGGTAGCGCTCGTTGCCGGTGCGGTGCCACATCGTCTGCAGGATGGCCACCAGCACGGACAGGCCGATGGTCAGCGGAACGAAGAGGAAGTGGTAGACGGTGGTGACACCGAACTGCCAGCGGGCAACGTCCAACGCGTCCACCTGAGAACCCCCAGCCATTCGTACTACGAGACGTAGTAAATACTACTGCGCGTCGTAGATAGTGGGGCGGTCCGCACCCACCCGCCGGACATGACCCTGATCACCCGACCCGCCCTCGCGACCACCCCGCCGCATGCGACGATGGCGCGCTGATGGACACCGCACACTCCCCCTGGCAGCCGCCGCTGATCTGGCGCGCCGCCCAACTGCTGGCCCGCGCGCTGGTCGGCCTGCTCGCCCGCCTCGAGGTCACCGGCGACGTCCCGGAGCAGTTCCGGCGCGGCCCGCTGGTGCTGGCCGCCAACCACATCAGCCCGTTCGACCCCCTGGTGATGGCCGCCGCCTGCCAGACCCGCGGTATCGGCCCCCGGATCATGGCGACCGCCGGGCTGTTCCGGGTGCCGGTGCTCGGCGCCGCCATGCGCCACGCCGGGCACATCCGGGTCGACCGGGGCACCAGCGCCGTGCACCGGGCGCTCGACGACGCCGCCAGCGCCGTCGCCAGGGGGTCGGTGATCCTCATCTACCCCGAGGGGCGCATCGGCCTGGACCCCGGCATGTGGCCCGAACGCGGCAAGACCGGTGCCGCCCGACTCGCCCTGGCCTGCGGCGCCCCGGTCGTCCCGGTCGCCCAGTGGGGCTCGCACGAGGTGCTGCCCTACCAGGCGCCCCGCGGCATGCTGCGCGGCATCGCCCGCTCACTGTGGCGCCGCCCGGTGGTCCGGGTGCACTTCGGCACGCCCGTCGATCTGGGCGAGACGACCGCCGCCCACCCCGGCGCGGCCCGCCGCGCCACCGACCGGATCATCGACGCGCTCACCGACACCCTCGCCCCGCTGCGCCCGGACGAGCCCGACCTGCCCCGGCACGTCGACCCCGGCCGTCCGAGCGACCCCAGCCGCGTCCACCGCCGCAACCCCCGCTGAGCCGCCGGCCGTTGGCGTAGCTCGCACCGCTGACACCGCTGGGCGGCCTGGGGGAAATCCCCCAGCGCAAAACGGCTGTCAGCCGGCTCCTGCCCGGACAACCGCGCGCCTAGCGTGATCTTCCGTAGCCATCGACGACGGAAGGAGCTCGGGTGATCGAGGCCCGGAATCTCACCAGGCGATACGGACCGATGGTCGCGGTCAACGCGCTCAGCTTCGACGTACGGCCCGGCAGCGTCACCGGCTTCCTGGGCCCGAACGGGTCGGGCAAGTCCACCACGATGCGGCTGATCCTCGGGCTGGACCGGTGCGACGCCGGCCAGGTGCGGATCGGCGGTCGCCGCTACCGCGAGTTGCGCTGGCCGCTGCGAGAGGTCGGCGCGCTACTGGAGGCCAGGGCGTTCCACCCGGGCCGCAGCGCCCGCGACCACCTGACCGCGCTGGCCGCCAGCAACGCGATCCCGCGCGCCAGGGTCGACGAGGTGCTCGACATGGTCGGGCTGACCAGCGCGGCCGGACGGCGAGCCGGGAAGTTCTCCCTCGGGATGGGACAGCGCCTCGGGGTCGCCGCGGCGCTGCTGGGTGATCCGGCGGTGCTCCTGCTGGACGAGCCGGTGAACGGGCTGGACCCCGAGGGGGTCCGGTGGATCCGCGACCTGCTGAAGTCGCTGGCCGCGCAGGGCCGCACCGTCTTCGTGTCCAGCCACCTGATCAGCGAGATGGCCCTGACCGCCGAGCGGCTGGTGGTGATCGGCCGCGGGCGGCTGCTCGCGGACACGACGGTCGCCGAACTGTCGGCCGGTTCGGCATCCCTGGAGGACGCGTTCTTCCAGCTCACCAGCGCGGCAGTCGAGTACCAGGGGAACCAGGCGAAGGAGCCGACGTCATGACCACGACCGCAGAATCCCGAGTGCCCAGCGGGCGCTACGGACTGGCGCAGGCGGCCCGAATGGAATGGATCAAGCTGCGGAGCCTGCGCTCGACCTGGTGGACCCTGATCGTCACGGCCGTCGGGACCGTCGGGATCGGGATCGCCGTCGGCCTGAACACCCGCAACGGCGCCGGGGACGTGACCAACAACGCGCTTGCCGGCGTGGTGCCTGGTCTGCTGCTCACCGGCGTACTGGGCGTGCTCACCATGACCAGCGAATACAGCTCGGGAACGATCCGGGCCACGCTGGCCGCCGTGCCACGGCGTCCCCTCGTGCTGGTGGCGAAGGCAGCGGTGTTCGGGGCCGTGACCCTGATCGTCGGGGAGGTCGCGTCGTTCGTCGCGTTCATCGCCGTGGGGGCCGCACTGCGCCACGGCGTCGTGGCCCCCACGCTCGACCAACCCGGCGTGCTCAGGGCGGTCGCGGTGACCGGGGCCGGCTTCTGCCTGATCGGGCTGCTCGGCCTGGGCCTGGGCGCGATCATCCGGCACAGCGCGGCAGCGGTCGGGGTGCTGGTGGCCGGCGTGTACGTCGTCGCGCAGTTCATCGGCTTCATCGCGCACGGCATGGCGTCGTACATGCCGATCCTGATCGTGGAGAACTCGCTGAGCACGACCCGGCCGGTGACCTGCGGCACGGACGCCGCGTCCTGCCCGGACTTCCTGTCCGCGGGGGCTGGGCTCGGCGTGCTGTGCCTGTACGCCGCGGTCGCCCTGGCCGTCGGCGGTTGGCTGCTGGCCAAGCGCGACGCGTAAGCAGAGACCGCGGTGGGCAGGGAGGAGGATGACGGCATGGCTCTTCCGGTGAGCACGCCGACCGCGGACCCGCCGCCGGGCGACCAGCGGCGGGGCGCCCGCGCGGTGCTGGTGGCCCCGTTCCACCAGCGTGCCGGCCGTGAGCTGGTGTTCTGCCTCGCCGGGCTGCCGTTCGTCGTGGCCAACCCGGTAGCACTCTTCGTCGTCGCGCTGGACCTGAGCTGGTTGGCCAGCAGCGGAGGGCGGGGTAATCCCTCCCCGGCCGACGCGGTCGTCGCCGCCGTCAGCGTGGGACTACTGCTGACAGTGCTGGTATCGACGGCGGGGGCCCGGACGCTCGGCTCACTGCAGCGCGGGCTTGCGGCCCGGCTGCTCGGGGTACGAGTCGGGGCACCGCCGCCGGTGCGCTCCCGCTTCGCCGGTCGGGCCTGGCCCGGCCCTCGCGACGGGGCGGGCTGGCGGGTCATCGTGTACCTGCTGGCCAAGCTGCCGGCCAGTCTGATCGAGCTGTACGCCGCCTTCTTCTGGATCGGCGGGCTGGTCAACCTGAGTTACCCGCTGCTGTGGGGGGCGTTCCGCAACCACCCGCCGGGGGTCCGGCTGAGCCCGGTGCCGGTGTTCACACCGTTCGGACTGTTCGGCGAGGGCACGTTCCGCGTCGCGACCCTCCCCGGCACGTTCGCCGCCGCTGCGGCGGGAGCGGCGATGCTGGTGGCCGCCCCGTGGGTGACCAGGGCCGTCACATCCGTCGACGCCTGGCTGATCCGAGGTCTGCTCGGGCCGGGGCGGCTGGCGCAGCGGGTCCACGACCTGGAGCTGAGTCGGGCGCTGGCGGTGGACAACTCCGCCGCACTGCTGCGTCGGCTCGAACGGAACCTGCACGACGGCGCGCAGATCCGGCTGGCCACGCTGGCCATGAACCTCGGCATGGCCCGCAAGAAGCTCGGCGAAGGCGGCGAGGTCGCGGACGCCGCCGCTGCCCGCGAGTTGGTCGACGCCGCGCTGCGCGGCGCCAAGGACGCGCTCGGCGAGCTGCGCAGTCTGACCCGGGGGATCCATCCGCCGGTGCTCGACAACGGGCTGGCCGACGCCCTCGCCTCCCTGGCCGCCGACAGTGCCATCCCGGTCGAGCTGACGGTCGCCATCCCGGTACGCCCCACCCCCGCCATCGAGACCATCGCGTACTTTTGCGCCGCCGAACTGCTGGCCAACGCCGCCAAGCACAGCTTCGCGAACACCATCGCCATCGGGGTGGCCGGAGCGCGGGGAGTGCTGCGGCTCAGCGTCGCCGACGACGGCACGGGCGGTGCCGACCCGACCCGGGGCACCGGCCTGTCCGGGCTGACGCAACGGGTCGCCGTGGTCGACGGCGCGCTCACCATCGCCAGTCCGCCCGGTGGCCCAACAAAGATCACCGTCGAGCTTCCGCTGCGCGCATGAGTGTGCGCGTGGTGATCGCCGAAGACGCGGCCCTGTTCCGAGCAGGGCTCGCCCGGCTGATCGAGGACCACGGCCACCAGGTGTGCGCCGCCGTGGGAGACGGCGACGCGCTGCTGGCCGCGGTGACCGAGCATCAGCCCGACGTCGTGGTGGCCGACATCCGGATGCCACCGACGTACACCGACGAAGGGCTGCGCGCCGCACTCGAGATCCGCCGCCAGCATCCCCGCACGGGCGTACTGGTGCTGTCGCAGTACATCGAGACCAGGTACACGGCCCGGCTACTGGCAGGCAACGCGGCGGGCGCCGGTTACCTGCTCAAGGAACGGGTGGCCGACGTCGCTGAGTTCGCCGACGCGCTACAGCGGGTCGCCGCGGGCGGCACAGCGCTCGACCCGGAGGTCGTCGGTCAACTACTGCGCGTCAGCCGCCGCGACGGCGGCGTGGCCGCGCTGACCCCTCGCGAGCGCCACGTGCTGGCGCTGATGGCGGAGGGGCGCTCGAACGCCGGCGTCGCCGACGCGCTCGTGGTGACCGGCGGAACCGTGGAGAAGCACGTCGCGAGCATCTTCGACAAGCTGGGGTTGCCCCCGGACGAGGCCGACAACCGCCGTGTCCTCGCGGTCCTGCGCTACCTGAGCCCGTAGGGCCGCACTCCGCGCCCTGGCGTCGAGGTCCTCCCGGGTGTTGGGGGCTATCCCCCACGTCGGGTCTGGGGTTTTCCGGTTGGTGCGGACATCGAGGCTCTTCGTACCGTTTGGGCACAGTCGATGTCCCGAGGGGAGCCTGGAGATGAGCGCAGTTTTCGCAGTACGGAGGGCGGTGCGCTGGCGCAGCGTCGTGGCCGGCGCGACGGTCGCGGCGGTGTTGGCCTCCACGGTCGGCGCGGCGGCCGGGTCGGCCGCACCGTCGACCCCGGATCGCAGGTCCACGGCCACGGTGCTTCAGCGCGGCCTCGACGAGCTGCACGGCCTGGGCGTGTCCGGGACACAGGGCCTGGTTCGCGACGGAAGCCGGGTGACCACGACACGCAGCGGCGTGGCCGACCTGGACACCGGCGCGCCGATGCCGCTCGACGGGTACTTCCGGATCGGCAGTACCACGAAGACATTCGTGTCGGTGGTGTTGCTCCAACTCGTCGGCGAGGGGCGGGTCCGGCTGGACGATCCGATCGACCGCTGGCTGCCCGGTGTTGTCAACGGCAACGGCAACGACGGCCGGCACGTCACCGTTCGCCAGGTCCTGCAGCACACCAGCGGTCTCTACGACCCCACCGGCGACCTCGCCGCCCTGCACTCGGCCGACGAGTTCCGGGCACACCGCTTCGACCACTACACCGAGGCGCAGCAGGTGGCGAGCGCGATGCGGCACTCGCCGCTGTTCGACGCCGGCACCCGCTGGAGCTACTCGAACACCAACTACCTGCTGGCCGGGATGCTCATCGAACGCCTCACCGGACACCGGTGGCACACCGAGGTGCACTCGCGGATCCTGATGCCGCTGCGCCTGACCCACACGTTCTACCCGGGTGACCGGCCGACCCTGCCCCAGCCGCACGCCAACGGGTACCGGCAGTTCGTGCCCGGCGGGCCGATGGTCGACACGACCGTGTTCAATCCGACCGTGACGGCCTCCGCTGGCGGCCTGGTCAGCACCCCCGCCGACCTGACCCGCTTCTGGCAGGCGGTCGGCCAGGGTCAGCTCCTGCGTCCCGGGCAGGTGGCCGAACTGCACCAGACCGTGCTGGCCGACGAGTTCCAGGGAATCCGAGCAGGCATCCGCTACGGGCTGGGCATCATGTGGATACCCAACCGGTGCGGCGGCTCCTGGGCGCATGTCGGCTCCATGCCCGGGATGAGCACCCTCGCGGCGGTCAGCCCCGACGGGCACCGCTCGACGGTCCTGTACCTGGCCACCGAGCTGGCCGACCCGGGCCCGGCGATGGCGGTCATCGAGCGGCAGATGACACTGCTCGACGATCTGCTCTGCGGCTGATGGGCATCGCGGTGGCGGCGCGAGCGGGCGACAGACGCCAGCCGGCCACCCGCCGGCCACCAACCGAGGGCATACTGCGTCGCGTGTTGACCCGATTCGGCTACCTCGACGCGCCCGCGCCGCTGGCGTTCGCCCACCGCGGCGGCGCGGCCGAGGGCGACGAGAACACCACCGAGGCGTTCGCCCGGGCCATCGGGCTGGGCTACCGGTACGTCGAGACCGACGTGCACGCCACCGCGGACGGCGTCGCGGTGATCTTCCACGACCCGACGCTGCGCCGGGTCACCGGTGAGGCGGGGCGCATCGCCGAGATGCGCTGGTCCGACCTCGCCTCGGTACGCGTCGGCGGCGCCGCCGTCGTACCTCGGCTCGACGAGGTGTTGGCTGCCTGGCCGCAGGTCCGCTTCAACATCGACGTGAAGGCCGACGGCGGCGTCGAGCCCACGGTCGCGACGGTGACCCGGGCCGGTGCCGCCGACCGGGTGCTGCTCGCCTCGTTCAGCGACGCCCGGCTGACCCGGCTGCGGGCGCTCACCGAGGGGCGGATCGCCACCAGCCTCGGCATGCGGGGGGTCGCCCGGCTGCGGCTCGCCTCCCTGCACGGACGGCCGCTGCGGCTGCCGCCGTCGGTGGTCGCCGCGCAGGTGCCGCCACGCTACGGGCGGGTGCCGGTGGTGGACCGCCGCTTCCTCGACTACTGCCACCGACTCGGCCTGCAGGTGCACGTCTGGACGATCGACGAACCCGCCCAGATGCACGAGTTACTGGATCGTGGCGTGGATGGCATCATGACCGATCACGTCGGCGTGCTGCGCGACGTCTACCGCAGCCGCGGCCACTGGGCCGCCTGACCATCGAAGGACCCCCGATGGCCGAGACCGTGACCCCCACGGCTAACGACACCCCGCCCTCGGCGAGCACCCGCCGCGAGCGTCGCGGCTGGTACATCTACGACTGGGCCAACTCCGCGTTCCAGACCACCGTCATCACGGTGTTCCTCGGCCCGTTCCTGACCACCGTCGCCGAGGTAGCGGCCGGCTGCGAGTTGGGCGCGGACTCCTGCGACGGCTTCGTGTACCCGCTGGGCATCAAGGTCGCCGCCGGGTCGTACTACCCGTACCTGATCTCGCTGTCGGTGTTCCTCACCGTGTTCGTGCTGCCGGTGATCGGGGCGATCGCGGACCGGTCGGCGCACAAGAAGCGGCTGCTCGGGGGTGCTGCGTTCACCGGCGCCGGTGCCACCATCGCGATGGCCCTGGTGACCGGCGACCGCTACCTGCTCGGCGGGGCGCTCTTCCTGGTCGCCAACATCTCGTTCGGCGCCGCGATCGTGGTCTACAACTCGTTCCTGCCGCAGCTCGGCGGCCCGGACGAACGCGACGGCATCTCCAGCCGTGGTTGGGCGCTGGGCTACCTGGGCGGCGGCCTGCTGCTGGCGCTCAACCTGGTCGCGATCACCCTGCTCGACAAGGGTGACAACCCGCAACGCACGCTGGACCTGGCCCGCTGGTCGATCGTGTCGGCGGGGGTCTGGTGGGCGCTGTTCACGCTGGTCCCGCTGCGCTGGCTGCGTGAGCGCCCCCCGGCGGCGGCGCTGGCCGGTGGCGGCAACGTACTCACCGACGGTTTCCGCCAACTCGGCCGAACCATCCGCGAGGTCAAGGCGTACCCGTTGACGCTGTTCTTCCTGCTGGCGTTCCTGGTCTACAACGACGGCATCCAGACCGTCATCACCCTGGCCAGCCAGTACGGCACCGAGGAACTGCGCCTGGAGCAGAGCACGCTGATCATCACCATCCTGCTGGTGCAGTTCCTCGCCTTCGGCGGCGCGTTGAGCCTCGGCGCGTTGGCCAAGCGCATCGGCGCCTGGAAGACCGTGCTGCTCAGCCTGGTGCTCTGGACCGGTGTGATCATCGGCGCGTTCCGGTTGCCGGCCGAGGCACCGGTGCCGTTCATGATCCTCGGCGCGGCCATCGGCCTGGTCCTCGGCGGCAGCCAGGCGCTGAGCCGGTCGCTGTTCAGCCAGCTCATCCCGGCCGGAAAGGAAGGCGAGTACTACGGCTTCTACGAGATCAGCGACAAAGGCACCAGTTGGCTCGGCCCGCTCGCCTTCGGCCTGGTGTTCCAACTCACCGCCTCGTACCGGGTGGGCCTGGTCTCACTGCTGATCTTCTTCGTGGTCGGGTTCCTGCTCCTCGCCGCCGTGCCGATCCGCCGTGCCATCGTGGCCGCGGGCAACACACCACCCCGGGTGCTCTGAGCACGGGTCCCGCGCCCGACCGATCCGGGCCGGTCAATGGGCTAGGCTGCCCGACCGTGACCGACGACGCCGCCACCGCACCGACCTGCCTGGCCCACCCGTTCCCCGGCCAGCCACATGCTCCGGCCGGCTGCGCCGCCGCGCGCGGGCTCGACGGGCGTCCGGTGCACGCTGCGGCGTTGAAGTTCTTCTGGGGGCCGATGGACTGCGGCAAGTCCACGATGGCGTTGCAGATGAACTACAACCACGCCCGGCAGGGCCGGCGCGGGCTGGTCACCACCCGCATCGACCGGTCGCTGGGACCACAGGTCACCACCCGTATCGGCCTGGCCCACGAGGCCATCGAGGTCACCGATGACCTGGACCTGCGGGCCCTGGTGCGCGGCCGGTGGGCCGACGGGGTACGCGTGGACTACCTGATCTGCGACGAGGCGTGCTTCTACACCGTCGAGCACGTGGAGCAGATGGCCGAGTTGGTCGACAGCTACGACGTCGACGTGTTCGCGTTCGGCCTGGCCACCGACTTCCAGTCGCGGATGTTCCCCGCCACGCAGCGACTTTTCGAGTTGGCCGACGAGGTGGCCCGCATCCAGGTCGAGGTGCTCTGCTGGTGCGGGCGCGAGGGGCTGCTCAACGCCCGGGTCGTCGACGGGCGGGTGGTCCGCGAAGGAGCCCAGGTCGTCATCGGTGACACCGTCGACACCGCCGAGGTGCGCTACCAGGTGCTCTGCCGCCGGCACTACCGCAGCGGCGACCTCGGCCCCCGCGACTGAGCGGCCCGCCGCGGCTCACCGCACGGCCCGCGGTACCCACAACCGGTCGGTCATGGTGACGGCGATGATCACCGCCAGCGCCAGCGTGGCGCACACCGCGACGGTCACCCCCAGCCGCACACACACCGGCACCAGCGCCAGCAGCACCACCGCCGCGGAGATCCGACTGGTCGGCAGGGTCCGCCACAGCACCGCCTGGTAGGCGGCGTGCCCGGCGAGGAACAGCGCGGGGCCGCCCAGGGCGAACAACGCAGCCGCCGCGGTGGCGGGGGCACCGGGTTCGCGCAGCAGATGCTCGTCGCCCGCCGCGGTGACGATGATCCCGGCGACCATCACCGGGTGCAGGTAGTTGAACGCCAGCCGACCCAACGCGCCGGTGCGCTCACCGGCACGCGCGATGATCTCCGCCGCCAGCGGGGCGGACCGGGCGAAGTACACCCACCACAGCGCCACCGAGCCGGCGAACGCCAGCACGAACGCGCCGGACGTCCTCAGGTCCAGGTTCTGCGCGAGGGTGCTCCCGGTGACGAGGATCGACTCACCCAGGGTGATGAGGATGAACGCCTGGCACCGCTCGGCAAGGTGCCCGCCCTCCACCATCCACCGCTCGGCTGGGCTGTGGCCCCGACCGGGCACCGGGAACCCGGTCGACAGGCCGATCACTTCGATCGCGATCGCCGCCGCCCACAGCGCCTCCTGGAAGGCCCCGCCGGCCACGGCGCCGAGCACGACGAGCAGCGACGTGGCGACGAACCACGGGGACGTCTTCTGAAACCCGTCGACCAACCACGGCTGGCCCTGCACCGCCCACAGCGAGAAGATGGTGCGCCCCCCTTGCACGGCCGCGTAGACCAGCGCGAAGAGCAGGCCGGCGCCGGCGAACGCCTCGGGGATCGCCGCCGAGAGCAGCAGGCTGCCCAACATCAGCGCGATCAGCAGCGCCCGTACCGGCGGCTGGTCGGGTCGCAGCCAGTTCGTCCCCCAGGCCGTGTAGATCCACACGTACCAGACCAGCATCAGCAAGAGCGCGGTGCGGGCGGCGCCGCGCCAGTCCGGGTGCGCGATCAGGTAGTGCGCCAACTGGGTGGTGGTGAAGATGAAGACCAGGTCGAAGAAGAGCTCCATCGACGTGGTGGGCTCCACCCCCCGACGCTCGCGCAGCAACCAGGGCCGCTTCGGGCGGACGGCGGGCGGCTCAGAAGGGGTCGCCACAGACCCGCCAGTTCCCGTCCTCACGGACCACCGGTAGGCGGCGTTCCTCACTGAGCCCGCCGTCGCGGGTCACCTTCACGGTCACCGTTCCCTGCGGTCGTCCGCTGCGGGTGGCGACCGACACGTCGGTGATCTCGTAGTCGGTGACCATCGGGGGCGTCCGTACCCAACTGGTGAAGCCGATCGCGCTCCACCGGCTGCGCGCGTCCTCGCAGAGCCGCTCGTACGCCCTGTCGCTGTCGCCGAGGGCCACCTCGCTGAGGAAACCGTCAGCGGTCTCCCGGATCGGGCCGGCGGCCTGCCGGACGGTCTGCAGGTTCCAGGCCCCCAACCCGGCCACCCCCACACAGCACAGCGCCACACCGATCCCGGCGAACGCCAACCCGGTGCGCATCGGGCGGTGACGCCGGGCCGGTCGGCTCCACGACTGGCCCGCACCCACGACTACCGACCGTAGAGAACGTGATTGCACTGAAGTGCGACAAGTCGGAAATAAGGCGTCGGTGGTGGGTGGGGACTGCCCTGTTCGGACCGGACCTGGATCGTCTACCGTCGGCGCACACCCCCCGAGCCGTGCCAGGAGTCGATCGATGAGCCGCTTCGTGCAGCCGGCACCACCCCCCGTCGACCCGTACGCCAGCGATGGCCTGCTGCGCTCCTGGCTGGAGCGTCACCTCGGCCCGGGCGGGCACGCCGCCGCGAAGGGCCGGCTCGCGGACCTGGCCGCCGACGTCACCGGGCCGCTGCGCGCGGCGCACGCCGACGCGGAGGCGCACCCGCCGACGCTGGTCCGTTACGACCCGTGGGGTGCCCGGATCGACCGCATCGACACCTCCGCCGGCTGGCAGGCGCAACGCGCCGCCGCCGCCCGTCACGCCGTGGTCGCGCTGCCCTACCTGCCGGACGCCCGGGGCACCTGGGGTGCCGCCGCGCGGGTCGTGCAACACGCCCTGCTGCACCTGTACGGGCCGGAGTCGGCGACGTTCTCCTGCCCGGTGGCGATGGCCGACGGGGCGGCGGCGCTGCTCAGCATGCCCGACGTCGACGCCACGGCCCGTGACGCGTGGCTCCCCCGGCTGATCTCCACGGACCCGGGCACGGCGATCACCAGCGGGCAGTGGATGACCGAGTCGCAGGGCGGCTCCGACCTGGGCCGCTCCAGCACACTCGGCCGACCCGCGGCGGACGGGTCGTGGCGGCTGACCGGGGAGAAGTGGTTCTGCTCTGCCGCCGACGCGGCGATGGCGGTGGCGCTGGCCCGACCGGAGGGCGCCGGGCGGGGCAGCCGGGTGCTCGCCCCGTTCCTCGTTCCCCGGTACGCGGTCGACTCGCCGCTGGCCGACGGCGCGACGCCGGGCGCACCCGCACCGGGTGTCACAGTGCACCGGCTCAAGGACAAGCTCGGCACCCGGGCGCTGCCCACCGCCGAGATCGGCCTGCGTGACGCGTACGCCCTCCCGTTGGGTGACCCGGCGGTGCCCGGTCTGGTCCGGGCGATGACGCTGGTCGTGGTGACCCGGGTGCACAACGCGGCGGCGGCGGCCGGCGGGATGCGACGGGGTCTCGACTACGCCCGGGCGTACGCCGAGGTGCGGCACGTCGCCGGCGGCCCGCTGGTCTCCTCACCCCTGCACCGGGCCACCCTGGGCACCCTCGCTGTCGACGCGGCGGGCGCTTTCGCGCTCGCCGGGCACGCGTTCGCCTTGCTCGGGCGGGTGGAGGTCGGCGCCGACCCGGAGGCCGCGGCGGAACTGCGCATCGTGGCGCCGTTGGCGAAGCTGGCTACCGGCCGGCTCGCCGTCAGCTCCGCCAGCGAGTACGTGGAGAGCTTCGGTGGGGCCGGCTACGTGGAGGACACCGGGGTGCCCCGGCTGCTGCGCGACGCCCAGGTGCTGCCGATCTGGGAGGGCACCACGAACGTGCTGGCCCTGGACGTGCTGCGCGCGCTGACCCGGGAGGACGCCGGGGCCCCGCTGTTGAGCCGGCTCGCCGCCGCCGTCGACCTGGCTCGGCCGCTGTCGCCGACGCTGGCCGACACCCTGGCCACCACCACCGCGCAGCTGAGGGAGACCGTCGCCGCGGTCACCGTCGACCCGGGTGCGTCGGCGGTGCTCGCGGGCGCCCGTGGTCTGGCGTTGCGCCTGGCGTACGCGCTGATCACCGCGTTGCTCGTCGAGCACGCCGCCTGGGGAGACGAGCAGGCGGAGTTGGCCGCCCGGCTGTGGGCGCGTCGCTGGCTGCGGCACGAGGAGATCGCCGAGGACGCTCACCACCACCTGGATCTGCTCTGCTGACCGGTCGGCGCAGCCGAGCTCGCCTGGTGGATCATGTATCTGCGGATCGGTGAGCAGCGACATGCCGAAGAGGACGAGACATGCCGGGAAGTCGAACCAGCATTGGCCCTGACACCTACCGGACCCATCTTGAGGACACGGTGGTGCGGTTGACGAATCAGGCCAGAGCCAAGGCTCGTCTGCCCCCACTGAAGACCAACGAACTGCTTCGTCAGGCAGCGCGCAGCCACAGCCTCGATATGGCGCGGCGCGGCTACATCGCCCACAACGACCCGGATGGCGTCACGCCCTTTGATCGGATGTGGGCACACGGGTACGCCGAGCCCGCCGGGGAGAATATCGCCGGGGGTCAGCGCCAGCCGCACGAGGTGATTCATGCCTGGCTCAACAGCCCTGGGCATCGCGCCAACCTGCTGCATCCGGATTTCTCCGAGATCGGCGTCGGCGTGCACCTCGGCTACGGCCCGTTGTGGACGCAGACCTTCGGCTACGGGTGACGGCGGGCCGGGCCGCGGTGAGTGTCGCGACGCCGTCGTTGTCGGACCTCGGCGGCATACTGCCGGCGTGACGACTTCTGCCGACCTCGCGATGGTCAACCTCGACAGTTCCGATCCCGCCGGCCACGCCGCGTTCTATCACGAGGCGCTGGGCTGGGAGGTCACCCACAGCCAACCCGAGTACGCGATGATCAGCTCCGGTGGCGTCTCCATCGGCTTCGGTCTGGTCGAGGGTTACCGGCCGCCCGCCTGGCCGGACGAGACCGGCGATAAGCGCTACCACCTGGATCTCTACGTCGATGACCTGGCGGCGGCGGAGGAGAAGTTCGTCGCCGCGGGCGCGTCGAAGCCGGCCTTCCAGCCCGGCGGTGAGCGGTGGGTGGTGCTTCTCGACCCGATCGGGCAGCCGTTCTGCATCTGCCCGCGCCCACAGGGCTGACGCAGCGTCAGCTGCGCCGACGCGACCGGGCCGCCCACACCGCGTAGGCCGGGTCACGGTCGAGGTTGTGCCGGTCCCGGTCGTAGCGGCGGGTGGTGCGCGGGTCGGCGTGCCCCATGGCGTCCTGCACGTCCTCCAACGGCACTCCCTCCGAGCGGGCGGTGGTGGCGAAGGCGTGCCGCAGCGAGTGCGGGGACAGCTTCGCCCAGGCCGGGAGGCCGGCGGCGCGGGCGAGCCGACGGACCATCCGGAACACCGAGTGTCGGTCCAGTCGGGCACCACTGGCGGTGACCAGCAGCGGGCCGGTCAACTGCGGCACCGGCACGCCGGTGGTGGCGGCCCGCTGGGCCAGGTAGGCGTCCAGGGCGTGCGCGGTGCCGGGGGTGAGCGCGCGGCGGCGTTGTTTGCGGCCCTTGCCGACGAAGCGCACGCTGCGGTGGCCGCGTTCGGTGCCGAGGTCGGTCAGGTCCAGCGAGATCAGCTCGCCGACCCGCAGCCCCAGGTCGGCGAGGAGCGCAAGCGCCGCCCGGTTGCGTACGGCGGTTGCACCGGTGTCCACCTCGGCGGCCCTGAGCAGGGCGTCCACCTCTTCGGGGGTGAGCCCGACGGTGGCGGAGTGGTCCCGGTCGACGCGGGGGCGGTCGGCGCCGGAGACCGGGTTGGCCGGCACCGCGCCCAGTTTGACGAGAAAGTCGTACCAACTGGACAGCGCCGAGAGCCGGCGCGCGACGGTCGCCGGGGTCAGTGGGCGGCCGCTGCGGGCGCCGACGCTGTTTTCCAGGGTGCGGGCGTACTCGTTGACGTGCAGGAACGTGGCCCGCAGCGGGTCGAGGTCGTGGGTGGCGCACCAGCGGAGCCAGCCGGTGACGTCGCGTCGGTAGGCGTCGCGGGTGTGCTCGGACAGCCGCCGGTTGCGCAGCCACGCCTCGGTGACCTCGACCGGCCCGCTCGGCAGCGCCGGTGGCGCGGGCGGACGGGCGAGCACCGGAGCGTCGGAGAACACCATGTGAAAAAGACTCTCAGCCTCGGGTGGGATCGGCGTGCAGGCGCGCCGATCCCACCCGAGGCCGTGGCGGATCAGGCGTTGATCTCTCGGCGGGCGGCGCCGTTGGCCTGGATGCTCACCCGCCGGGGCTTGGCGCGCTCGGCGACCGGGATGCGCAGCGTCAGCACCCCGTTCTCGTAGCCCGCCTCCAGCTTGTCGGTGTCCAGTGTGTCGCCGAGGAACAGTTGCCGGGTGAAGGTGCCCATCGGGCGTTCGGCGGCGACCAGTTCGACGCCGTCGCCGGCCGGTCGGCTCCGCTCGGCGCGGACGGTGAGCACGTTGCGTTCGACTGTGCAGTCGATGCTGTCCGGGTCGACGCCGGGCAGGTCGAACGCCGCGTAGAAGTGGTCGCCGTCGCGGTAGGCGTCCAGGTGCATCATCGCGGGCCGGGCCGCCGTACCGAAGAACTGCTCGGCGAGCCGGTCGATCTCGCGGAACGGGTCGGTACGCATCAACATGGTGCCTCCTCGGTTCTCCTGGCCGAAGGTGATGAGTTGAGCCGGGGTGACTCAACTTCCTCTTCTTATTTAGCGCGTCCGCACGCGGACGTCAACTGCTCACGACAGCCGCTTCTCAAACCAGTGATCGGCGTAGAGGCGCTGCGCGTACGCCGGGATCTCCGCATAGCCGTGCCGGGCGTACAGGGCGCGCGCCTCGACCAGGTCGTTGCGGGTGTCGAGCCGGATCCGGTCCGCCCCGGCCGCGCGGGCCCGCTCCTCGACTGCGGCCAGCAGCGCGGCGCCCCCACCGGCACCGCGATGCTCGGGGCGGACGAACACCCGGGTCAGCTCGGCCCAGCCCGGCTGCCAGCGCAGCCCGGCGCAGCCGGCCAGGTCGTCGCCGTGGTGGGCGAGCAGAAGCAGCCCGCTCGGCGCGGCCAGGTCGTCGCTGGGCAAGTCGGCCAGGGCCGCGTCGACCTCGCCGGGCAGGGCCGGGCGACGGTGGTAGCGAACGACCATCTCGGTCATGTACTCGCGCAGCAGCAGCACGGCGTCGGGCTGGTCGGGCCGGACATCGGTGGTCATCCAGGTGGGCCGGGCGGTAATGGTCACCTGTTGATCATTACCGCCCGGTCAACGGCTTTATCCGGGCTGCCGGCCTCGCGCGTCCGGTGCCGCGGGCGCCGATCTGCGGCAGCTGCCAGTCGTGTTTACCGGCGGGGGCGGGGCAACAGGGCGATCAGCGCCGCCGCCACTGCTACATGCGTCGCGCCGAGGGCGAGCTTCGCGCCGACGGTGGCCTCGACGCTGAACACGGGGACGAAGGACAGCACCGTCACGACGATGGCCAGCGAGATCCAGACCGGTCGGGCGACCCGGCTGGCGAACCGCTCCAGCAGCGCCAGCGCCGCCCAGCCGAGCAGGGCGGCACCCAGGGCGATCATGACGATTGCGCCAGCCCCGATGACCGTGGCGGGCTGGCCCGGGCTCTCGACCGTGTAGTCGACACCGGCCAGCGCGCCGATCGCCCAGACGGCCAGGGGGGCCACGACGGCGGCGACGACACCGAGGGCGCGGCGGCGCAGTGGTGAGGGGGTGGGGGTCGCGACGGTGGCAGCACTCATGACGGGCTCCTCGTTCAGGGGAAACGAACGAGTACGACCGTAACAGATAGTCTTGTTCGGAACTATCTTTCTCGGAACTAACAGCCGGAGCGGGCCCCCGGCGCGTACGGGGAGGTGTTGGCCAACGGTCCACCAACGAGCGCAAGGAGAGCCCGCAGGAACGCCTCCCGGTCCTGCTCGGGCAGGGTTGCCAGCAGGTCGTCCTGGATGCGCCGGACCACCTGTTGCGCTTGCCGCAGCACCTGCTCCCCCGCCGGAGTCACCGCGACCAGCCGGGCACGCCGATCAGTCGGCGCCGGGCGACGCTCGGCCAGCCCGGCGCGTTCCAACTGGTCGAGCGTGACGACCATCGTGGTCTTGTCCACGCCGCACCGCTCGCCGATCTCCCGCTGGGTCAGCTCGCCGGTGCGGGCCTGCGCCAGCACGTAGTGCGCCCGCGGCGAGATGCCCAACTCGGCCAGCCCCGCGGCGTGCTCGGTCTGCAGCGCGTGGCTCGCCCAGGAGAGCAGGAACAACAGGTCCGGTGGGCCGTCGGCGGGCGTGCAGGAGGTCATGCGCCGAGGCTAGCAAGATCCTCCGCGACGAGACGTTTTGCGCGGCGGGCGATCAGAGTCGCTGGTAGATGCCGTGCTCGCGGGTGAGCAGCTGCTCGTCGATCAGGTACCGGCGCAGCGTCGCGTGATCCGACCCTCCCGCCGCGCACCACGGCTTGAGCGCGTCGTCGACGGCCCGCTCCGGATAGCGGGTGCCCGCCTCGAACGACCGCTCGGCGATGTGCGCCAGCAGGACCCGCCGCCGGCCTCGCTGCGCTGGCAGACCCACCAGGACGTCTCCGCGCAGGAAGGTCCGCAACACCGGGTCAACGCCGGGTTCGGTGTCGTCGTCGGGGCGGCTGTCGCGCGCGGCGGCCCGCAGCGACGCCTCGTCGGCCGCGAGCGCACCGTCCGCGCCGGTGACCAGGCCCGCGTCGGTGAGCCGGCGGACCCCGGTGAGCACCACCCGCGCCGGCAGGTCGGCTCGCTCGGCGACCTCGGTCGCGCTGGTCGCACCCAGCACGATCGCCGCGAAGATCCGTCGTCGTCCATCGTCGGCCAGGGCGCCGGCCAGCGTATGCGCAGTCACGCCGGTCACCCTCGCATCAGCGGTACGCGGGCCGCCAGGCGTTTTCCCGCCCGCTCAGTCGGTCTGCGGCTGCTCGGCGACGAGCAGCACCCGGCGCAGCAGGTCGGAGAGGTGTCGCCGCTCGGTCGCGGTGAGCGCGCCGAGCAGGCGGTGCTCCTCCGCACCCTGGACCTCCATCGCCCCGCGCCACGCGGCCTGACCCGCCTCGGTGAGCTCCACATCCACCCGCCGGCGGTCCACCGTGGACGGAGTCCGTCGCACGAAGCCCCGCCGCAGCAGGGTGTCCACTCGCGCGGTGATCGAGGCCGGGGCCATCGCGAGATCCGTGGCGAGATCCGAGGGGGCCGCCCGGCCACCGCGCCCGGCCAGAGCGTGCAGGGTGTCGTACTCGTGGGCCGGCAGGTCGAAATCGACCAGGACCCGCTCCTTGACCGCCCGCAGATGTCGGGTCAGTCGGATCATCCTGGTGACCGCCCCCTCGACGTCCGCGTCGAGGTCGGGCACCACGGGCAGCCAGCGCTCGATGTGCTGGTCGACGGCGTCGGGGGTGGTGGTCACCGCGCCAGCTTACCGCAGCACCGAAATATTCGTTGCCGAAATATTCGACGTCAAACTAAGCTCCGCTCATGGCTCACCCACTGCGCAACCCCTCCTTCCGGCTGCTGTTCCTGGGGCGCAGCATCTCCGCCATCGGCGACGCGGTGGTGCCCGCCGCGCTGGCGCTTGCCGTGCTGCGCGCCACCGGCTCCACGGGCGCGCTGGCCGTCGTCCTCGCCGCGGCGGTCGTCCCCCGCCTGCTCCTGCTGCCGTTCGGTGGTGTCGTGGCCGACCGGTTCGACGCCCGCCGGGTCGCCCTGCTGGCCGACCTGGTCCGCTGCGCCACCCAGGTCGCGGTCGGCGTCGAGCTGCTCGGCGGCGACCCGTCGTTGACCACAGTGGTGGTGGCCTCCGCGTTCGGCGGCGTCGCCTCGGCGTTCGCCATTCCGACCGGGTCTCCGCTGGTAGCCGGCACCGTCGAACCGGCCGACCGGCAGCGCGCCAACGCCCTGATGGGGATCACCGCCAACACCAGCCGCCTCGCCGGGCCGGCGCTGGCCGGCGCGCTGATCTGGGCCGCCGGGCCCGGCTGGGCATTCATCCTCGACGGCGCGTCGTTCGCGCTCAGCGCCACCCTGCTCGCGCTGGTGCGCGTCCGCCACGTGCCGGTGCCCCGCCGTTCCGTCCTCGCCGACCTACGGCACGGCTTCGGCGAGGTACGCGCCCGCGACTGGTTCTGGACCAGCCTGCTCGGGCACGGCGTGTGGAACGGCGCCGCCGCCGTGCTCATGACCCTCGGGCCGGCCGTGGCCATCGACCGACTCGGCGGCGAGACGACCTGGGTGCTGCTGCTGCAGGCCGGGGCGATCGGCATGCTCGCCGGCTCGCTGCTGGCCGGGCGGGTCCGGCTGCACCGGCCGGTGCTGCTGGCCAACCTCGGCCTGGCCTGCTACGCCGCGCCGCTGTTCCTGCTCGCCGTCGCCGCGCCCGCCGCCGCGGTGATCGCCGCCTACGCGGTGGCGCTGACCGCCCTGGGCTACCTCAACCCGGTGTGGGAGACCGTCGTGCAGCACCACTTCCCGCCCGAGGTCCTGGCGCGGGTCACCTCGTACGACTGGCTGGTGTCGCTGGGCGCCATGCCGCTGGGCTATGCGCTGGCGCCGTTGGCCGCCGACGCGTTCGGCGCACCCGTCCCGCTGGCCGTCGCGGGCCTGCTGGTTCTGGCCTCCTGCGCGGGCACCGCGCTCGTCCCCGGCGTACGCCGCCTCACCTGGCCGGCGACCGGGCAACCGCAACCGGCCGAGCCCGCCTCCGTCAGTTGATCGGACCGATGCGCGGCGCCCGGGCCCCGACCGCATGAATGGCTCCCGGCGCCGGCCGGGAGCCATTCATACGATGTGGTCGGTCAGGGCGGCGTCGCGTGCCATCGCGACGAAGCCACGCCACGACTGCGGGCTGAACGTCAGCGTGCCACCGTCGCGGTCCTTCGTGTCACGAACGAGGACGACGCCCGGAAGGTTGTCGGCAACCTCGACACAGTCACCGCCGTTGCCGCCGCTCCTCGTGCTCTTCCGCCACCGGGCACCGGTCATGTCCATGATGCTGCCGCTTCTCTGAGAAGTTCCAACGAACGCCCTCGGGGCAGGGCCTCGCCGCGAATACGTTCCCACCGCCGTTCCAGGCTAACAAGATCCGACGTTTGGTCGAGGATCTGCGCCCGTGCCGCGCTGTCGACGTGCGCTACCCGCGACCCGTCCGGCATGTCGGCGATCGTGAATGGTCCGTCGAGCCCGGGATAGCTGGGCGCGTCCGCCGGGACGATGTGGAGTTGGATGGTGCCCGCCTCGGCGTAGCCGACCAGGCGTGCCAGTTGCGCCGCCATCAACGCGCGGTCGTCGCCGACGCGCTGCCTCAGCACCCCCTCGTCGAGCACCGCGATCAGCAGTGGCCCGCCGCTGCGGCCGAGAATCGCCTGCCGGTTGATGCGCGCCTCGGCGAACTCGGCGACCGCCTCCGGCGTCAGCACCCCACCGGCCAGGGTCGCCCGGGCGTACGCCTCGGTCTGTAGCAGCCCGGGCACCCAGGCGAGTTGGAATGACCGCAGCGTCACGGCCTCACGTTCCAGGTCGACCCACGGCCGGAACCACACCGGCTCACGGCGACGGACCACGTCCGGCCACAGCGCGTCGGTGTCCTTCGCCAGCAGCCCCGCCACGGTGGCCCGGTGTCGGCTCTGGGGAATGTGCCCCGGGCTTGTCCACCTGGCGACGGTCTTCGGGTGCACACCGAGCTGACCCGCCAAGCTCTCGGCGGTGTGACCCGCCGCGGCCAGTGCTGCGACAAAGGCGTGGTTCATGCAGTCCCTCCCCTAGAACAAATCCGCTGAGATGAAGAGGTTACGTAACGCTGTGTGTTTGTCCAGCGACCCCCGGCAAAGTGCCTGTAGAGGGCGTTACGACAAGGAGGAAGCTGTGCAGAACGAGGTACTGCAGACCTGTCTGTCCACACGGGTTCGGTGGTGCGTAACCGTGGGGGTGGGCTGATGCCCGAACGTCCGAAGCACTCCCCGTTACGCCCCTCGTGGCGCTGCCCGGTCTGCGGCATCCTGTGGCCGTGCTCGGCAGCGAAGCTGCGCCTGCTCGGCGAGTACCGCGGGGATCGGCCGGGTCTGCTGCTCCACCTGACGGCACCCAGACCGCCAACGACCGGGCGATGCGGCTAGCGGCGAAGCTGGGGTTCACCGAGGTGCAACGGTACGAGGCGTGGGGTGCCGAACAGTGGATGGGCATCTGGTCACCGGTCACTCCGCTCGCATGCCGTTGACGAACGCGGCGAACCTCGGCCGCGCCTACCTGGGCTCCGCCGTAGTCGTCGCCAGCCGGGCGTGCCGGTGCATGTCGTGCCAGCCGTCGGCGTGGCGCACTGAACCGCGAGCCACGCCCTCCTCGGTGAAGCCGGCCTGCGCGGCCACCCGGCAGGACGCCGCGTTGCCGGTCGAGTGCTCCAGGGCGAGCCGATGCAACCCGGCCGCCGTGAAGCTCCACCCGGTCAACGCGAGCAGCGCCTCGGTGGCGACCCCCCGACCTCGCGCGGTGGGCGCCACCCAGTACGACACCTGCGCCGACGCCTCGGTCAGCAGCACATCGCGCAACCCCACCTGACCGACGGGCCGGTCGTCGGCGTCGACGACGGCCCAACTGGCGGCGCTCTCGGCCTGCCAACGGCCGGCCCACTGCGCCGTCCACGCCCGCGCCTCGTCGTCGCTGTCGAGGCGGCGCACGTGCCATCGCTGGATCGCCGGACAGTCGAAGGCGGCCCGAACGGCCGGGGCGTCGTCGCCGCGCCACGGCCGCAGGGCCAGCCCGGGGCGTACCGGAAGGTGGGGTTGCTCCTGGGCGGCGAGGCTCCCGGCGGGCAGGGCTGGTGCGACGAGCAGCGGCATCAGCCCATTATCGAGCCGGCCGCCTCACTCTCCGGTCGGGCCTCCGGCGAGTTCCGCGACCACGTCGAGGTGGCCCAGGTGCCGGGCGTACTCCTGCACCAGGTGGAACAGCACCCGCTCCAGCGACGCCGGGTCCGCGCCGTTCCACCGCGGGCCCGGCGCACCGATCTCGGCCAGGTCGTGTGCCGTCACCACGGCCGTGGTGTGCGCGCCCTGCGCCCGCAGCGCCGCCACCAGGTCCGCGCGGGTCTCGTCGGGGGCGACGTACCAGCGGTCGTCGCGGCGGTCGCCCCACGGCTCGGCGACGTCCCGACCCTGGAAGCCCCACTCGATCCAGCGCCGCTCGACGTGACGCAGGTGCTTGAGCAACTCCAGTGGGGTCCACCCGGACGGCAGCCGACTGCGCCGCAGCTCCGGCTCGGCCAGCGCCGACACCTTGTCCACCAGGGACTCGCGGAAGTAGTCCAGGTAACGCAGGAAGACCTCGGTGCGGCTGCCGGCCGGGCTGGTCGGCTCGGGGAACGACGTCATGATCCGGTCGGTAGGTCGCGGGCGCGCTGGCGTACACCGGCCCCGCCGTACGGGTAGTCACCCACCAACGGGGCGCTCGCCTCGTCCAGCAGCCGCATCTGCTCGGCGTCGAGGACCAGGTCGGCGGCGGTCAGGTTGTCGTCGAGCTGCTCGGTGGTCCGCGCGCCGAGGATCACCGAGGTGACCGCCGGTCGGGCCGCCAGCCAGGCCAACGACACCGCCGACATGGACACGCCACGGTCCCCGGCGATCTGGCGCACCGCGTCGAGCACCCGCCAGGTGCGCTCCTCGGCGTTGCGACCCGCGTACGCCTCGACGCCGCGCTGCGGGTTCTCGCCGAGGCGCGTCGTGCCGGTGGGCGTGCTGTCGCGCTGGTACTTACCGGTCAGCCAACCGCCACCCAGCGGTGACCACGGCAGGATGCCGATGCCCTCGTTCTCGCAGACCGGCACCAACTCGAACTCGATCTCCCGGGCCAGCAGGTTGTACTGCGGTTGCAGGGTCACGATCGGGGTGAGGTTGAGGTGCTGGGTGAGCAGGGCGGCCTTCTGCAACTGCCAACCGGTGAAGTTGCTGACCCCCGCGTAGCGGATCTTGCCGGCGCTGACCGCGTCGTCGAAGAACCGCAGGGTCTCCGGCAGCGGGGTCAGCGGATCCCAGGCGTGCGCCTGGTACAGGTCGACGGCCTCGACGCCGAGGCGCCGCAGGCTGGCGTCCAGGGCCCGGGTGAGGTGCACGCGGGACAGGCCGGCGTCGTTCGCCCCCGGGCCCATCGGGAACCGGCCCTTGGTGGCGATCACCAGGCGGTCACGCACGTCGGGTCGGCTGCGCAGCCAGCGTCCGACGATGTCCTCGGAGACGCCGGCGGAGTAGACGTCAGCGGTGTCGATGAAGGTGCCGCCGGCTTCGACGAACCGGTCCAGTTGGGCGAAGCTGCCGGCCTCGTCGGTCTCCGCGCCGAAGGTCATCGTGCCCAGACACAGGGTCGACACCACGGTGCCGGTGTTGCCCAGAGTGCGATAGCGCATATCGTCCTTTCGGTCCGAGTGACAAAGCCGATCTTCGCACTCGGCTGGGCCACCTGCACATGGAGGCCACCAGCCACCGGCACGGGCACCCGCGCGGCGACCCCGGGGGTCATCATGAGCGGGTGAGCGAGCCCGCGATCGACATCGACCGACCTCACCAGCCGGCACAGTCGCCACCGCCGGCGCAGCCACCGGAGCTCGGCGAGCGCACGCGCGGCCCGTGGCTGGTGGCCGCCGCCACCACCGTGACGCTGCTGCTGCTCGCCGGCCGCTACGGCTATCACCGCGACGAGTTGTACTTCCTGCTCGCCGGCCGACACCTGGACTGGGGCTACGTCGACCAGGGCCCCCTGGTCCCGGCGCTGGCTCGACTGCTCGACACGATCGCCCCGGGCAACCTGGTGGTGCTGCGTACCCCGTCGGCGGTGCTGGCCGGCGGCGCGGTGCTGCTGGTCGCCGCGATCGCCCGGGAGCTGGGCGGCGGCCGGGGCGCGCAGCTCGTCGCGGCGGTGCTCGCCGCGCTGTCCGGCATCGTGCTCGCCAGTGGTCACCTGCTCAGCACCACCACCGTCGACCTGCTGGTCTGGTTGGTCGCGGTGTGGTGTGCGGTGCGGTTGCTGCGCACCGGTGACAGCCGTTGGGCGCTGGGCATCGGGCTGGCGCTCGGTGTGGGCATGCTCAGCAAGCTGCTGCCGGGGTTGCTGGCCGTGGGCCTGGTCGCCGGGGTGCTCATCGCCGGGCCGCGTCGGCTGCTGCGCGACCGGTGGGTGCTCGCCGCCGCCGGGATCACCGTGCTGCTGGCCGCACCGAACCTGATCTGGCAGGCGTCGCACGGCTTCCCGCAGCTCGGCGTGGCCGCGTCCATCTCCGACGGTGACAGCTCCTACAGTGGTCGGCTCGACGCGTTCACCCTCCAGTTCGTCATCATCAGCCCGTACGCCGTACCCATCTGGATCGCCGGCCTCGTGGCGCTGCTGCGCCGGCCGCACTGGCGGGCCTACCGGGCGGTGGGCTGGGCCTGGTTGGTGGTGGTCGGCATCGTGCTGGTTGCCGGCGGCAAGGGTTACTACGACGCGCCGCTGCTGCTGGTCCTCACCGCCGCCGGGGCGCTGGTCACCGTCGCGTGGGCCTCGCGCGGGTCGCTCTGGTGGCGGCGAGGGCTGCTCGCGCTGGGCGTGGTGCCGTTCCTGCTGCCCAACATCGTGCTGCTGCTGCCGGTGCTGCCGGCCGACCGGTTGCCCGGTTTCGTGGTCGACGTCAACTACGACGCCGGCGAGACGATCGGTTGGCCGGCGTTCGCCGACTCCCTGGCCGCCGTCCACAGCGGATTGCCGCCCGAGGAGCGTTCGCGGGCGGTCGTGCTCACCGCCAACTACGGCGAGGCCGGTGCGGTGGCCCGGTACGGGCCGGCCCGTGGTCTGCCCCAGGCGTACTCCGGGCACAACAGCATGGTCGACTTCGGTCGGCCGCCCGCCGACGCGGACGTGGTCATCGCCGTCGGCTGGGAACGCCCCGACCAGCTGAGCGCCTGGTTCGAGCAGTGCACGCTCGCCGGGCGGGTGGACCAGCGGGTCGAGGTGGAGAACGACGAGAACGGCGGCCCGATCCACGTGTGCCGGGGGCTGCGGCGTCCGTGGGCGCAGATCTGGGACACCGAGGTACGCCACACCGGCTGATCGTGCGCCGCTGGTGTGGCCAGGTTGGCCAGCTTCAGCCGGTTCCGCTGCTCAGCCAGGCCTGGATGCCGACCAGGGCCTCGGGGCCGGAGGTGGCGTCGACGTCGCGGGCGAGGTCGGCGATCGTGACCGCGGCGAGCGCCTGATGCCACGCGGCCTCGGCCGCCCACATCGCCCGGGAGACCGGACATGGCGTGGTGCAGGCGTCGGCCGGGGTCGCGAAGGGGCCGCGCTGGCGGATCTCCGTGCAGACGAAGGTCGGGCCGGGGCCGTCGACGGCCCGGACCACGTCGAGCAGGGTGATGCTCTCCGGTGCGCGGGTCAGCACGTAGCCGCCGGACTTGCCCTGCACGGAGTGGATCAGGCCGGCGCGGGCCAGCGACTGGAGTTGCTTGGCGAGGTAGCTGCTGGAGACGTCGTGCAGTTCCGCCAGCTTGGCGGCCGGAACGGGCGCGTTGGTGACCGTGAGCACCACGCAGCAGTGCAACGCCCACTCGACCCCGCCGGACATCTTCATGACGTCACCCTAGCCACCCCGTTACTCGGACTCGTTGTATCCGAGTATAGTTCTCGGACATAAGAGGTCCGAGTTTCGGCGGGCGCTTCGGCAGCCGGACAAACGACCACACAGTCACGGGAAGGTGCACGGGCATGAAGATCGCGGTACTGGGCGGGACCGGCCTCATCGGGTCACAGGTCGTCAAGATCTTGCAGGCCGCGGGCCACGAGGCGGTGCCGCTCTCGCCGTCCACCGGGGTGGACCTGCTCACCGGGCAGGGCCTCGCCGACGGGCTCGCCGGCGCCGAGGTCGTCGTCAACCTGACGAACTCGCCGACCTTCGACGAAGCCTCCCCCGCCTTCTTCCAGACGACCATGGACAACCTGCTGGCCGCCGCCGAGCACGCGGGAGTCGGCCACGCGGTGATCCTCTCCATCGTCGGCGTCGACCAGGTGCCCGGCCTGGACTACTACCGCGCCAAGGCCCGCCAGGAGGACATCCTCAAGGCCGGTCCCGTTCCGTACTCGATCGTCCGGGCCACCCAGTTCTTCGAATTCGTCGACGCGATCATGTCCTGGACCGCCGACGACACCACCGTCCGCCTGCCCAGCACGCCGGTGCAGCCGATGGGCGCCGCCGACGTGGCACAGGCCGTCGCCGAGGTCAGCATGGGCGCGCCGCTCAAGGGCATCCGCAACGTCGCCGGGCCCGACGTCTTCACCCTCGACGAGCTCGGGCGGATCACTCTCGCCGCCCGCGACGACCAGCGCACCGTGACCATCGACGACACCGCCGGAATGTTCGCCGCCATGTCCGGCGACGTCCTCATCGCAGGGGACGACGCCGTCATCGCGCCCACCGCCTACCGGGAGTGGCTCGGCCGCCAGGGCTGAGTCGCTGGTTGCCCCGCGTGCCGCTGCGGCAGTCGATCGCCGCGGCGGCACGGCAGGCGTGGCCGCTCATCGGTCCCGCACGGCGGGCGTGGCCGCTCGTCAGTCTTGCGCGGCCCGGGAGCGCCACTCGTCGGCCAGGATCGCGAAGACGAACTGGTCGGCCCACTCCCCGTCGAACAGGTAACTCCGCACGTGGTGTGCCTCCCGACGCATCCCCAGCCTGGTCATCAGGCGGGCGGAGGCCTCGTTGCTGGCGTGGCACCGGCCGTAGACCCGGTGCAGCCCGAACTCGTCGAACCCCCAGGCCAGCACCGCGGTGGCGGCCTCCGTCGCCAACCCGCGACCGCCGTGGTCGGGGTGGAAGACGAACCCGATTTCGGCGGTACGGTCCAACTGGCTGCGCCACACCAACTCCACGATCCCGATCACCCCGGCGTCGGTGACCACGGCTGAGGTCAGGCAGTCACCCTCCGCGCGCCACGCGTCCTCCCCCGCCATGGCGAGCACCGACACCCGTGACTGCTCACGGGTACGCGGTTCCGCGCCGAGCATCCAGCGCACGACGTCGGGTCGGCGCTGATACGCGTACACGTCGTCGAGGTCGTCGATCGTGACCGGACGCAGGGTGAGCCGCGCGGTGCGGATCGGGTAGGTCGGCTGGAACATCAGGCGAGCGTAGAGACCCGGGCGGAGCGCTCCGGTGCCGGTCGTGCGGCGTCCACCCGCCGGGGCAGCAGCAGCGGGCTCGCCAGGATCACCAGCCCGGCGACCATGATCGCCGCGCGGGGGCTGGTGGCCTCGGCGAGCAGCCCACCGAGCGCGCTGAGGACGGCGATGGTCGCGCTGCTGCCGATCGACCAGGCCGACAACGTGCGGACGATGCGATCCTTCGGCGTCTGTTCCAGGCGGTACGTGGCGAGCACCGGGTTGTACAGGCTCATGCTGATGATGATCGCGAACTCGACGGCAATCACCGTGGCGAGACCGACGACGCCGGGTTGGACGACGGCGAGGCCGATCAGCCAGCTCGCGCGCAGCGTGCCCACGGTGCGGATGATCCGCTGCTGGCCGTAGCGCTCCACGACCCGACGGGCCAGACGTGAGCCGATGAGCCCGCCGACGCACGGAACGGCGAAGGCCAGGCCGTACTGCCAGGGTGGAAAACCCAGCTCGCCGAGCAGGAGTACGGCCAGCAGCGGCTCGGTGGCCATGATCAGTCCGCTGACGAGCACCTGGTTGAGGTAGAGCGCCCGCAGGCCGGGGTGGGCGAACAGGTGCCACCAGCCGTCCAGCAGGTCGCCGGCCCGGACCCGGGTTCTGCCGCTGCGCCGGGGGTGGTCGTCGTGCCCGCGAATGGCCGCGATGCCCAGCGCGGAGAGCAGGTAGCTGAGCGCGTCGACCACGATGGTGACCACCGGCCCGAACAGGCCGACCGCCGCGCCGCCCAGCGGCGGCCCGACCGCGATGGAACTCCAGGTCGTCGACTCGAACCGCGCGTTCGCCACCAGCAGGTCGTCCGGTCGGACGAGGGCCTTGAGGAAGGCGCCGCTGGCCGCGTTGAAGGCGATCTTGGCGGTGGCGAGCACTGCCGAGACGACCAGCAACTGCCCGAAGCTGAGCCTCCCCAGCGCGTACGCGACAGGGATCGTCACCAGGACCGCGAACCGAACGAGGTCCATCGCGACCATCACCTGCCGCTTGCGGCGCAACTCCACCCACGGCCCGAGCGGCAGCGCGATCAGCGCGCCGACCGCCGGCCCCAGCGCGGCCAACACCGACACCTGGGCGGGGCTGGCCTGCACCACCAGCACGGCGATCAACGGCAATGCCCCGAACCCCAGCCCGGAGCCGTAGGCGCTGACCGCGTACGACGCCCACAACCACCCGAACCGCCGACCCAGCGGTCGCCTCGCGGACAAGCCGCACCTCCCGCTCCTCACAACTCGTCGTTGACCGCCGAGATCAAAGCAAGGCCACTGACCGTTGATCAAACAACCGGATGAGCGGCGTGCCACAACCAGACGTTGTGTCAGTAGGGTTCGTCGAGTGAACCTCGACGCCGTCCGCACCTTCGTCGCAGCCGTGGACGCCGGCCAGTTCCAGGACGCCGCCGCCACGCTGTCGATCACCCAGCAGGCCGTCTCCAAGCGCATCGGCGCACTGGAGAAGGACCTCGGCGTGCGGCTGTTCACCCGCACTGCTCGCGGCGCGCACCTCACCGTCGACGGCCAGAGCTTCCTGCCCCACGCCCGGGAACTGCTGCGGGCCGAGGCGCGCGCCGACGCCTCCGTACGCCCCGGCCGGCGTGCCCTGCGCGTGGACGTCCACAGCCGCCGCATCGCACCGGCAGTGCTGCTGCAGGACTTCCACCGCGCGCATCCCCGCATCGAGCTGGACGTGGTCACCCTCGACGCCGACGTCCACGCCGCGATGGCCGCCGTCGAGGCGGGGACGGTCGACGCCACCTTCCACGCCGTCACCGTCGCCGCGCGCCACCTGCCCGCCGCGATCAGGGCCACACGGGTGATCGACGAGCACCACGAGCTGCTGGTCGGCCCACGCCATCCACTCGCCAACGCCCGTACCGTCACACCCGCGCAACTCGCCGAGCACCGCATCTGGATGCCCGGCATGGCCCCCGGCACCGAATGGGCCGACTACTACGACGAACTCGCCGCCGCGTTCGGTCTCACCATCGACCTGGTCGGGCCGGTCTTCGGCAACGAGGCCCTGCTGGCCGAGATCGCCGACTCCGCCGAGTTGGCGACCCTCGCCGGCGAACGCACCCGGTACCTGTGGCCGGACAGCTACGACCTGCGGCGCATACCGGTACGCGGCCCGGCGCCGATCTACCCCATGTCACTCATCTGGCGCGACGACAACCCGCACCCCGCGCTGCGCGCACTGCGCCAGCACCTCGACGCCCGGCGTGGGCAGGCAGCCGACGCCGAGGAGGTCTGGCTACCTCCCTGGGGTTGAGACGACGCCGCAACACGTGGGTACGGTGACACCGTGCTCTCGGCCGTGAAGGGACTGTCCCGCTACCACACCGAGGAGTCGCTGCGCGCGCACCTGCTGCAGCGCTCGCATCGCACCGAGAATGGCTGCCTCGTCGTCCACGGCTACGGGCCGCGACGCGGGATCCACCAGAAGGTCGCCGGCCGCGCGTGGGCGCACATCGCCGCGTACGTGGTGCTCGTCGGTGACTACGACCCTGCCCTCGACGTCGACCAGACCTGCGGGGCCGCCGACTGCATCGAACCAACCCACCTACGTCAGGTCAGCCGCTCGGAAACCTGCCGAACCCGGTCACAGCCAGCACAGTGCCGCAACGGCCACGACCGTGAGCTCGATGACGCGACGGGTCGCTACCGGCGGGTCTGTCGGGCCTGCAACCGGGAGGCGCAGCGTCGGTGGCGTGAACGCGAGGCCGCCGAGGTGGCGCAGGCGCGCGCCTCGTACGGCCGCACGTAGCGCGCGCGCCCGACGCGCAGCGCTGAACGGAGCCGGCCGTGCGGCGGATGCGGCCCGGCCACAAACCCATCCTTAGGCAGATGTCCCCGGCGGCTCGGTGTGACAGTTTTGCCCCGTGACGACAGTTGATCGTGAAGTACAGCGCCGCCATCGGGTCCTCACCGTGGTGGGCGGTGGGGTTCTTCTCGGCGTGATGGACCTGTTGCTACAGCTCGGTCTGCCGTACCCCTGGGCGAACCTGGCCAATTCCAGCGCCGTCTGGGCGGTCGGCGCGTTCGCCATCGGATGGTGGCTCCGCGCCGACTGGCGGCGGTCCGCGTTCGCCGGGATCGTGCTGCTGGTCGTCGCCGTGGAGGTGTACTACGTCGCGGCTGTCGTCCTGTTGGACGACAGCGCGCAGAACCTGTGGTCCCCGACGACGTTGGTGTGGCTGTTGTTCGGGGTCCTCGCCGGCGCACTCTTCGGGGTGGCGGGTGGGCTGAGCCGCTACGGGCAACCGTGGGTTCGAGCGATCGCCGTGGCCATGCCCGGCGCGGTCCTGCTCGCCGAGGCGGCCATGCTGGTCAACCGCAGCGCGCAACCCGGCCATGACTCGCACTACCGCACCGACAGCCTGCAGACCGCGGTGATCGAAGCGGCGCTCGGCGTCGCACTGATCCTGGTGGTCGCTCGGACCAACCGGGTACGTCTGCGCGCGCTCGCCGCGGCAACGGCACTCGCGGTGCTCGGCTTCGCCGCGTACACCGTTGCCGGCTTCGGCAGCTGATCAGTGCCGCATCAGCCCCGTCCTGCGAATGGGCTCCCCGTGCCCCGTTGGCGGTGTGTTGCGATGCAGGTCAAGCCCGATGTCGACGACCACGGAACGCTCCAGGGTGGCGACCTGTGCCAGCGGCACCCATTGCGCCAGGTCGGTCGTGCCGTCCGTCTCGGATCGCAGCTCACCGCCCGCGATCCGAGCCCGGTAGAAGACAGCCAACGTGTGCAGGTCGACAACCCCGCCGTCGTAACTCTCGACGGTCCGGGTCCGCGAGTTCACACCGAGCAGCAGCTCGACCTGCGCCTCGTACCCCGTCTCCTCGGCCACCTCCCGCACGACGGCGTCGAACGGATCCTCGGCGTGCTCGACCCCTCCGCCGGGTAGCGTCCAGTGCCGCCGCGTCCGGTCTGGTGAGACCCAGCGGGCGAGCAGCAGACGATCGTCTCGCAAACACACCGCGTACGCGGCGACCCTGAGCCGTTGTGCGATCACACTGACAGGATCCCGCGATCCACGCCTCGGTAGCTGCCCGCCGCGCGTACTGCACTGCGTCGACATGCACACCCAGAAACAAGCAAGCAGGGCTCCGGGCGCGCAAGTTCCGGGAGGACGCTTCTCCCAGCGTTTGTCAGTTGACGGGCAAGGCGATGGTCTCCAGCCAGGCGCTCAGGCCGGGCACGACGGCGTGGAGGTCAGGGCCGTTGACCGTTGCGCTGGCGGCGGCACGAGCTTCGGGGGTTGCGTTGAACGCGATGGCACAGCCGACCACGCCGAACAGCGGCACATCCGATCGCCCGTCGCCGATGGCCGCGCAATGCCGGAGGTCGACGCCCAACTCGGCGGCCACCCTGACGGCGAAATCGCGCTTGGCGTGCTCGTCGAACTGCTCGGCGACCTCGCCGCTGTAGCGGCCGTCGACTATCTGCAACCGTGGCCCGCACGCTCGGTCGAAGCCGAAGCAGCTGCACAGGTAGGTGCCGACGAAGTCCCACGCCAGCGTGGCCAGCACAGGCACGAGCGAGTGTGCCCGGCACCACGAAACCGTCTCCGCTATGCCGTCCACCAGCGGCATCGACTCCAGAAACGCCTGAGCTTCAGCGGGTGTCCTGCTTGCCCACCCACGAGCCTCGAGCACGCAAGACTCGTCACTGCTTAAGGTGCCGGCTGCGTAGCCGGCTTGTATTTGTGCGATCTCCTTGGCATTGCCGACGAGCTCGGCGAGGTGCTGGCCGCTGCTGGTCGGCGTGAGCGTTCCATCGACATCAAAGAACACCGCTCCACGGATCATGCATCGAGACATTACCCGTCAGGCGTTGGGCACTCGGGCAATCAGGACACGGGCTAAGCGCCACCCCGAGGGCACCAACCTGATGCATTACGCACAAGAACTGTCATTATGATGCACGCACGGTATGCCCGTTTTGTGGCAGTGATTTATCGAATTACTGTTACCGGCAATCCAATAAATCACTGCCACGTCCGAGCACCACTGGCACCAGGTTTTGGACTGCCGGCCTGCGGGTGCCGGCCCCTGGGGACCAACGGCAGTGGATCCGGCACTAAGCCGCTGCTCTGTTGATGTTCATGGATGTGCCGTTGGTGGTGCTGGATTACGTCGCGGCGCAGGTCGAGGTGGCTGATCCGTCGTGTGTGAAGCGGTACACCGAGCGGGAGAAGACCCGGCTGGATCATCAGTGGGAGATCGCGCAGGTTGGCGGCTTCGTGTCGTTCACGTCGGCGCAGGAGCAGCTGGTCGAGTGGTTGGATCGGCGGGCGTGGACGACCGGTGACGGGCCGAAGGCGTTGTTCGTCGCCGCGGACGCATCTTCAAGACCCTGCACGTACTGACCTTCGCCGCCGACCCCGGCTACCGTCGGCACCTCAAGGGCATGCGCAACCTGCAAGAGCAGCGCCACGGCCTGGGCCGGCACGTCTTCCACGGCCGCAAGGGCGAGCTGCACCAGGAAGGGCTATGCCCGATCGTCGGCGATGCGGAGCACGATCTTTCCGCGGGTGTGGCCCTGCTCGCCTTCGCGGTGGGCGGTGGCGACCTCGGCCAGCGGCAGGACCTTGGCGACCTCGACGGTGACGGCGCCCTCCCCGATCAGCGCGGCGATCCGCGCCAACGCCGGACCATCCGGCTCGACCAGGAAGCCGGTGACACCCACTCCGGCGGCGATGGCGGCCACGGCCAGCTCCGGCGAGACCCCGGCCGGCACGGCCACTAGCAGCCCGCCCGGGCGCAGCGTCTTGATGGAGCGGGTGCTGGTGGCGTCGTACGCGTCGCCGACTAGGTCGAGCACCACGTCGATGTCGCTGACCTCTTTCTCGAAGCGGCCGGTGGTGTAGTCGACGACCTCGTCGGCGCCCAGTTCGGTGAGCCACTGCTGGTTGCGCGAGCCTGCCACCGCAATCACGTACGCGCCCAGATGCTTGGCGAACTGCACCGCCAAATGCCCCACCCCACCGGCTGCGGCGGTGATCAACACCCGCTGCCCCGGCCGCACGTCGGCGGTGTCCACCAGCGCCTGCCACGCGGTCAGCCCGGCCAAAGGCACCGCGGCCGCCTGCTCGAACGTACTGCCGGCGGGCATCTTGGCGAACTGGCGCGACGGCGCGGTGACGTACTCGGCGTAACCGCCGCCGGCCCGCGGGAACCAGGGCATCCCGTAGACCCGGTCGCCCGGGACCAGGGT
Source organism: Micromonospora sp. CPCC 205558 (assembly GCF_036902955.1). Classification (NCBI taxonomy): domain Bacteria; kingdom Bacillati; phylum Actinomycetota; class Actinomycetes; order Micromonosporales; family Micromonosporaceae; genus Micromonospora; species Micromonospora sp. CPCC 205558. The sequence goes on from NZ_JBAKHR010000007.1 coordinate 93,412, forward strand.
GGTAACGCCGAACCCGACCTCCTCGACCACACCGGCGACATCCCAGCCCAGGACGAACGGCGGCGCGCCGAGCACCCCAGCCATGCCGGTGCCACCGCGGGTCTTCCAGTCGACCGGGTTGATGCCAGCGGCGTGCACCCGGACCAGCACCTCGGTGGGCAGGGGTGCGGGACGCTCGACGCGTTCGACGGACAGGACCTCGGGGCCACCGAATGTGTGCTGACGGATTGCGTTCATGGTGCTGTTCTCGCTCATGATCCCAGTCTCAATACCGCAGCCGCCCTTCAACAGCGTCTTGAATGACATTGTGCGTAAGATTCGTGCCATGGCCCATCGCGTTGCCGTGCTCGCCCTCGACGGCGTCATCCCGTTCGACCTTGGCATCCCGGCCCGGGTGCTCAGCGAGGCGTACGACGCGGCCGGCCGGCCGCTGTACGAAATCGTCACCTGCTCTCTCGACGACCAGCAGGTCCGCACCAACGCCGGATTCACGATCCAGGCGCACCACGGCCGCCGCGCGCTCGCCGAGGCCGACACGGTCGTGGTCGCCACCCAGGAGCCATCCACCGCCATGCTCGCCACCGGCGAGTCCGACCCCCGGGTCGTGGAGGCGCTGCAGACCCTGGACCCGGCCACCCGCGTGGTGAGCACCTGTACGTCAGCGTTCGCCCTTGCCGCCGCCGGCCTCCTCGACGGGCTCGCGGCGACCACCCACTGGGCGCTGAGCGACCGGCTCGCCGCACTGTTCCCCGCCGTCGAGGTGCGCCCGGACGTGCTGTTCGTGGATGCCGGTCGTGTCCTGACCTCGGCGGGAGCGGCGGCCGGTATCGACCTGTTCCTGCACATCGTGCGCACCGACCACGGAGCGACGATCGCCAACGAAGCCGCCCGCCGCTGCGTAGTGGCCCCCTGGCGAGACGGCGGCCAGGCCCAGTTCATCGCCCATCCGACCCCGCCTGCGTCGCAGGAGGGAACCGGCCCGACCCGGACGTGGGCGCTGGGCCGGCTGGACCAGCCACTCTCCCTGGCCGACCTCGCCGAGCACGCCACCATGACCAAGCGGACCTTCAGCCGACGCTTCGTCGCCGAGATGGGCGTGACACCGTTGCAGTGGCTGATCGCCCGGCGCATCGACCGCGCCCGGACCCTGCTGGAGAGCACCGACCTGCCCGTGGAACGGATCGCCACCGAGGCAGGCTTCGGCAGCGCCACCCTGCTACGACAACACATGCACGCGGTGCTGAGAGTCACGCCGCAGCACTACCGGCGCACGTTTCGGGCCCCGGTCCCGATGACCTCGGGGTTGAGTCGTGACAGCCGATAGCGCGGACAATGATCGTGCTGCTGCGTCTCACGTAAACGACCGTTTCCGATAGGCCCGGCCTGGATCTACGCCGTGGAGCATCGGCCCAGCATCGCGCTCCACCAAAACCGAGACACAAGATCGGGTACGCCCGAGTCGGTACCGCCTACCAGGATCCGCAGCTTCAGCTCGACGCACTCGCCGCTGAAGGTTGCCTCAAGATCTACAAGGATGTCGCAACCGGCACCAAGGCCGGCCGCCTCCAATGGCAGGCATGCCTGGCCGACCTGCGCCCCGGCGACACCCTGATCAACAAGGCGCAGCGGATGTACGACGGCCGCCAGTTCACCATGTCCGAAATCGCCGCCTCCTGCGGCGTCACCCCCATGACGATCTACCGCAACATCCGCACCGACAGCGCTCGAACCCCCACACCCGAGCCGTCGTCACGCAGCTGACCAGGCTTTCAACGCTTAGCGCCGGATCCACTGCCGTTGGTCCTCAAGGGCCGTGCCACAACCCTGACGAGCCGAGAGGGTCGAGCTGCGTCGAGTCGCGTTGGCGGTGGCGATGGGTGCATCTTCAGACACAAGTTGACGGTATATACCGGCAAACGTAATCTACCTGTATGACATCGATGCAGGAACCGACGTTCTTGATCCTCACCGCGTTGGCGACCGGGCCCAAGCACGGCTACGGGGTGACTCAGGAGGTCGCCGAACTCTCCGAGGGAACGGTGAAGCTACGGGCCGGCACCCTCTACGGAGCCCTCGACCGCCTGGTGGAGCAGGAACTCGTCATGGTCGACCGGCAGGAGATCGTCGACGGGCGGCTTCGTCGCTACTACCGGCTCACCGACGCGGGCGCCGGCAAGCTTGCCGAGCAAGCCCGCCGCCTGCGCAAGCATGCGGAGGCGGCGGAAAGCCGACTGCAGGCGCGACCGAACGTGGCGTTCGGATTCACGGCCACCCCGTTCGGGGCTCGCCCATGACCGCCTCGGGGGAGGTCATGCGGGAGCTGCCGGCGCACGTTCGGCTGGAACGCTGGTACCGGCGGCTGCTGTGGGCATATCCGATCGGGTACCGCCGCGCCCACGGCGAGGAGATCCTCGCCGTGCTGATGGACTCCGCCGAGCCGGACCGTCGGATTCCCGCCCGCGCCGACGTGGTGGATTTGGTTCGCGGGGCGGTGCGGCAGTGGTTCCGGCTGCCGATCGGCCGTATGGCGGTGGTGGCGGCCGTGCTATCGGCCGTGATCCTCGGAGCCGTAGGAGCAGGCGTGGGCTCGTGGCTGGCCTGGCAGGCGGCCGTGCTGCCGTCCGACGCATCGGCCATCCACACTGCCGAAACGGTTCGGGGTGTCCCATTGCGGGCACCTGAACTCAGTCGTCAGGACTGGCTGGGAAATCCCCAACGCAATGGTGTCAACGTCGCCGACGAGCAGTCATCAGATTGGACGCTCGAAGCAGCGAAGGCCCGCCTGCGGGCCGAGGGCTGGACCCCTGGCGGCAGCGAGATGTACTCCGGCGCCCCGGTCATCCGAGGTGGCAGGCAGCTGGAGGCGGCCTCTGAAGAGTTCCACGCGATCAAGGATGGCGCCGTCGTCACCGTATCCGCCGTCACTATTCTGACGCCCGGTGAGGTGGGTACCAGTCTGGCGACTCACCTTGGGGTCACCGGGCCGCGCTGGGAACCGGTGGCGATCATGCTGGGCGGACTCGTCGGCGCCGTCATCGGCTGGCTCCTCACCGGTTGGGCCGGGTATCGCTTGCGACGCCGAACATTGTCTCGCCGGCTGACCGTCGTCGCTCTCGGCCTCACCGCGCTGTGGCTCGCCGCCGGACCCACCATCGGCCTGTATGAAACGCTGGCCGACCTGGCCTTCCCCGGATCTGAAGCCCAACCGGCTGACCCGGCCTACTTCTGGCTCTTTCTCAATCACCGCGCCCAACAATTGCACGGAGCGCTGGCCATGGGACTTGCGATCCTGGTCGTAGCCGCCATGAGCCGCCGCCAGCGCGAAGCGCGGCCCACCGCAACGGTGACCTGATCGGCATCTACATCCCGGGCGGCAAACGGGAAGAAGGCGAGAGCGACCCGAGTACCGAGGCGAACTCCAGCCGGACAGCGAGATCGAAGAAGCGGACCGTGCACCGATTAGGTTTCCGCGCCGCGCCCGTCTGTACGTACGAGATCGACTAACGAGAGGCGGGCATGATGGGGAAACTGACCTTTGGCATGAATGTGAGCCTGGACGGCTACATCGCCGCACCCGGCGACGACCTCGGCTGGAGTGGTGGTGACGGCTCGAACTCGTCGGCGAGCGGCGAACTGTTCCAGTGGTGGTCCGACCGGGTGGGGGCGACGGGCCTGTCGCTGTATGGGCGCAAGCTGTGGGAGAACATGAGTTCCCACTGGCCGACCGCCGACCAGCAGCCCGGCGCCACACCGGCGGAGATCGAGTTCGCCCGCCGTTGGCGGGACATGCCGAAGGTGGTGTTCTCCTCGACGATCAACACTGTCGACTGGAACACCCGCCTGGTCACCGGCGACGCAGTTACCGAGATCACCCGGCTCAAGACAGCGGACACCGGCCCGATCGACATCGCCGGCGCGACGCTCGCCGGGGCGGCCATGCGGGCCGGGCTGATCGACGAGTACATGCTGGTCACTCATCCGGTCCTGGTGGGCGGCGGCACGCCGTTCTTCACCGCCCTGGACACCTGGGTGCACCTCAACCTCGTGGAAACGCGGACATTTCCCGGCGGCGTCGTGCTGACCCGGTACGAGACGAGGCGATGACCACGGGGACAGGTGTGATCACAGTGTCGGGGGCAGGTCCAGCCATGGTTTGTCGGCGGCGTCGAATCCGGTGAGTTCGGCGATCTTCCCGTCGACGATGCGCAGGACGGCGATGGTGAACAAGCGGTAAGCCGGGTCGTCGGGGGTGCGGCGGTACAGCGCGGCGGCGGGCATGCGGTTGACCGTCGTGGTGATACCGCGCCAGTCGTCGTAGCCGCGTTGGAAGAGGCCAGCGGAGACCCAGCCGTCCACCGCGTCCTTGGCCGTGATGACCGAGGTGCCCGCCTCGGGCAGCATCACGAAGCGCAGGTCGTCGCGCAGCAGGGACGTCAGCCCGTCGAGGTCGTTGCGCTCGTGGGCGTCGATGTACGACTTCACCACGCCGCGCTCGTCACTCGACAGCTCGTCGGTGGCGGGTCTCCGCCAGTCGAGGCGGCGGTCGGGCAGCTGCTCGCGCACCGTCACGCGGGCCCGCTGTAGTGCGCTGGTCACCGACGCGACGGTCAGTTCGAGGGCGTCGGCGGCCTGCGCCGCCGGCCAGCCGAGGACGTCACGCAGGATGAACACCGCCCGTTGCCGCGGCGGTAGGTGCTGGACGGCGACGATGAACGCCAGCTCGATCGTTTCCCGCGCCACGACCGATTCCTGCGGGTCCTCGGGGAGCATCCGGTCGGGGTACGGCTGCAGGTACAGCACCTCGGAGCCGACGTCCGCCAGCTCGGTCGGTATGGGTGTGCGGTCGTTGCGCCTCTTCAGGAAGTCGAGGCAGGCGTTCGTCGCGATCCGGTACAGCCAGGTCCGCAATGCCGCGTGGCCCCTGAACGACGCTCGTTTGTGCCACGCTCGCAGGAACGTCTCCTGCGTCATGTCCTGGGCGTCCTCGTAGTTCGCGAGCATCCGGTAGCAGTGCACCTGCAGCTCACGCCGGTGGCGCTCCGTCATGAGCGCGAACCGTGCCGTGTCGTCTGAGCGGGCCGCCGCGATGAACGCGGCCTCGTTGGCGCCCGGCAGGCTGGCGTCGGTCATGGTCAGCAATCCTTCCACCGGTGGGAGCTCACAGAACTGACGACGTGGCGGAGGATTTCTGATCGGTGCGGCCGCCGACACCGGCCTCAATCTGCCCAGCTGCTTCCTATCGCGGCGGTGGGGAAAGGCTCACTCGCCTTCAGCGCGGAAGCCGATTTCGGGCCGCAAGGCCCGAGTTGGCGACTCGTGTTCGGGCGATCCACACCGTCGCGGCCGGTCCAGCCGAGCGGTCACGACGGAATCGTTGGCCTGGCGTGGCACCATGCACTGCACGCGCGGATCAGCATCGAGCGAGGTAGGTACTGGCAAGCGGAGCACTGGATAAGCGCCATGCGCACCCAGACGATTTCACTCGCCTGCCAGCGCCTTGGCCATGCCACCAGCTACGCCAAAGGCGCCCACCTTCTACCCACCACCATCGCCGGGCCGCTCGAAACGACCCTGTTCCGCTCCCTGGATGAGCCCGAGTTGCGTCGCGCACTGTCGGCCGCCGTAGCGGCCCTGACCGCAGAACTCACTCGCACGGACGCGGCCCTGGCCGATCGGCTGCGCCCGGTGCTTCGCGAACTAGCCGCCAGCGAATGACGATCGACGCGGTTGCGGTAGGCGAGGTGTAACGGGAGCATCCTCCGGTGGAGGAGATATTGCCCGGAGGCAACATGGGCGGCGCGATACGCGTGGGTGACACCGTTCGGCGAGCTGCCGCCGGTTGGAACCCGACCGTGCAGCGCCTGCTGGGGCACCTTCACGACCGTGGCCTCACCGGGGTGCCGCGGCCGCTGGGCACCGATGAGTATGGGCGTGACCGCGTCTCGTACCTACCGGGCGTCGTGCCTCGGTACCCGTTGCCGGCCTGGGTCTGGAGCCGGGAGGTCCTCACCGACGCCGGTGCCTACCTCTCGCATCTTCACCAGGCCAGTCTGGGTTTCGATGTCTCCGATGCCGTCTGGCAGTCCGCGGTGCGGCAGCCGGTCGAGGTCATCTGCCACAACGACTTCGCGCCGTACAACATGGTCTTCACCGATCGGCGGCTGAGCGGCGTCATCGACTGGGACACGGCCTCGCCAGGCCCCCGGTCGTGGGATCTGGCGTACCTTGCCTACCGGCTGGTGCCGTTGGCCGACCCGAGCACCCGCGACGCGATTGACAGCGACCTGGGCGAGCGCGCGCGACGCCTGCGTCTGCTCTGCGCTGCCTACGGCTCGCACCTGGCACCGGCGGACATCCTGCCCGTCGCCGTTGCGCGGCTGCACGATCTCGCCACCTTCACCGAGGCCCGCGCTGACCGGGGTCAGGAAACGGTTCGCAGTCACGTCGGGCTCTATCGACGCGACGCGGCGTGGATCATCAGGTACGCCGATGGGCTGTGCCAAAAATCCTTCTGAACCACCGGCCAGCGTGACGCCGATTCCGGTGGGGTGTCGTGGCGACGTCCCGACCCACCGGGACGTCGCCACGGCTCGGCACCTGTTGGTTCGGTGGGATCAGTGGACGGGCCGGCCGAACCAGCGGGCGAGGTGGTGGTCCAGATCCTGCTGGTCGTCGCCGATCCAGGCGACGTGGCCGTCGGGGCGGAGCAGGAGGCCGGGTACGTCCAGTGCCGCGGTGGAATCCGCGAGGTGATCGACCCGGTCGGACCAGCCGCCGACGGTCAGGCGTTCGGTGCGGTCCAGCAGCAGGCCACGCCCGCGGTGCAGCAGACCGTAGAGGTGTCCGTGCTTCACGTCGATGTCGGGCAGCCGGCGGCCGAGCAGGTCGGGGCCGTCGCCGAAGTCGTAGCGGATGCCGATAGCGGTGATCTTCTTGAGTAGATGGAGGTTCACGTCGTCGAGGTCCATCAGCTCGGTGAGCAGCCGGCGCACGGCCTGTGCGCCCGGTTCGGTGGACAGCAACTCCGTCTGGGCTCTGGTGTTGTCCAGCACCTCGGCGGCGACCGGATGGCGTTCGGCCTGGTAGGTGTCGAGCAGTGTCTCCGGCGCCCAGCCGCGGACCTGTGCGGCCAGTTTCCAACCGAGGTTGACGGCGTCCTGGACTCCCAGGTTGAGGCCCTGTCCGCCGATGGGGGGATGGATGTGGGCCGCGTCGCCGGCCAGGAGCACCCGGCCGACCCGATACTGTTCGGCCAGCCGGGTGGCGTCCCCGAAGCGGGACAGCCAGCGCGGGGAGTGCACGCCGAAGTCGGTGCCGGCGATGGCCCGCAACTGCTGTCGGAAATCCTCGATGGTGGGTGGTGCCGACCGGTCGCTGACCCCTGCGGCGGGGACCAGGACGCTGTAGACCCCCGCGCCTGCGGGACGGAGCCAGAATCGCCGGTGGGTCTCGGGAATGGTGGCGAGCATGGCGGTGACCTCCTCCGGTGACACGCCCACTCCCATCGCGCCCATCAGCGTTTCGGTCCGTGCGGGCTCGCCGGGAAAGCCGACGCCGAGCAGTTTGCGTACGGTGCTGCGCGCGCCGTCACAGCCGACGAGGTAGCGCGTACGCAGTTGTTCTCCGTCGGACAGTTGGACGGTCACACCCTCGTGGTCCTGCGCGAACCCGCTGACCGCGCGACCGCGCCGGACCTGCGCGCCCAACTCGATGACGTGTTCTTCGAGGAGACGTTCGATGACCGGTTGCGGGATGCCCAGCAGGTAGGCGTACCGGGAATCCAGGCCCGTGGGCGCGGGCTTGGCGATGGCGGCGAAGTAGGCGCCGGCCGGACGCTGTCTTCCGTGCGGGAGGATGCGATCCAGCAGTCCGCGCATCGCCATCAGTTCGAGGCTGCGGATGTGCAGGCCGACGATGCGGATGAACGACGTCGGCTCGGTCTCCTTCTCGAGAACGAGTACCCGGACGTCGTGCAGTCGTAGTTCGGCGGCGAGCATCGCGCCGGTCGGCCCGCAGCCGGCGATGACCACGTCGAAGGAAGTCGACGATGGGAGCGCGGGACCGTCGCCCGCAGTGAGGTCGTGCCGGACCGGATCGGTCGACGGCGGCTCGGCGGTGACGTGTGAAGAGGGCACAGGTGTTGCCTTTCGGGAGTGCCGTGTGGGCAGGGCGCTCCCGGCGACACCTACGTCAGTCGCTCGACCGTGACGGCAGGGGGAAGCACCCACATCGCTACAACGTTCATGGGTCTCACCTCCTCGGGCGGTGTCGCGGTCGACTGCAAGCTATCTCCCTCGGCGCGGTCGCGTCGAGGTCTTTTCTCGCCGCATGATCATGGCGTCGGGTGGGTCAGTGATCGGTGGAGCCACTCGGCCATCAGCGCGCGTTCGGCGTCGGTGAGCCCGGGGAGGTCGGGCAGCACCGTCGCGAAGGTCACCGCGACCGCGTTGGTCCTTGTGTCGGGTGTCGCCGGAGTTGTCGCCAGGATGCTGGTGAGCACGGCGTCGAGCATGGCCTCGCCCAGAGCGAGGTCGCGCTGGTCGGTGGGCATTCCCAGCAGGGTGAGGATGGTGCCGTTGCCCGCCGAGTGGACCATCAGGAGTGCGCGCTGCTCGTCGACCCGCAGGAGGCCGGCCGTGGCGAGTCGCCGGACGCGGCGCCGGAGCACGTCCAGGCCCGCGACCGTCGCCGGTGAGGGCGCACGGCTCCCCCGTGCGGCGATCAGCGCGTACAGCTCGGGGTTTGTCAGGCCGAACTCGACGTGCGCGCGCCATCCGGAGCGCAGGTCCGCGACCGGGTCGCCCGCCGTGACGTCGGCTGCGGCCGATTTGCCGCTGACGTAGCTCGCCATGACGTGCTCGGCGACGGCGTCGATCAGGCCGTCCTTGTCACCGAACAAGCGATAGATGGTCGGCGCCTGCACCCCTGCGGCCTGGGCGACGGCGCGCGTCGTCACCGCGTTCGCGCCGTTCTCGCGCAGCAGTTGGGTCGCTGCCGCGACGATGCCCGCACGGATGTCGTCGCGCGATGCCGTGTCCTGCGTCGTCGCCATGAATCGATGCTAACAGCGATTTGTTAACCTCGCCGTATCGCTGCTAACGTCGCTGACGTAACGCTGTTAACGAGGGAGTGTTCATCATGTTCGTCGTCACCGGTGCCACCGGGCACCTCGGCTCGCAGATCGTCGACCGGCTGCTCGACCGGCTACCACCCGACGCTGTGGGCGTGAGCGTGCGCGACACCGCCAAGGCCGCGGCCCTCGCCGAGCGTGGCGTGCGGGTGCGCGCCGCGGACTTCACCGACCCGGCCACGCTGGAGCACGCCTTCGAGGGAGCCGACACGGTCCTCGTCGTGTCCGCCGCCATCCGCGGCAACGCCGCGATCGCGGCGAACTGCGCCGCCATCGACGCCGCCCACGCCGCGGGAGCCAAACGAATCCTCTACACCAGCCACCAGGCCGCCTCCCGGGACTCGCTCTTCGCCGCCCAGCCCACGCACGCCGCGACCGAGGAGCACCTGGCCGGCCTGGGTGTCCCCTTCACCGCCCTGCGCAACGGGTTCTACGCGAGCACGCTCAGCCTCTCCATCGGTACGGCGCTGCACACCGGTCAACTCGTGGCGCCGGCCGACGGCCCGGTGTCCTGGACCGCACACGCCGACCTGGCCGAAGCCGCAGCCGTCGCCCTCACCGAGGAGGGCGTGCTCGATGGGGTCACGGCACCGCTGACCGCGTCGGAGATGCTCGACCTCACGGCGGTGGCCGCCATCCTCAGCGACATCACGGGCCGCACCGTCGAGCGTGTCGCCGTGGATGACGAGCAGTGGCTGGCGTCCGCCATCGAGCGGGGCATGCCCTCGGCGGCAGCCGAGTTCACCCTCGGCATCTACCGCGCGGCACGGGAAGGAGAGTTCGCGGTGACCGACCCGACGCTGGAGACAGTCATCGGCCACCGCCCGACGCCCGTCCGCTCGGTGCTCGAGGCGATCGTCGCCCAGCGGTGAGGGGTCGGTCGGCGGAGCTTGACCCTCGACCGGGTTGAGGCCCGAGCATCGGCGGCATGACCGACCAATCGATCGCCGACCCCACCATGACCCGCATCGGCGAGGCCGTGCAGCTCGGCCGGAGCGGCGCACCGGCCCAGGCCCGTGCGCTGCTCGCCGCGCTGTGGGACGAGCTCGGCCCCACCGGCGACGCCCTGCACCGATGCACGCTGGCGCACTACCTCGCCGACCTGCAGGACAGCACCGAGGCGGAGCTGAGCTGGGACGAACGCGCCCTGGCCGCGGTGGCCGAGCTGACCGACGAACGCGCCCAGCGACACCTGCCCGCGCTCCAGGTCCAGGCGTTCCTGCCGTCGCTGTACCTCAATCTGGCCGACTGCCACCGGCGGCTGGGCAACGTCGCCGCGGCCCGGGAGCACCTCGCCCTTGCCCGCGAACACCTGGTGCGGCTACCCGACGACCCGTACGGCGACAGCATCCGCGCCGCCGTCGGTGACTTCGTCGCTGACGATCCGACCGACCGCCGGTAGTGGCCGGTCACCGATCCCGGCGCGTGACGGTCGCCCGGTAGGCCTGCGGTGAACGTCCGTAGCGAGCCCGGAAGAGGCGGCTGAAGTGGGCCTTCTCCCGAAATCCCCAACGCGCCGCTACGGCATGGATCGGCTGCCGCAGCAACGGGTTGGCGAGATCACGACGGCACTGCTCCAGGCGCTTGGAGCGGATGAGTTCGGCAACCGTCGTCGCCTCACCTTCGAACAGGCGGTGCAGCGACCGCAACGACATGTGGTGGGCGGCGGCGACGCTGCGTGGGCTGAGCTCGTCACTGCCAAGATGGCGGTCGATGAAGTCGACGACGCGGGCCCGCAGCGCGGTCTGCCGGGCCTCCGGCGACAGGGTGTCCTCGACGTCGAGATACTGCGCGAGCGCGGCGGCGAGCAGGTCCAGGGCCACACCACCCAGGACCTCGGCCTGGGCGGGCTGATACTGCTCCGGGTGCGCCGCGATGCTGCGCAGGTGGTGGGCCAACAACCCGCCGACGCCGAGGTGTGACGGCAGCGGCGTGGCGAGCAGGCGGCGGACCCGGTCCGGCGCCAGGGGCAGCGACGCGTGCGGTATCTGCACGGTGATCGTGTGGGCGAGACCGGGGCCGTCAGCGCTGTGCCGGGCGACGTGCGGCCGCGCGGTGTCCAGGAGTGTGAAGTGGTTTCCGGCTTCCAACATGGACTCGGTGCGGTCCTGGATCAGCGTGCTGCGGCCGGTGAGTGGGAGCGCGAGCTGGTACACGTCGCCCTCGGTTCTGCGGACCAGTTTCGCGGGCCGGACCGAGTCCAGCGACGGGTACCGCAGCGAGGTCATCCGAACGCGGCCGAGATCGATGGCCTGGGCGTAGGCCACGAAGTTGTCCAGGTGACCGCTGCTGATGTGCGCAGGCGCCGTCTCCTGAGCGATCAGTGCGTACCAGAACTCGAACCGGTCCGCCGGCGGTAACACCGTCGTGTCCACCACCAGGTTGGGCAACACTCTTCTCGCCTCCCCGCATGCGAGGATGGATTCTCGCATGCGTCGATCGCTTGCACCCATGACGGAATTCCCAGGCGCAGTGGTTTCCGGGGAGGTTGGCGAGTGTCAGCGGTGAGCGGCGCCGACCTGCTGGAGGCGGCCGACGAGACGACCCGGGTGTTGATGCCACACCGGAAACGCGACTGGTCGGTGCCGGCCGGCTCGCTGAGTTGGAGCTGCTGGACCACCGCGGCGCACATCGCGCACGACCTTCTCGCGTACGCGGGCCAGGTCACCGGCCGCCCGGATGACGGCTACCTGCCGTACGACCTGCGGGTCTCCCCCGACGCGAGCCCCGCGCAGGTGCTCACCGTCGCGCGGGCCTGCGCGGGTCTGCTCGCCGCCGCCGTCGACGCCGCCCCGCCGGACATGCGGGCCTGGCACTTCGGGCCGTGCGACCCGGCCGGTTTCGCCGCCATGGGCGTGGCCGAGACCCTGCTGCACACCCACGACATCACCCTCGGCCTCGGTGTGCCCTGGCAGCCGCCGCAGCGGCTGTGCGCGCTGGTGCTGCGCCGACTCTTCCCGGATGCCCCGACCGGGCCGGCGCCCGAGGTGCTGCTCTGGACGACCGGCCGCGGTGAGTTGCCCGGTCGGGCCCGGCTCACCTCCTGGGTCTGGCGGGCCAGAGTGGACTGACGACTAGGCGTGCAGGGCGTGCCGGTGCCCGTCGAGTGGGAAGGGCGGCCGGGCCGGCAACACCTCCTGGAACACGAACCCGCACTTCTGCGCCACCCGGCAGGACGCCACATTGTCCACCTGATGCAGCAGGTCAAGACGGGCCACCTCGGGAAACCGGTCGAACGCCCAGCGGCTCAGCGCGGTGACGGCGCGCGGGGCGACGCCGCGACCGCGTGCCCACGACGCCGTCCAGTAGCCCACCTCCGGGGCCGGTCGCTCCGACGTGACCCCCTTGAGCACCACGTTGCCCACCAGCCGGGCGCCGTCGGCCTGCTCTTCGAGGACGGCGAAGGTGTAGCGGCGGCCGTCGGCCCAGTCGCGCAGTGTGCCTTTCAGCCACCGTCGGGCCTCGGCGGCGGTGGTCACCGGAGCTCTGGTCCAGCGACGCAGGACCGGATCCCGGTACGCCCGCACGAGCTCGTCCAGGTCGTCGGCGCACCACTGACGCAGGGCGACACCCGGCGTCGAGGGCGTGCCGGGTGTCCGCGATTCGATCAGCATCGGCACAGTCTGCCGTGGCTGTGGCCCGGGGTCAGCCCCGTCGACGGCGCCACCGCCGCCACCAGCCGCGGCCGTGCCGGCGCGGCGGCAGCAGGACGGCCGCCGCTTCGGTGACGGTCGTCCTGACCTCGGGCCGGGCCCGTTCCGCGCGCCAGCGGCGGAGCACGTCATCGGTGTTCACCGGGCGCACCGCGACCCGGGGCCCGTCGTCGGGGAAGCGCAGCCACGCCACGATCTGCGCGTTCAGCTGCGCCACGAAGTCGCGGACGGACTGCTCGGTGGGCAGGTCACGGACCTCGTCGGGGACCTGCTCGATGCGTCGGCGCAGTTGCAGTGACGTGGGTAGCAGCAGGTCACTGGGGAGTGCCTCGCGCTCCAGGAAACTCTTGATCCACCACGACTCGTCGTAGGGCGCCCCACGGCCGGGGATCGGCTTGCCCATGCCGGGCAGGTCGTCGAACTCGCCGCGCTGCACGGCACCCTGGATCTTCGCCTCCACGGACGCTTCCCACGCATCAGTCACCCTGCGGCACCTCCCCTGGCCACCGTAACGCGCCGCCTCTGCCCGGCGACGCGCGCTCGCCAGTGATCAGCGCGCCGGCGCCGGCGAGCATTCCCGCGCAGCGTGCCGCCGGGAAGCACCGAACGCGAGTGGATCACCCCGGATCGCAGGCCACCTCCTGCCAGGTGGCCCTGGGTGGGGATGTTCATCCCGATTACGGTCGGTGTGGGGTCCATTGAACGGGGGAATCGTCGTGGTGGGTACGGGTGCAGTGCTGGGCATCGCGTTGGTGGCGTTGGGGCTGGTGCTCACGCCCGGCCCGAACATGGTCTACCTGGTGTCACGCTCGGTGGCGCAGGGCCGCCGGGCCGGGCTGGTCTCGCTGCTCGGGGTGGCCGCCGGCTTCGGCGTCTACCTGGCGGCGGCGGTCGCCGGCCTGGCCACCGTCTTCGTCCTGGTGCCGACGCTGTACGCGGTGGTGAAGCTCGCCGGTGCCGGCTACCTGCTCTGGTTGGCCTGGCGGACGCTGCGTCCGGGCGGGGGCTCACCGTTCACGCCCGCGCCGCTGCCGCCGGACCCACCCCGGCGACTGTTCACCATGGGCCTGGTCACCAACCTGCTCAACCCGAAGATCGCCATCCTGTACGTGTCGCTGCTCCCGCAGTTCGTCGACCCGACCCGGGGGCACCTCGCCACGCAGAGCCTGCTGCTCGGTCTGACCCAGATCGCCGTCGCGCTGAGCGTGAACGCGCTGATCGTGCTCAGCGCCGGCGCCCTCGCGGGGTTCTTCGCCCGCCGGCCGGTGTGGCTGCGGGTGCAGCGGTGGGTGACCGGCACCGCGCTCGCGGCGCTGGCCGTGCGCATCGCCGCCGACCGCTCGCGCGCCGCGGTCGCCACGCCCTGACCCGGGCGGTCACCGCTCCCGGTGGCGGCCGATCATTCCGGCGGCCAGCGGCGCGGCGTCCAGGTCACCGGCAGCGAGCCGGGCTGCGAGGGTACGGCGTACCAGCCGGTCGGCCAGCGCGGGCGCGTGTCGGCCGACGGCCATCTCCAGTCGGCCGCGTGCGGTGGTCGCCACATCGCGGGGGGCCCGCCGGGCGGTGGCGGTGCGCAGGATCGCCGCGACCACCCCTTCGACGGGCTCGGGGCGCGACACCCCCCGCAGGGACAGCCCGGCCTCGGCGGTGCTGTCGTGAATCGGTGAGGCGACCATGCTCGGGTAGACCACGCTCACCCCGACGTGGGTGCCCACTTCGTGGCGCAGCGCGTCGGCGTAGGCGACCAGGGCCCGTTTGCTCACCCCGTACGCGGCGGCGAGCGGCAGCGGCAGCACCGCCATCCGGCTGGCCACGAAGATCACCCGTCCGCGCGCGGTGAGCAGTGCGGGCAGCGCGGCGGCGGTGGTGCGCCAGGCGGCCAGCAGGTTGACCTCCAGTTGCCGGCGGACCACCTCGTCGGGTGGCAACTCGGCCGGCGCGGGACCGCCGACCCCGGCGTTGTTGATCAGCAGGTCGAGCCCGCCGAGCCGGTCGACGGCGGCCCGCACCGCCGCCGGTACGGCGTCCGGGTCGGTCAGGTCGCAGCCGAGCACCGGCACGTCGTCGTCGGGACGGGCGTGCAGGTCGAGCCCCACCACCCGGGCACCGGCCGCGCTCAGCGCCGCGCCGAGGTGGCGGCCGAACGTTCCGCTCGCCCCGGTGACCAGCACCCGCCGACCGGCCAGCGATCGACCGCTCACCGGGGTGCCCCCACCGGGGACGTCGCGCCGGAGCGGGCGCGGCGGGTCCCGGCGGTCAACTCCCGGGCCAACTCGGCCAGGTAGACGTCGAAGTCCACCCGCATCGCCGGGCGGCGCTGACCCCAGCGGGCGGTTGCGGCCCGCAGCTCGGCCCGGCAGGCGGCACGCTGCCGCTCCGGGTCCGGCAGCGCGTACCGACCGGCCAGCTGCGCCGCGATCAGCTTGGCCTGCGCCTCGACCAGGGGGAACGCGGAACCGGTGGACTGCATCAACCCGACGAAGCTCAGCCCGGGGGCGTCGGGGTGGAACACGTGCCGGTACAACGGCAGGGTGTCGGCGCCCCCGGCGAGCAGCGCCGGGTCGAGGAACGGGACGTCCACCCGGTAGCCGGTGCACCAGATGATCAGATCGACGTTGTCGCTGCGGCCGTCGGTGAACTCCACCCGGTCGCCGTCGAGGGCGGCGACGCCGGGTCGGGCCTCGACGTCACCGTGGGTCAGCCGCGACAGCAGCCCGTCGGAGAGCGTCGGATGGTCCTGCAGGAAGCCGTGCGTCGGCGCGGGCAGCCCGTAGCGGGCGGGGTTGCCGACGGTGGCGCTCAGCATCGTCTGGCTGATGCGTTGACGCAGCCGCCACGGCAGTCGGCGGGCCAGCGCCCCGTTGAGGGTGTCCGAGGGACGGCCCAGCAGGTATTTCGGCACCACCCAGACGCCCCGGCGCAGCGACAGCAGGGTGCGGGTGGCGGCGTACGACGCGTCGACGGCGATGTCCATCGCGGAGTTGCCGCCGCCGACGACCAGGACCCGCCTGCCGGCCAACTGCTCCGGGCCCCGGTAGTCGTGGCTGTGGATCTGCTCGGCGGTGCAGACGCCGGGGTACCCGGGATCGGGCAGCCGGGGCACCCGGTTGTGTCCGTTGGCGACGACCACGGCGTCGACGGTGACCTCGGTCGGGCCGGTCGGGCCGCTGGCGGTCACCGTCCAGGTGCCGGTGGGATTCTGGGTGACCCGCTCGACGGTGTGGCGCAGTCGGATGGTGTCGGCGAGGCCGAAACGCGTGGCGTAGTCGGCGAGGTAGCCGGCGACGCGACGGTGGTCGGGGTAGTCCGGCCAGTCGGTGGGCATCGGGTGGTCGGCGAACTGGGTGCGGCCACGGCTGGTGTTGAGGTGCAGCGTGCGGTACGCGGGCGAGTCGGGTGCCCCGTACACCCAGAGGCCGCCGACCTGCTCGGCGGCCTCGAAGCCCACCGTCGGCACGTCGGCGTCGCGTAGTGCCTTGACCGCGGCGAGCCCGGCGGCGCCGGCCCCGATCACCGCCACCCGTGGTGGTCCGCCCATTGCCGCCCCCATTAATCCAACGTCCGATGGATAATCGCCGGGCGGCGGTGGTCCGTCAAGGGGTCGGTGGTCCGTACAGCCCGTCGAGCAGGCGATGCACGAACGCCCGGAACTCGCGCCGTTCCCGAGCGCCGGGCGCGCCAGCGGCCAACGCCACCACATGCCCGTGCGTCGCCCACACCAGGCTCCGCACGGTGATGTGCGGGGTCGGCTCGGCCAGGGCGCCGGCCGCCGCGGCGGCGGTGAGCAGCTCCGCGACCAGCCGGTACAACGGGTCGGCGTAGCGCTGGTCCAGCTCGGCGTGCCGCTGCGGCTCCAGCCAGCGGCGCAGCCACAGCGCGGTGGTCTCGGGGCGATCCTCCAGGAAGTCGACGAAGACGTCGACCAGTTCGTGCAGGGCCCGCCGCGCCGCGTCCGGACCGGCGTCGAGGGCGGTACGGGCCTGTTCGGCGGCCGCGATCAGCACCTCCCGCTCGGCGGCGAACACCCGCGCGAAGCACGCGTCGTAGAGGGCTGCCTTCGTACCCGTGTGGTGCGCGACCGTGGCGACGTCGACCCCGGCGGCGGCGGCGACCTCCCGCAGCCCGACGGCGTCGAAGCCCCGCTCGGCGAAGAGCGCGGTCGCCGCGGTGAGCACCACCTCGCGGGTCGGCCGGGTCTCGTCGCGGCGGGGCCGACCCGGGCGGCGGCGGGGCATGGTCATGGCCGTCATTCTGCCCCTAGAATCCAGCAACCGTTGGATTGCGGAGAGGATGCGGCGATGACCGGGCTGGACCGGCGGCCCGTGGCCGCCACCGACACGACACTGCCCCGCGGCCCGCTGGCGGGCTTCGCCACCGGCTCGCTCGGCATGGGCGTCTGGGTGACAGTGCCCGGCCTGCTGCTGCTCTACTTCCTCACCGACGTGCTGGCCGTCGGGCCGTGGCTGGCCGGCCTGGCGCTGCTGCTGCCGAAGATCGCCGACGTGCTGCTGCACCCCTGGGTGGGGCACCGCGCCGACGTGGAGCAGACCCGACGCGGCGACCGACGTCGCCTGCTGCTGCTCGGCTGCGCCCTGCCGGTCGCGTTCGCCGCGCTCTTCGCCGTGCCCGGCGGCCTGACCGGCGCGCCGGCGGCCGCGTGGGTGGCGGTGTTCTTCATCGCCGGCAACCTGCTCTTCGCCGCCTACCAGGTCCCCTACCTGGCCACCCCGGCCGACCTGCGGATCGGTTATGACGAACGCACCCGGCTGATGGCGTTCCGGATGGTGGTGCTGACCCTGGGCATCCTGGTCGCCGGGCTGCTGGCCCCCCTGCTCACCGGCGGCGACTCCGCGACGCGTGGCGGCTACCAGCGCATGGGTGTGGTCCTCGCCGTGGGGATGCTGGTGGCCATGCTGGTCGGTGTCGCCGGCATCGCCCGGCTGCGCGGCTCCGCGGCGGATCGGACCCCGGCGGGGCACGGCGGGTGGCGGGCGCTGCGCATCGCGTTGCGCGACCGGCAGTTCCGCTGGCTGGTCGCCGCGTACCTGGCGATGTCCACCACCACCCACCTGGTGCTCGCCGGGGTGCCCTACTACGCCGAGTACGAGCTGCGCGCCCCCGGCCTGACCACGGTGCTGGTGGCCGCGTTCGTGGCGCCGGCGCTGCTGGTCACCCCGGCCTGGCTGGTGGTGGCCCGCCGCGTCGGCAAACAGCGGGCGCTGCTCGGCGCGCAGGGCGCGTTCGCGATCGGCTCCCTGGTGTTGGCGGTGGGCCGACCGGCGGGCCTGCCGGTGCTCGTCGCCGCGGTGGCGGTGCTCGGGGTGGCGTTCGCCGGCATGCAACTGTTGCCGTTCTCGATGCTGCCCGACGTGATCCGCGCCGCCACCCACACCGCCGACGGCGACGGCACCCCCACCGGGGCCGGCACCTACACCGGGGTGTGGACGGCCACCGAGGCCACCGGCGCGGCGCTGGGCCCGTACGCGTACGCGCTGTGCCTGACCGTGGGTGGGTTCGTGGCCTCGACGGCCGGTGAGTCGCCGGTGCAGCCCGACGCCGCGCTCGCGGCGGTCCGCTACGGCTTCGGGTTGCTCCCGGCGGTGGCGATGCTCGCGGCGCTGCTGCTGCAACGCCGCTACACCCTGGACGCGACGGCCCGGACGACGAGCTGATTGCCCGGCACTAGACTTCGCCCTCGATGGACGCCCAGCCCAGCACCACCGAGACCCGCCCCTGCGCCCACTGTGGAGCGCCGGTGCCGCAGCGTGTCGGCGCGGGTCGACCGTTTCGCTACTGCCGCGACAACGACGGCGCCTGCCAGCGCGCCTCCCGCAACAGCCGGATGCGCCACCGCAACGCCCCCGGCCTGCCCGGGCAGGTGGCCCGCACCTGGGAGGCGGTGGACCGGCTCGACCAGATCGTCGAGACGTTGACCGAGTCGCTGCACGCCGAGCTGTCCCCGGTGGGTGTGCAGCGCCAGCTCGCCCAGGCCCGCGCGGAGGCCGCCACCGAGATCGCGGCGGCGCAGACCGAACGCGACGACGCCCGCGACGACGCCGAGACCGCCGCGGCCGACGCGGCGCGCGCCCGCGAGCAGGCCCGCGCCGCGCTCGCCGAGGCCGACGACGCCCGCCAGCGCGCCGAACTGGCGCAGCGGCAGGCCACCTCCGCCGACGAGCGGGCACAGCACGCCGAGGCCGCCCGCGACCAGGCGCGCCACGACGCCAGCGCCGCCGAGGCCCTGCGCGCCCAGGCCGAGCGCGACCGCGACCAGTCCCGCGCCGAGGTGCGGGAGCTGCGCACGCAACGCGACGCCGAACGGCAGCGGGTGGCCGATCTCAGCGTGGAACGCGACGCGCTGCGCGCCGACGCCGAGCGGGCCACCCGGGCCGCCGCCGAGGCGAGTGAGCGGGCCGGGCGGTGGCAGGCCGAGGTGCAGGACGTCCGCCGACAGATCGAGCAGTCCCGCGCCGACGCTGCGCGGACCCGCGCCGAGGCCGCCGACGCCGCCCGGGCGCGCGAGCAGGCCGATCGGGCCCGCGACCGCGCCGAGGTCGCCGCCCGGCAGGCCGACGAGGCCCGGCAGGAGGCCGCGGAGCTGGCCGCGCGGCTGCGCGCGGAGCTGGCCGCCCTGGCCGCGCACCGCGACACGCTCACCGCCGAGCTGACGGCGGCCCGGCAGGCCGCGGCGACCGCCGAGGGCCAGGTCACCGCACTGACGGTACGACTCGACGCCGCCGAGACCGACCGGGACCTGGCCCAGCGGCGGGTGGCGCAGCTCGGCGACCAGGTCAGCGACCTGGCGTTGGCACTGGCCCGCCTCGGCGCAGCCACTGACGGCGCCGCCACCTGAGGATCGAGGCGCAACCTCCGGTAGGCTCGAGCGGTTAACCTCCCCGGTGGCCGCGGACACACACCGTGTCGGGACCTGCCCGGGGATCACCTCTCCGGGTGCGTGTCCCGGCCGGTTACCCTTGGTCCCGGCCCACCCGTGGACGCCTCACGCCCTCGGGCGGGAATGGCTCGGCGGGGACGCACCGTTACACCCAGAAGACCAGCACCACGAACGAGGGGAAGTCGATCATGGGCGAGCGTATGCTGCGCGGAAGCCGCCTTGGCGCGGTGAGCTATGAATCCGACCGCAACACGGAGCTCGCGCCGCGTCAGACCCGCGAGTACCTCTGCGCCAAGGGCCACCAGTTCGAGGTGCCGTTCGCCGTCGACGCCGAGGTCCCGACGACCTGGGAATGCAAGTTCGACGGCAGCGTCGCCCGACTCGTCGACGGCAGCGAGCCGGAGCAGAAGAAGGCCAAGCCGCCGCGTACCCACTGGGACATGCTTCTGGAGCGGCGTTCGATCGCCGAGCTGGAGGACATCCTGGAGGAGCGCCTGCAGGAGGTTCGGACCCGCCGCGGCCGCGCCTGAGCCGCACGACGCACCACGACGACGCCCCCGGGGAAACCCCCGGGGGCGTCGTCGTGTCTGGTGGGCGGTGGGTGCCTGGTGTCAGTGCCGACCGGGCTCGACGATCTCGCCCTCGATGGCCCGACCGCCGTCGACCA
Source organism: Micromonospora sp. CPCC 205558 (assembly GCF_036902955.1). Lineage (NCBI taxonomy): Bacteria > Bacillati > Actinomycetota > Actinomycetes > Micromonosporales > Micromonosporaceae > Micromonospora > Micromonospora sp. CPCC 205558. Next base: position 113,757 of record NZ_JBAKHR010000007.1, read on the forward strand.
CCACCGGCTGTTGTGGCTGCGGGGTCGGTTGCGGCGCGCCCTGGCGCACCCGCACCGTGCGGGGCCCGAACAGGTCACCGGCGACCATCGACGACACCCGCCGCTCGGTGGCACGTCGCACCCCGGCGCGGGCCAGTCGACGCAGCGGCGGCACCAGCAGCAGCACCCCGACCAGCCCGCTGACCAGGCCGGGCACCGCCAGCAACAGCGCCCCCGCCAACCCCACCAGGCCGTCTGTCACCTGCCCACCCGGGGGCTGCCCGGCAGCCGCGGCAGAGCGGAACCCACGCCAGGCGCGCATCCCTTCACGGCGCAGCAGCACCAACCCCAGCAGGGACGCGGCGAACACCAGCAACAGCGCCGCACCGAACCCCAGCGCCCGTCCCACGCCGACGAACACCGCCAGCTCCAGCACCACCGCCAGCAACAGGGCCAACGGTACGAACCTCAGTCCTCGGCGCATCTCACCTCATCGCCATTCCTGCGGACACCACGGACGTGGTCCGCTCATCCAGCATGACACGACCACGCTCACGGCCACCGGGCCTGACCGGTGGCCGTGCCGTGCAGGCCCCGGCGTACCGACTGACGCCGGTCGCGCACACCCCAGGCGGTGATCCGCCACAGCGCCTCGGCCACGATCTTCGGGCTCATCTTGCTGTCGCCGTGTTCCCGCTCGGCGAAGGTGATCGGCACCTCCACGATCCGCACCCCGGCCCGGTGCGCCAGGCGTGACAGCTCCACCTGGAACGAGTAGCCCTGGGAGGTCACCGACTCCAGGTCGATGGCGTCCAACGCGCTGATCCGGTACACCCGGTAACCGCCGGTGGCGTCCGAGACGGGCATGCCCAACGCCAGGCGCGCGTACAGGTTGCCGCCGCGCGACAGCAGCAGCCGCCGCAGGGGCCAGTTGAGCACCCGCGCGCCGCTGGTCCACCGTGAACCGATCACCACGTCGGCGTCGCGGGCGGCGTCCAACAACGCCGGTAGGTCCTCCGGGGCGTGCGAGCCGTCGGCGTCCATCTCCACGACCGCCTGGTAGCCGCGCTCGCGCGCCCACCCGAACCCGGCCAGGTACGCCGCACCGAGGCCCTGCTTGCCCCGGCGGTGCAGCACCTGCACGTGCGCGTCGCCGTCGGCGAGGGCGTCGGCGATCGCACCGGTGCCGTCGGGGCTGTTGTCGTCGGCGATGAGGATCTGCACCGCCGGTACGGCGCGCCGGACCCGGCCCACGATCGCGGCGATGTTGTCGGCCTCGTTGTAGGTGGGGATCACCACCAGCACCCGGCCCACGCCGGGCACCTCGTCCGGGCGTCGGATCGTATCGGTCGCCTGGATCATGGTTCCTCCGCTCCCGCCGGCGTACCGGCTGTTGCTATCCGGGCATGACCCGCTGCCGCCGGCGCAGCACCGCCGCGCCGACCAGGGCCGCCGCGGCCAGCGCGGCGAGCGCCACCTCAGGCCACCAGCCGAGGCGGGTGGCGAGGGTGCGTCCGTCGTCGAGGCGCATCTGCCGCACCACGACCTCCCGGGTGTTGAACCCGGTGGCATCGCTTACCCGCCCGTCGGGTGCGACGAACCCGGACACGCCGACCGTGGAGGCCATCAACGCCGGCCGTCCGTGCTCCACCGCCCGCAGCCGCACCATGGACAGCTGCTGGCGGGCCTCCGCCACGTTGAACGTGGCGTTGTTGGTCTGCACCACCAGCAGTTGTGCGCCGCCGGTGACGGTGTCGCGGACCACCTCGTCGTAGGCGACCTCGAAGCAGATCACGTCACCGAGCACGGCGGGGCCGGCGCGTACCACGCCCGGGGTGCTTCCGGGCACGAAGTCGGTGCGGATCAGGTCGACCTGCTTGCTGACCATCCGCGCCACGTCGCGCAACGGCACGTACTCGGCGAACGGCACCGGGTGGCGTTTCGTGTACAGCTGGTCGAGGTCCGCGCCGGTGCCGGGGCGCCACAGGATGCCCGCGTTGCGGACCTGCCCGGCGTCGGGGCCCAGCAGCACCGCGCCGACCAGGATCGGCGCGCCGATGGCGTCGGCGGCCTGGGAGATCCGCGCACCGGCGGTGGGGTTGCGCAGCGGGTCGATGTCGCTGGAGTTCTCCGGCCACACCACCAGGTCGGGTCGCTTCTGCTGCCCGGCGGTGACCCGCGCGGCCAACTCGATGGTGGCGTCGACGTGGTTGTTGAGCACCGCCTGTCGTTGGGCGTTGAAGTCCAGGCCCAGCCGCGGCACGTTGCCCTGCACGATCGCCACGGTGACGTCCGCGCCGGACCCGGCGGTGGCGACGGGCACGAGCAGCGCCCCGGCGGTCAGCGCGACAGCCACGACGGCCGGTGCGAGCACCGGGGTCCACCGCCGCGCGGGCGCGGTGGCCGTCGCGCCGCCTGCGGGGTCGGCGGGCGGCGCGGTGGTGGCTGGCCCCGTGGTGGTGTCGGTGCCGGTGGGGTTGGTGGGGCGCAGGGTGACCCAGCCGCGCCAGGCGGCGGTGACCAGCAGCCCGCCGACGAGCGCCACCGCGAACGTCACCAGCGGCGCGCCACCCAGCGCGGCGAGGCGCAGCAGCGGGGACTCGTCCTGGCTGAACGCCAACCTCCCCCACGGGAACCCGCCGAACGGGGTGCGGTCGCGCAGCGCCTCCTGCCCGACCCAGAGCAGCCCGGTCACCGCCGGCCACGCCCAACGGTTGCGGTCGGCCAGCGGCGACGCCCAGGCGGTGGCCGCGCCCAGCAGCGCCAGGTAGCCGGCCTGCAGCAGCGACAGCAGCACCCACGGCAGGTAACCGGTGTGCAGGTTCGTCCAGGCCAGCAGCGGGGCGAAGAACGCCACCCCGGTCAGGAAGCCCAGCCCGGCGCCGGCCCGCAACCGCCGCCGGTGCGCGGCGGCGGCCAGCAACGCCACCCCGACGGGCGCGAGCGGCCACACCCCGTACGGGGGGAACGCCACCAGCAGGGCCAGCCCGGCGGCCACGGCCAGCGGCGCGGCGACCCGCAGCGGCAACGGCCCACCGGGGCCAACCGGCTGGGGCAGCCCCGTCGGGGCGTGCGTCTCATCCCGGTCCAGCATCGTCACCGCAGCTTCACCTCGATCACCCGGCGAAGGCTACCTGGCTGAGGGTCCCGACGGCCGCGTCGGGCCGTGCTGAGGGGCGCCGTACCACCCCCAGTCGGCGATCTTGCGCATTCTGCGCCGACACAAGGGGCATTCCCACCCACATCAACGACACAAACCGCAAGATCGGCGCGGTCGTGGGGGGGGGGGTATGAAATCGGGGCGCGGCTTGCGCCGCGCCCCGATGCTCCCAGGCCCTTCCCGGCCGGTGTGGCGAGGATGGGGCACGACGACCTTCGGACCGACCGGACGTGGACTGGCTGCCCCCGCCGGGCCGTTGTCTACTGGCCGTGCACCTCACCCTGCCCGTACACCGGTAACCGCGGCCGGTTCGCGCCGCCCCGCCGACCCCCGCCCGCTGGACCTGGCCGCCGCGACTATGACGCTGAAAAATGTCGCTCGGCCAGCGGACGAAGGGACGAAGCGAACAACAGCCGCTTCCCGTGGTAGGACTCAAAGACGGTACGTGCCGACCCCCGTCGGTTGTCAACCCGCACCCGGCCTGTCGTGTGTTGCGACACGGCGTGTCGGGTCGGCGAGTCTCAATGCGTACGCAGATGGTGACGCAGCAGCGCCCCCGCGGCCGCCCGGTGCTCCTCGGCGAGCAGCCCTCCGGCGGCCAGCACGTAGTCCGCGTCGACCACTGTGGCCGCGGCGCGCGGCAGCGCCCACCCGCCGGCATGATCGGCCAGGACCGCCGTCAGCACCTGCCCGGACACGTCCGCCGGCGCGTGCCGCAACACCCCACCGGAGCCCACGAGCAACCGCACGTCGCGCAGGTCCCGCCCGGCCCGCTCACCGGTCGCCGCCCCCCGGGCGTGCCGGCGCAGCGCCACCGTCGCGGCGAGGGTGGCGATGCGCCGGTCCACCGCCCGCTCGACGTCGTCGACGGCCAGCAACGCCGGGTCGGCCGCCCGCCGCGCCGCCGCTGCCGTCAGGTCGTCGGCCTCGTCGGCGGCGAGCAACCGCTCCTCGACGGCGGCGCGCACCACCCCCGGGGCGCTCCACCGCATCCCCAGATCGCCCTCCACGGTGCGGGCCCGCCACAGACTCCCCGCGACCTCCCGGCCCGGCCCAGTGGCCCGCTCGTCGGGCGTGAGCACCGAGTACACGTCGGTGGTGGCCCCACCCACGTCGACCACGGCGAGGTCACCACCGAGGGTGTCGGCGAGCACCTCCACACCGGTGAGCACCGCGTCGGGGGTGGCCGCCCGCACCAGCCGGGCGAACCGGGCGCCCCGCGACAGCCGTTTACCACCGATGACGTGACGCAGGAACACCGCGCGGATCGCCGCCCGCGCCGACGCCGGGGCGAGCACCCCGATGCGCGGCAGGACGTTCTCCGCGCCGGTGACCGGCACCCCGGCGTCGCACAGCAACCCGGTCAGGACGTCGCGTACGTCGGCGTTGCCCGCGTACACGACGGGCCTGCGCCACCGGGCCCGGGCCAGCCGGGTGGCGTTGTGGGTGATCGTGTCGGCGTCACCGCCGTCGGTGCCACCGACGAGCAGCACCACATCCGGTCGGGCCGCCCGCAACGCCGTCAGGTCGGCCGCGCCGAGCCGACCCGCCGCGACGTGCACCACGTGCGCGCCCGCCGACAACCCGACCCGCCGCCCCGCCTGCGCGGTGACCAGCGGCTCGTAGCCGATCACGGCCAACCGCAACCCACCACCGGCCGACGAGCACACGTACCACGGCACGTCACCCACCGGCAGCCCGGCGGTGGCCGCCGCGACCGCGGCGTCCAGGCCGTGCAGCACGTCGGTGCCCACCGTCGTCGGCGCCGACGACGCGCCGACGAGGACACCGGCGGCCAGGTCCACCACCGCCGCCTTCGTGTACGTGGAACCGACGTCCGCGCAGACCACCAGGGTCACAGCGCTCCCCTGTTCACGACTGCCGGGCTCGCGCAACCCCGGCTCACTGCTCGCGACTCACCGTGTCTGTGGTGTTCGCGACTGCGGGGCTCGCAACCCCGGCTCACTCCTCGCGACTCACGCTGGTGGCGGCGGGGACGACCACGGTGCCGGTCGCGGTGACCGCCACGATCGGCGGGTCGAGGACCTCCGCGGCGGACGCGGAACGGTCCGGGCGGCCCCGGCACACCACCGCGCAGCTCAACTCCAGGGTGCGGCTGCGGGTACCCAGCCGCGACACCCGCGCGGTCACCTGCACCACGTCCCCGGCGTGAATGGGCGCGAGGAACCGCACGTCGGCGTACCCGGCGAACAGACCCTCGTCGCCGTCGGTGCGGATGCACACCTCCGTGGCGACGTCGCCGAACAACCCCAGCGCGTACGCCCCGTCGACCAGGTTGCCGGCGTAGTGGGCGTGCGAGTACGGCACATACCGCCGGTGCGTCACCGTCAACCCGAGCCGTGCGTCGGTCATGCCTGCGCCTTCCGTTGCGTGATCAGGGCGTGCACGAGGTAGCTGGCCACCTCGCCGGGCGTGGTGCCCCGACCGAAGATCCGGTCGACGCCCAACTCGTCGGTCATCGTCTCGTCGAACCGAGGACCGCCGACGATCAGCAGCGGCCGCCGCCCCGCCGGCATCGCCTCCCGGAACGCCGCGGACATCTCCCGGGTGTTGTGCAGGTGCGCGTCGCGTTGGGTGACCACCTGCGACACGAGCACCGCGTCGGCCTTTTCCGCCCGGGCGGTCTCCACCAACTCCGGCACGCTGACCTGCGCGCCCATGTTGGTGACCTTCAACTCCCGGTAGTACTCCAGGCCCTTCTCCCCCGCGATGCCCTTCACGTTGAGGATCGCGTCGATGCCGACGGTGTGCGCGTCGGTGCCGATGCAGGCCCCGACCACCGACAGCTTGCGCCGCAACCGCTGCTTGATCACCGTGTTGACGTCCTTCGCCGACAGCAACGCGAAGTCCCGCTCCACCACCTGCACGGCGTTGAGGTCGACCAGGTGGTTCACCCGCCCGTAGACGACGAAGAACGTGAACCCGTCGCCCATCGGCTTGGCGTGCACCACCATCGCCGGGTCGATGCCCATCTTGTTGGCCAACTGCACCGCCGCGCCCTCGGCCCGCTTGTCATGGCTCACCGGCAGGGTGAACGACACCTGCACCATGCCATCACCGGTGGTGTCCCCGTACGGGCGCACGATCTGCTTACCGGTCTGCGCGCTCACGCGGCGGCCTCCAGGATGTCGGTGGCCGGGTTGCAGTAGTCGGCCTCGTGCGCGGCGACCCCGTCGAGGCCCTTGCCCCGGCCCGCGGGCCGCTTCATGATCCCGAAGGTGCCCTCGGCGATCGCCGTCAGCAACGTCTGCTCCCCGATGCGCTCCAACAGGTCCAACGCCTCACCGAGGACCTGATTGGCGCGGCGGCGGATGAACCCGCCCGGCGCCGGCACGAAGTCCTCGTGCAGCCCACCGGCAGCGCCGAGGACGTAGCGCACGTTCTGCAGGGCGATGTCCCGATCCGACAGCCACGGCGTCACCACCGCCTCGGTCATCATCCCCACCAGCAGGATGCCCTGACCGGTCAGCGCGCCGGCCAGGTTGAAGAACCCGTCGAGCAGATTGCCCCGGAACACGTCACCGGTCATGTGCTTCGTCGGCGGCATCCACTTCAACGGCGCGTCGGGGAACAACTCCCGGGCCAGCAACGCGTGCGCCAACTCCAACCGGAACGACTCCGGCACCTCCGGGTTGATCTCGAACGCGTGCCCCAACCCCAACTGCCAGTCCGCCAACCCCGCCTCGTGCGCGAAGAACTCGTTGAGCAACTGCGACACCGTCACCGTGTGCGCCTCGTCGACCGCGTCGGCGGTGGTCAGGTAGTTGTCCTCACCGGTGTTGATGATGATCCCGGCGCGGGCATGCACCTGCCGGGAGAACCGCTGGTCGACGAACGTGCGCACCGGGTTGATGTCGCGGAACAGGATCCCGTACATCGAGTCGTTCAACATCATGTCGAGGCGTTCCAGCCCGGCCAGGGTCGCCATCTCCGGCATGCACAGCCCGGACGCGTAGTTGGTCAACCGCACGTAGCGGCCCACCTCCTTCGACGACTCGTCCAACGCCGCGCGCATCAGCCGGAAGTTCTCCTGGGTGGCGTACGTGCCGGCGAACCCCTCCCGGGTCGCGCCCTCGGGCACGTAGTCCAGCAACGACTGCCCGGTGGAGCGGATCACCGCGATCACGTCCGCGCCCGCCCGCGCGGCGGCCTGCGCCTGCGGGATGTCCTCGTAGATGTCACCGGTCGCCACGATCAGGTAGATCCACGGCCGCTGCTTCGGGTCCCCGTGCCGCGTGATGAGCCGGTCCCGCTCGGCCCGCCGCCGGTCGATGCGCCGAATGCCCGCACCGACCGCCTTGCGCGCCGCCGACCGGGCTGCCGTCGCCGCCCGCCCGCTGGGCTGGGTGAACCGCACCGACCCGGCGGCGGCCTTCTGCGCCAGCAACGTCACGTCGGTGCTGCCCTCACGCACCAGGGCGTCGAACACCGGCACCGCCACCCCGTGACCCAACCCCACGTCCGCGGCGACCGCGTCGACGAGCCGGTTCACCCACGGAATGCCGTCCGGGTCGGCGCCGGTCACCCCGGCCAACCGCAGGACCGCCCGCTCCACCGACACGGTGGTGTGGCTGCGCGCGAGGTCCACCACCGGCTGCCCGGCCCGACGCGCCAACTCCCGCGCCCGCGCCACCAACACCGGATCAAGATCAAGTTTCCCGGTCATGATGACCCTTCCTCATAGATGACCTCACCGCGCAGCACCAGGCGCCGACACACCGGCAGCGGCGTCGGGTCCTCCGGACCCCGCGCCTCCGGGTCCTCGGCCAGCAACACCGGCAGACCCCGCTGCACCCCCGCCGGCGTCGACCACACCGCGAACGTCGCCGGCGCACCCAACGCGAGGACCCCCTCGACATCCAGATGCACCGCCCGCCACCCACCCCGGGTGTGCGCCGCGAACGCCGACCGCACACCCATCCGCTGCGCCGGGTTGTGATGCGCCGCCGCCGCCCGCACCGACCCCCACGGGTCCAGCGGCGTCACCGGCGAATCCGACCCGAACGCCAACGCCACCCCCACCGAGTGCATCGCACCCATCGGGTTCGACTCCAACGACCGGTCCAACCCCAACCGCGCCTCGTACATCCGGCCCGCGCCACCCCACAACCGGTCGAACGCCGGCTGCATGCTCGCCACCACCCCGTACTCCACGAACCGCGCGATCAACGCCTTGCTCATGATCTCCGCGTGTTCGATGCGGTGCCGGGCCGCCCGCAGCCGCTCCACACCCAACGTCTGCGCCGCCGCCGCGAAACCGTCCAGGACCGTGCCGATCGCCGCGTCACCGATGGCATGGAACCCGCCCTGCATGCCGTGCGCCGCACAGTCCAACAAGTGATCGCGCACCTGCTCGACCGTCAGGTACCCGTGCCCGCAACCCTCACCGTCGCCGTACGGCTGCGACACGTGCGCCGTGCGCGACCCCAACGCCCCATCGGCGAACAGGTCCCCACCGGCGCCCACCGCACCCAACTCCCGGGCCCGCGCCGCGCCACCCAACTCACCCCAGTACCCGTACACCTCCGGCAACCCCGCACCGGAGATGCCCAACAGACCGGTGAAGTCCTCCTCGTCGGAAATCTGCGGGCCACCACACTCGTGCACCGCCGCGATCCCCAACGACGCCGCGTGCGCCAACGCCACCCGCTGCGCCGCGACCCGCTGCGCCCTACTCACCGACGCCTGCGCCGCCGCCCGCACCACATGATGCGCGTCGCGCCGCAACCAGCCCGACGCGTCGTACCCGGCCGCCCGTACCACCTGCGGGCACGCCGCCAGCAACGCCGACGACACCAACGCCGAGTGGATCGACGCCTGCGACAGATACACCCGCCGCCCACCGGCCGCCCGGTCCAACGCCACCGCGTCCGGCAACGTCGGATCCGACCAACCCGACTCGTCCCACCCGTGCCCCAGCACCACCGCGTCCGCCGGCAGACCCGCCGCGAACCCCGCCACCGCGTCGAGCAACTGCCCCGCCGAGCGCACCCCGGACAACGCCAGCCCGGACAATGCCAACCCGGTGTCGGTGGCGTGCACATGCGCGTCGACGAACGCCGGCGTCACCAACGCCCCACCCAGGTCCACCACCCGGTCGGCCGACGGCGCGTCACCATCGGTGCCCAACCAGGCAATCCGTCCACCGGACACCAGCAGCGCGGTAGCGCTCGGATCGGCGGGGCAGTGCAGCACGCCGCCGCGATACAACGTCGAGGGGTTCGTCATGACCTCAGTCTGCCGCGACCCGCGCCGCGAACAGCTGACGCACCCCCGGCTCGGCCCGCAGCAGCCCCAGCGCCAACTCCGCGTGCCCCGGCACGTACCCGTTGCCCACCAGCATCGTCACGTCCGCCGCCAACCCCTCCGCGCCCAACGCCGCCGCCGAGAAGCTCGTCGCCATCGAGAAGAAGATCACGGTGCCGCCGTCCGCGGTGGCCAGCACCGCCCCATGCTCACACCCCGGCACATCCACACAGACGACCGTCACATCCGCCGGCACACCCAGCGCGGTCGTCACCGCCGTCGACAACCCCACCGGGTCGCGCGCGTCAGCCAACGCCACCACCGACGCCAGCCCGGCGGCCGTCAGCGCGTCGCGCTCCGCCGCCACCGGCACCACACCGACGGTACGCGCGGCACCCGCCCGCCGCGCCGCGGCAAGAGACAACGACCCGCTCTTACCGGCCCCACCGATCACCGCGACCCGCACCGGCGTCGGATCACCGCTACGCCGACGCTCCTCGACGTAGCCCGACACCACCCGGGCGGTCAGCGCGGGCGCCCCGCACACGTCCAGCACCGCGAGGGACAACTGCGGATCCTCGTCGTCGGGCAACACCGCCGCGATGGACCGCGCGAACAGGATCGCCCACCCGTCACACGGCACCTGCTCACTGCGCCCGTCCCAACGGGCCAACCCGTCGGTGATCACCAGCGGCGTCAACGTCAACGACACCAGGGTGGCGACCCGCTCCCCCGCCTTGAGCCCCAGCGGAGAACGCCGACCGGCCTCCTCGACCGTGCCGATCAGCATCCCACCCGACCCGGTCACCGGGTTCTGCATCTTCCCCCGCGTCGTGATGATCTCCAGCACCTCGGCGCGGACCGCGTCACCGTTCCCGCCGTGCTTCTCCGACAACTGCCGGAAGCTCGCCGCGTCCAGGTTGAGCCGCTGCACCCGGATCCGCACCTCGTTCGGCGCGATCGCCGGCGACGCGTCCAAGCGCCAAGCCGCCTGCGGCAGCACCCCCGCCGGTTGCACGACGCGGTGCAGTCCCACCGGTGACGTCACGCCAACCTCCCCTGTCCAGCCGTTTGAAGCCCCGGTCAAGGCTCGCGTAACGGGAAAACTTACGGCAGACTAATTTCTTTGCCGGATATTTTCCAGTAGCCTTCGGGCTTCGATGATCAGCCGCAACACCGAGGAGGGGCCGTGACCCACACCATCCCGCACCCCCGTCACGCCCCGGTCGCCGCACCGACCGCCGGGCAGCCCTACGAATACCACCGCCGCCCCCTGGTCGAACCCGACTGGACCCGCTTCCCCGGCTGGCGCCACGTCACCCGAGACCAGTGGGAATCCGCCCAGTGGCAGCGCGTCAACTGCGTCAAGAACACCAAGCAGCTCCGCGCCGTCCTCGGCGACCTGATCGACGACACCTTCTACGCCGACCTCGAGGCCGACCAGAAGGCCCTGGCCACCATGTCCATGCTGGTGCCACCCCAGATGATCAACACGATGGTGCCGTTCGCGACCCCCACCACCGAGGCGCTGCTCGCCGACCCCATCCGCCGCTACATGATCCCGGTCGCCTCCGACCGACGCACCGACTGGCCCTCACACCCCTACGCCAGCCGCGACAGCCTCCACGAGCACGACATGTGGGTCGCCGAAGGCCTCACCCACCGCTACCCCACCAAGGTCCTCGCCGAACTGCTGTCCACCTGCCCCCAGTACTGCGGGCACTGCACCCGCATGGACCTCGTCGGCAACTCCACCCCCACCGTCGACAAACTCAAACTCACCCTCAAGCCCGTCGACCGCTACGACGCCCACATCGCCTACCTCAAAGCCCACCCCGGCGTACGCGACGTCGTCGTCTCCGGCGGCGACGTCGCCAACGTCCCCTGGCGCAACCTCGAGTCGTACCTCATGCGCCTGCTGGAACTGGAGACGGTCCGCGACATCCGGCTCGCCACCAAGGCCCTCATGGGCCTGCCCCAACACTGGCTGCAGCCCGACGTCGTCGAAGGCCTGGAGCGGGTGGCCCGCACCGCCGCCCGCCGCGGCGTCAACCTCGCCATCCACACCCACGTCAACCACGCCCAGTCCCTCACCCCACTGGTCGCCAAGGCCGCCCAGACCGCCCTCGACGTCGGCGTCCGCGACGTCCGCAACCAGGGCGTCCTCATGCGCGGCGTCAACGCCACCACCCCGGAACTGCTCGACCTCTGCTTCGCCCTGCAAGGTGAGGCCGGGATCCTGCCGTACTACTTCTACATGTGCGACATGATCCCCAACGCCGAACACTGGCGCGTCCCGGTCTGGCACGCCCAGCAACTCCAGCACGACATCATGGGCTACCTCCCCGGCTACGCCACCCCCCGCATCGTCTGCGACGTCCCCTTCGTCGGTAAGCGCTGGGTGCACATGCTCACCGACTACGACCGTGAGCGCGGCATCTCCTACTGGACGAAGAACTACCGCACGTCCATCGAATCGGCCGACCTGGAGGCGCTCAACAAGCGCTACGCCTACTACGACCCGATCGACACCCTCCCCGCCGACGGCCAGCAGTGGTGGGCCGACCACCGCGACGACTGACCCTCCACACAGAACACCCCCGGGAGCTCGCTCCCGGGGGTGTCGGGTATCCGGGAACCCTCAGCCGGCCAGCACCTCCGACAACGGCGCCGGCACCAACCCCCGCTCCCGCAACCCCGCCAGGATGTGCGGCAACGCCTCATCGGTCATCGCCGCGTTCGCCTCGGTCACATGCATGATCACCACCGACCCCGGGCGGACGTGGTCCAACACCGCCCGCACCAACGGCTTCCACGCCGTCGCGAACGGATCGCCGCTGACCACGTCCCCGTCAACGACCGTCACACCCAACGGGGCCAGGGCGTCCAGCGCCGCCGCATCGTGGCAGAGCCCCGGAAACCGGAAGTACCGGGTCTGCCGACCCCCGTACGGCTCGATCACCTCGAACGTTCGCGCCACATCGCCGGCCAACTTGTCGACCGACAGCCGCGGCAGGTCGTAACAACCGGCGGTGAACGCCGCGTGCCCGTAGGTGTGGTTGGCCAACTCGAAGCGCGGATTGCCGGCGATCCGCCGGGTCACGTCCGGATACCGCTGCACCCACTTGCCAGTCAGGAAGAACGTCGCCGGCACCTGCTCCCGCTCCAGCAGGTCCAGGATGCGCAGGTTGGCGTACGACCGCACCCGGCCGGTGCGAAGGCTGGCCAACATCCCGTTGGTCATGTCCGCGTCGAAGGTCAACGCCACCTTGGCACCAGTGCGCGGGCCATGATCCACCACCGGGGCCCTGCTCCCGATCGGCGTCGCGCCCGGCGTCGTGGCAACCGCCGGCGGCGACGAGACGGCGGCCGACGGTACCGCCGGAGAAACACGCGTCGACGGCACCGCCGAAGAGGCGACCGCCGACGGCGCACCGGTAGGGGTCGACGAGGCCGACGACCCGACGAAGACCGGCCGGTCCGGCGGCGGCACCCGAGACGCCGTACACGCGGCCCCGCCGACAACGGTCACTGCCGCGAGTACGCCACACCACAACGGACGAAGTCGAGCGCGAATCACGCCGCCGATCATCCCAAACGCGAGCCACCCTCACTGCCCCGCACGCCCCCCGCCTGCCGCACGAACAACACCCAGTAACCGCAGCACGACGGGTCCCCGGACGGCATCGACGCCCGGGGACCCGCGGACCGCTCAGGTCACTTCGTGAAGGAGTCCTTCATGTTGCGACCGGCGTCCTTGACGTTCTGACCGGCCTGCTTGGCGCGCGCGTCGCTCTCCTGGCTGGCGCCCTCGCCACGCATCCGCTCGTTGTCGGTCATGTCGCCGACGCGCTCCCTCGCGGCGCCGGCCATCTGCTCAACCTTGTTCTTGGCCTTCTCGGTGAAGCTCATCGCGCCTCCTCGGTCTGGCGGTTGTCGAGGCTCACTTGCCCGGTCTCCCGGTGCTGAAACCGGCGGTGCCGGTTGGCACACCCGCTAAGGCGTCCTAGGAAGATAGGTTGAGGGAGGACGGCCTGTCGGCCCAGGCGACGATGGTTAACTGACCGCATGGGAGAGCTCCTGCTGATCCGGCACGGCGAGACCACCTGGAGCGCCAGCCTGCGGCACACCTCGTACACGGACCTGGAGCTGACCCCCGACGGCGAGCGACAGGCCCGCACCCTGGCCGCGTTCCTGGCCGGCCGGCGCTTCGTCAGCGTGCTGGCCAGTCCCCGCTCCCGGGCGCTGCGCACCGCGCAGCTGGCCGGGCTCACCGTCGACGCCGTCGACGAGAACCTCAGCGAATGGAACTACGGCGAGTACGAGGGCCGCACCACCGTCGACATCCACGACGACGATCCGCACTGGAACATCTGGACCGACGGCTGCCCCGGCGGGGAGTCCCCCGCGCAGGTCGGCGAACGGCTCGACCGGGTGCTGACACGCGTCACCCCGCTGCTCGACCGTGGCACCGTCGCGCTGGTCGGGCACGCGCACAGCCTGCGGGTGCTCGGTGCCCGCTGGATCGGCCTGCCCCCGTCCGCCGGTGGGCGGCTACGCCTGGACACCGCCACGGTCAGCGCGCTCGGCCACGAACACGGCCGGCAGGTCATCCTGCGGTGGAACCAGCCGGCTCCTCCGGCGCCCGGGACCGCGACCGACTCGGTGCCGCAGCGCTGATCTTCGGCGGCCGGTTCTCGTACGGCGTGGACAACACCACTGTCGTGCGGGTCGTGACGTTCGCCGAGGTGCGAATGTCCTGCAGCACCCGCTCCAGGTCGGTGGGGCTGGCCACCCGCACCAGCAGCATGTAGAAGTCCTCCCCCGCCACCGAGTAGCAGGAGTCGATCTCCGGCAGGTGGGCCAGCCGCTCCGGGGCGTCGTCCGGCTGCGACGGGTCGAAGGGCCGGATCGCCACGAAGGCGGTCAGCGGCAGGTCCAGCGCCTCGAACGACACCCGGGCGGCGTACCCCTTGATCACCCCGCGCTGTTCCAGCCGGCGGACCCGCTGGTGCACGGCGGACACCGACAGCCCCACCCGCTCGGCCAGGTCGGTGTACGACAAACGGCCGTCGGCGGTCAGCGCGGCGACGATAGCGCGGTCGATCTCCTCCACGGCGTGCAACCTACCGGGAAAACCGCCGCACGGCGACGAGGTACCGGGGTGGCGGGCCGCGACGCACCCATCGCAGCCGCGCCACCACGCGCCGTCGTCAGCCCTTCGCGAGGGCCCGGGAGATCACCATCCGCTGGATCTGGTTGGTGCCCTCCACGATCTGCAACACCTTCGCCTCGCGCATGTACCGCTCCACCGGGTGGTCGGCCACGTAACCCGCGCCGCCGAGCACCTGCACCGCGTCGGTGGTCACCCGCATCGCCATGTCGGTGGCGAAGAGCTTCGCCTTGGCCGCCTCGATCGCGTACGGGCGGCCGGCGTCGCGCAGCCGGGCCGCCGCCAGGGTCAGCGCGCGGGCGGCGGAGATCTGGGTGGCCGCGTCGGCGAGGAGGAACCCCAACCCCTGGAAGTCGATGATGGAGCGGCCGAACTGCTGCCGCTCGCGGGCGTAGGAGACGGCGTAGTCCAGGGCGGCCTGGGCCAGCCCCACCGCGCACGCCGCGATGCCCAGCCGGCCGGAGTCCAGCGCGGACATCGCGATGGTGAAGCCCATCCCCTCGCCGCCGATCAGCCGGTCGGCCGGCACCCGCGCCTCGTCGAAGGCGATCTGCGCCACCGGGGACGCGCGCAACCCCATCGTCCGCTCGGCCGCCTGCGGGGTGATGCCGGCCGTGCCGGCGTCGGCGAGCAGGCAGGAGATCCCCTTCGGACCGGGCCCGCCGGTGCGGCAGAAGATGTTGTAGAAGTCGGCCGTCCGGGCGTGGGTGATCCACGCCTTGGTGCCGGAGACCAGGTACGCGTCCCCGTCACGGTCCGCCCGGGTGGTCAGCGCCGCCGCGTCCGAGCCACCCTGCGGCTCGGAGAGGCAGTATGCGCCCAGCAACTCGCCACCGAGCATGTCCGGCAGCAGCTTGCGCTGCTCGTCGCTGCCGAACGCCGCCACCGGATAGCAGGACAGGGTGTGCACGCTGACCGCCTCGGCGACCGCGAGCCAGCGGCTGGCCAGGATCTCCAGCACCTGCAGGTACACCTCGTACGGCTGGGCCGCGCCGCCGTACTCCTCGGGGTAGGGCAGGCCGAGCAGGCCGGCGCGGCCCAGCGTCCGCAGCACCTCGCGGGGGAACTCGGCGCGTTCCTCGAAGGCCGCGGCCTTCGGCGCGAGCTCGCCGTCGGCGAGCTCGGTGGCGAGACCCAGCAGGTCGTGGGCCTCGTCGGTGGGGAGGATCCGGTCGACAGTCATAGCGCGATGAGCTCCGTGGGGGTGGTGTTGAGCCGTTGCACGCCGTCCGTGGTGCAGACGACGATGTCCTCGATGCGGGCGCCGTGCCGCCCCGCCAGGTAGATGCCCGGTTCGATGGAGAACGCCATGCCGGCTTCGAGGGGTCTGTCGTTGCCGGCCACCAGGTACGGCTCCTCGTGCCCGTCGAGACCGATGCCGTGGCCGGTGCGGTGCAGGAACGCGGGGCCGTAACCGGCGGCGGTGATCGGCGCCCGGGCCGCGGCGTCGGCCGCCGCGCCGGTGATTCCGGGCCGCACCGCCTCGACGGCGGCGCGTTGGGCGTCGCGCAGCACCGCGTAGTAGTCGAGGAAGTCGGCCGGCGCCGGCCCACCCGCCAGGTAGGTGCGGGTGCAGTCCGAGCGGTAACCCGACGCCATCGTGCCGCCGATGTCGACCACCACCGGCTCGCCGACGCCGATCGGCCGGTCGGAGGTGCCGTGGTGCGGGCTGGCGCCGTTGGGGCCGGCCGCCACGATGACGAAGTCGACGGTGACGTGCCCGGCGGCGCGGATCGCTGCGGCGATGTCGGTGGCGACCTCGGCCTCGGTGCGGCCGGGGCGCAGCCACTCGCCCATCCGCAGGTGCACCTCGTCGATCGCCGCGCCGGCCTCGGCGAGCGCCGCGACCTCCGCCGGGGACTTGCGGATCCGCAGCTCGCGCAGCACCTCCCCGGCGAGGCGTTGGGCGGCGTCGGGCAGCGCTGCGCGCAGGCCGAGGACCTGCTCGGCCCACATCCGGTCGGCGAGCCCGACCGCCGCGACCGGGCCGTCGAGGGCGGCGACCACCAGGGGGTACGGGTCGGTCCCGTCGACGTGGTCGACGATGCGCACCCCGGTCGCCGGCGCGGGGGACGCCTCCGCGGCGGGGCGTTCCAACCTCGGCACGATCAGGGTCGGCTCGCCCTCGGCGGGCAGCACCAGGCAGGTCAGCCGCTCCCCCGCGTGGGCGTCGTATCCGGTCAGGTATCGCAGGTCGGAGCCGGGGGTGAGCAACAGGGCGTCCAGGCCGGCGGCGGCGGTGGCGCGCTGCGCGGCGATCAGGCGATCCGGCGGATACAGCTCGTCGATTCCCACCCCGTCAGCTTAACGGTCGTTTGGGCAAACCCCCTATTCGCACCGTCCCGCCGGAAATCCACAGATGTTGATTGACTCCGACAGTTAACACTCTTTAAGATTTGGCTGCCTCGAGGCCCACCCGTACCTGCGTCCCGCACCCCCCGCCCGCGACAACCCTGCGCGGGCGGGTGTCATCCCCCGCCCACGGGAAGGCCCCCGATGTCCTCACCACTGCGCCGCGCCCTCGCCGCCGGCACACTCGCGCTGGCCACAGCCGCCTCCACCCTCACCCTCGTCCCCACCGCCGCGCAGGCCGTGGTGCTGCCGAACAACTTCAAGAGCGTCGGCTACATGCCCTCCTGGGCCGGCAACATCAACACCATCCAGTACAACAAACTGACCCACATCAACTACGCGTTCGTGCTCCCCAACAGCAACGGCAGCCTGCAGGGGGTGGACGGCGGACGGCTCTCCTCGCTGGTCTCCCAGGCGCACGCCAACAACGTGAAGGTCTCCATCGCCGTCGGCGGCTGGAACGACGGCAACGACTCGGCCTTCGAGGCCCTCGCGGCCAACTCCGGCACCCGGACGACCTTCGTCAACAACCTGGTCAACCTCGTCAACCAGTACAACCTCGACGGCGTCGACATGGACTGGGAATACCCCGACCCGGGCACCTCGGCCAACAACTACACGGCGCTCATGACGCAGCTCGGCAGCGCGATGCGCAGTCGCGGCAAACTGCTCACCGCCGCCGTGGTCTCCGAGGGCCCCAGCGTCCAGGGCGTCCAGACGGCCGTGTTCAACCAGGTCGACTGGCTCAACATCATGGCGTACGACGGCGGCAGCCCGCACGCCAACTACGACTGGTCGATCAACAGCGTCAACCTGTGGAAAGCCCGCGGCCTGCCGGCCAGCAAGGCAGTCCTCGGTATCCCGTTCTACAGCCGCCCCGTGTACTACAACTACTCGTACCTGGTCGGACTCGACCCGGCGAACGCCAACCGGGACTGCGCCACCATCGGCGGCAGCCAGCAGTGCTGGAACGGCATCCCGACGGTCAAGCGCAAGACGCAGTGGGCGCTGGCCAACGCCGGCGGAGTGATGAACTGGGAGCTGAGCCAGGACATGTCCGGCTCGACCTCGCTGCTCAGCGCCATGTACGACACCATCATGGGCGGCACCACCCCGCCGCCCGCCGGTCGTACCGGTCGGATCACCGGCATCGGCGGCAAGTGCGTCGACGTGGCCTCGGCGAGCACCGCCAACGGCGCCGCCATCCAGCTCTGGACCTGCAACGGCACCAACGCGCAGACCTGGACCGTGGCCAGCGACAGCACGCTACGCGCCCTCGGCAAGTGCGCCGACATCACCAGCGGCGGCACCGCCAACGGCACGAAGGTCCAACTCTGGGACTGCAACGGCAGCGGCGCACAGGTCTGGCAGGCGCAGTCCAACGGCACGCTACGCAACCCGCAGTCGAACAAGTGCCTCGACGCCACCGACAACAGCTCCGCCGACGGCACCCGGTTGCAGATCTGGGACTGCTTCGCCGGCGCCAACCAGCGCTGGACGCTCCCGGCCTGACACCTCGCCCGCAGGCTCCCCGGTGGCGGGCCCGCAGGATGCTCGCATGGTCCCCGATCGACGCGAAGGCGTCAGTCGGGGGCCCCTGCGAGCTCACGGACCAGGGTGAGCATCTCCTGCACCGAGCCGGCCGGGTCGGTGACCGGGAACTGCACGGCTCGTACCACCGCCGTCGGGTCGACCAGCAGCGTCAGCCTCTTGAACCGGTTCACCCCGCCGGCGCGGAACACCGGCAGCAGCAGCCCCGCCCCCAGCCGGCCATCCTCATCGGACAGCAGCGGAAACGGCAGTTCGGCGTACGCGGCGAAGGCGGCGAGCTGGTCGGGTCGCTGGCTGCTGACGCCGTACACCCGCACACCGGCGGCCTGGAAGTCCGGGTGCCGCTTGGCGTAGGTGGTCGACTCCAGGGTGCACCCCCGGGCGCCCGGAATCTCCGCCCAGCCGAGCGGATAGCCGTGCGTCCCCGGCGCGTACGCCCCGGGGAACAGGTAGAGGACGGTCCACGTGTCCGTCGCGGCCACCGCGACCGGCTGCCCGTCGGCGGCGGGTAGGACGACCTCGGGGAGTCGCCGGCCCACCAGCTCGTGCGCACGGCGCGCCTCGGCCGAGCCGGCGTCGGCCGTCGCGGTCACGTCACCATCGCCCATGAGGTGCCTCGTCCCCCAGTCCTGCAACGCGATCAACACCGGCAACAGCCCCTCGCCCCTCGCCGTGAGCAGGTAGTCGTAGCGGGGTGGGTGTCGCGAATACGGCCTGCGCTCCAGCACACCGTGCTCGACCAGGGCGGCGAGGCGTTCGGTCAGCGCCCGCCGGCTCACGCCCAGCTCCCGCTGCAGCGCGTCGAAGCGGGTCGTCCCGCCGGCGACGTCGCGAACGATGAGGAAGGTCCACCAGTCCCCCAGCACGCCGAGCGCCTGCGCGATGCCGCAGTCCGCATCGGCAAGATCCTCTCGCCGCACCAGCCACCTCCATTCGCTCCGCCGCGACTATAGTCCGTTCCGGATTGGAACGCACCGCGACGACGATCGGAGCGCGGTCCACGCCCCGCGCGTCGGTTTTCCTCATCGAACGCCTCCCGGAGCCATAGCCTGGAAGCGGGGAGCCGCCCGGACTCCCCGACCGGGAGGACCGACATGGCAGCGAACCAGGCGAGCCGGGCGGCGACCCGCCGTCGCCGCCAACTGTGGGCCGGCGTCCTCGCACTCGTCGGTCTGGTCCTGCTGATCATCGCCGTCACCGTCGCCGACGGCGTCGCCGCCTGGGTCGAGGTGGTCGTCGCGATCCTGCTGCTGGTGACCAGCTACGTCGTGCAGCACCTGGCCCGCCGGGAGACCGTCTACCGGCCCGACGAGCGACGCTGACACCACCAGCGGCCGGGCGTACCCCAGATCGTCGGACGGCTGTGCCAGGCTGTCCGGCGTGGCACACCGACCCCCGATCCTGCTGATCGACGCAGCCAGCCTCTATTTCCGGGCCTACTTCGGCATTCCCGAGTCCGCCGCCAAGGCCGAGGACGGCACCCCGGTCAACGCGGTGCGTGGCTTCCTCGACATGCTCGCCACCCTGATCCGGGTGCGCGGCGCCGACCGGATGGTCTGCGCCCTGGACCACGACTGGCGCCCAGCCTGGCGGGTCGACCTGCTGCCGTCGTACAAGGCGCACCGGGTCGCACCGCAGGGCGGCGAGATCGTCCCGGACACCCTCTCCCCGCAGGTGCCGATGATCCTGGAGGTGCTGACCGCGGTGGGCATCACCGCGGTCGGCGCGACCGGCTACGAGGCGGACGACGTGCTCGGCACCCTCTCGGTGACCCAGCCGGGCCCGGTCGAGGTGGTCTCCGGCGACCGCGACCTGTTCCAACTCGTCGACGACGCCCGAGCGGTCCGGCTGCTCTACGTCGGGCGCGGCGTCGCCAAGCTCGACGACTGCGACGACGCCGCGGTGCGGGCCCGCTACGGCGTGCCCGCAGACCGGTACGCCGACTTCGCCGCGCTGCGCGGCGACCCGAGTGACGGGTTGCCCGGGGTGGCCGGCGTCGGCGAGAAGACCGCCGCCCGGCTGATCGAGCGCTACGGCAGCATCGCCGGCATCCTGGCCGCGCTCGACGACTCCGACTCGTCCTTCGCACCGGGCCTGCGCGCCAAACTGGTCGCGGCGCGCGACTATCTCGCCGTCGCGCCGACAGTGGTCCGGGTGGCCCTGGACGTCCCCCTGCCGGAGCTGCCCACCGCGCTGCCGACCGCGCCGGCCGACCCGGACCGGCTGCTCGAGCTCGCCCAACGATGGAACCTGGCCGGCTCGGCCCGCCGTCTGGTCGACGCCCTCGCCGCCCCCCGTGGCGACGGGGCGCCGTCGACCTCCCGGCAAGCGGGATAGCCCCGACCTGGGAAAACCCGAGTCGATCAACCCGGTTGGGGGACGAGCGGGCGAACGCGGAATCCCGCGCTCCCCCGCTCGTTACCGTCGGTAGCGGTGGACCGGACCGGTCCGTCGAGTCGATCGGTTCCGCAGGAGTATCCCGTGCACCTCGCCGCGCCGGAGCCCGGATCGCCACGGGCCAGCGGTCCCCCGGTGCGCGACCCGGAGGGCACGCGCCGGGTCACCCTGCTCGAACTCTTCTTCGACCTGGTGTACGTGGTCGCGCTGGCGCTCATCTCGCGGGGAATGGTCAACCAGCTCGACTGGCACCGGGCCGCCCAGGCACTGATCATGCTGGCCGCCGTCTGGTGGACCTGGGCGATCACCACGCTGGTCACCGACCTCTACAACCCGGAACGCACCGAGATCAAACTGCTGATCAGCGCCGTGATGTTCGGCGCGCTGCTGATGACCACGGCGATCCCGGAGGCGTTCAACGCCCGGGGGCTCGTGTTCGCGGGCACGTACGTGGCGATCCACCTCGGGCGTGGGCTGTTCCTGATGCCAGCGGTACGCCGCGAACCGCAGACCCAGCGTCGGGCGGCCCGCATCTTCGTCTGGTTCACGGTGTCGGCGGTCCCGTGGCTCATCGGCGCGTTCGTCAGCGGGGACGCCCGGATCGTGTGCTGGGCCATCGCACTCGCCATCGACTACCTCGGCTTCCGGCTCGCGTACCCGGTGCCGGGGCTCGGCGTGGTGCCCGAGAAACAGCGCAACGTCACCGCGGAGCATCTCTCCGAGCGCTACCAGCAGTTCTTCATCATCGCGCTCGGCGACGCCATCCTGACGATCGGCACCATGTTCAGCATGGAGCACAACGAGGCCGAGAACATCGGGGCCTTCGCGGTGGCATTCCTGACCACGCTGCTGCTCTGGCGGATCTACGTGCACAAGTCCGGCGAGCTGCTGCCGACCGCCATCCAGGCGGCCCGGTCACCCAGTAAGTTCCTGTTCACCGCGCCGTACACCCACCTGTTGATGATTGCCGGCGTGGTCACCACCGCGTCCGGGTTCCACCTGGTGCTGCACGAACCGACCGGGCGGACCCCACCGGCCTGGCTGGCGGTGATCCTCGGCGGCCCGGCGCTGTTCCTGACCGGCCGGGCCTCGTTCGAGTACGAGGTGTTCAGCCGGGTGTCGTGGTCCCGACCCGGTGGGGTGCTGGCGCTGCTGACCATCGCCCCCGGCGTGCTGTACCTGCCGCCGGTCTTCGCCTCGCTCGGCGGGCTGCTGGTGCTGGCCGGCGTGGCCTACGCGGACTTCCGGCGTAGCCACGGCAAGCCACCGGAGGCCCCGGCACCGCCGCACTGAACCAACCCCCCACCGGCCGGTCACAACTGGCACCGCTCACACCAACGCCCCGGCGTACCCCCGCACCCGCAACCGTTGCCCGGCGGTGTCCGCCAGGCGCACCTGCAGGCCCAGCGGCGCGGCGGCGCGGCGCACGTCGTCCAGGTGCAGCGATCCGTGCCTGTCGACGGTGAGCACCGGTGGTTCTTCGAGGTCACCCTCCGGTGCGTGGAACGAGAGCAGGGTGACCGAGGTGGTGAGGTAACCGGGGTACGCGGCGCGGGCGGCGGCCTCGTCCCGGTGGACGAGCACCACCAGATCGTCGAGGTGGGCGAAATCCGCGGCGAGGGCTCCCGCCTTCCAGTGCGCCGGCTCCTCCGCCGCGCCGGTCAGATGCCGGGACCGGTTCGCCGAGGTGATGTAGAGGTGATCCGTTCCGGTCTCGGCGAGCGCCCGCTCGAAGAGCGCATTGGACGGGCAGGTGAGGCCCGGTGCGATCACCTGGGTGGTCCGCATCGCCTGGTCGACCTGGGTGAGGTGGTCGGGGAGCCGGTCGGCCGCCGGGCCCCGGAAGCCGAACGGCCCGGCCCCGTAGAGGGCGTCCATCAGCGCGCGCACCCGACCGACCGGCAGTCGGGGCGAGATCCGCGTCCAGTCGAACATCCCCGGGATCCGACCGACCGCGGTGGTGATGCTGCCGACCTGGTGGACCGGTCGGCCCTTGGCCAGGTTGACCCGACGCACCGTGGCCGCGTCGGGGCGCGCGACGATGACGTAGAAGTTGGCGAACGCCGCCGCGACGATCGCGCCGCCAGCCAGCGCGCGGGCAGCGACCGCGACGTCCTCGGGGCGGTCGATGTACAGGGGCGGTGTCGGGGCGTCCATTGAGTCCTCCTCGGCGGGGCCGTGAGGCAGTTCTACGTCCACTCGACCGGATGAAGGCGAGGTCGGTCGCCGATCCGATAGCCGACAGGCGCTACCCGGTGCGGGCGGCGGATGCCCGGGCGGTACGCAACGGCGGACGGCATCGGCCGGATGGAGGATCCGCCGGGAGGCGGGCGTAGCACGCAACCGTTAGCCGCGCGACCCGATTGGGTACAACGGCTGCACCTCAGATCCACCACATACCTCAGGAGGCAGCGATGCGCGGCACCTCGATTCTCGGAGTCATCGTCGTGATCTGGTTGGTGATCGGCGCGATCGCCGCCGGTCAGCGCGGCTACTACAGCGGTGACGACACCAACTGCGCCGAGGCCGGCACCATCCTGGTCACGATCGTGGCCGGGCCACTGAACTACATCGGCGCCAACCCGAAGGTCGACTGCAAGCTGCCGGAGCCTTCCAAGTAGGACAGACGCCTGTCGGCCCGTGCTCCCAAATCCGGGAGCACGGGCCGACGCGTTTCGGGGCGGGGGTCGATGACGTGGGTGGCCCGGTTCGGGCTGCCGTAGCGCGGACGGGTCACATCCCGTAGGGCATCCTAGGAGGCTGGTTTGCAGGCGGTCTCTTCGGCCGCGTGGCGGCCAATGGGCGGTCAGCGACTGACCAGGGCAGGCGCAGGCGAGCCGCCCCGACTGGTCATCGGGGCGGCTCGCCCGCGCGCTCGGGATGGGTGCGCGGGTCGACGTTCAGCGGAAACAGTGCGCGATCGGCACCTGGCTGCCCTCACAGTTGGTCGGCTCGTTCTCGACGACCACGCTCTCATCGTCGATCTTGACCTGGGCGTGCATGCCGAAGACACCGCCGGGCTTCAGCGTCGACGCGTTGTGGGTGACCTTGCTGGTGTAGATCGCCACCGAGCCCGCGCTGGCGTAGATGCCGCCGCCCTGCGACGCCGCGCCGACGGCCTCGTTCCGGGTCACGTCACTGCCTCGCACCAGCAGGTTCGCTTTCTCGGCGTAGATGCCGGCGCCGAAGCCGTGAGTGGTGTTGCCCTCGACCACGCTGTCGTCGAGCGGCGTCAGGCCCTTCACCGTCGAGATGCCGCCGCCGTTGACCGTGGACGTGTTGCCGCGGATGGTCATCGTGCGCATCACCAGCACCGCGTCGGAGTTGGCGGCCCCGCCGCCGACCTGCGCGGTGTTGTTCAGCAGCTCGGTGTCGGAGACCTTCGTCCGGGCCGAGAAGCTGGCCAGCCCACCACCCTGAGCGGCGCTGTTCTGGGTGAAGGAGACGCTCTCCACGTCGGCGGCGCCCCGGTAGTTGCCGAGCCCGCCGCCGTACCCGTTGGCACTGTTGCGGTGGAACTCGGAGCGCTTGAGCGTCAGCACGCCGCCGTTGAGCAGGCCCCCGCCCTTGCCCGCGGCGCCGGATGCGCTGTTGCCGACGAACGTCGAGTCGGTGACCACCATGTTGCCGTCGTTGAAGATGCCGCCACCGCCGCCCTCGGGCGACAGCGACGTGCTCTGCGAGACGGTGACTCGTTCCACCACGGCGGTGGCGCCGTGCACCACGTGCACGCTGCCGCCCTCGATCGCCGAACGGCCGTTGTGCAGTTCCATGTCCCGCAGGGTCAACTCGCCGCCGTCGCGGACGGTGAAGAAGCGGAACGGGGCGGCCTGGGCGGCCCGGGCGATGGTGGCGCCCGCGCCGTCGATCGTGATGGCCTGGTAGATCACCGGCAGGCCGGCGGTGTCGTCGGCCGGGTTGTGCGGCGGTGCCTCGGCGTCACCGGGGGTCTCCGCGGCGTCGGCGGCCTCCCGGGCGTCACGGATCCCGCCGTCGTACTGGTCGGTCTCGTGGAACGCCTCGCTGAGGGTGTAGCGGCACTTGGGCGCGAGCCGGAGTTCGCCGCCGCCCTCCGCGTTGGCCGCGACCAGCGCCGCCACCAGCTTCGCGGCGTCGCACGGCACCGACACCACTCCTCGCTTGCCGGTGCCCGGGGTGGTGGGACGGGCCCGTTCGGCGCCGTCCTCGCCCTGCTGCGACGTCTGCCGGTCGCCGTCGCGGCGATCGTCGTCGGCCGTCGGGGTGAGGCGGGCCAGACCTGGGAGGGTGAGGGCGCGGTCGGCGGCGGCAGCCGCGCCGGCCGCTCCCACGACCAGGCTCCCCGCCAGTAAACCGCTGGCTATGAACCATCGGGACCGCCGTCTGGGCCGGGTCGCGCGGTCTCCCTCTCGGTACGTGGACATCAACGGTGCCTACCTTCCTGCCTACCTGACGTGACCGCGCTGATTCGGGCGCGGAGGGCTCGACGTGCTCGTCGACCACCAAACGTCACGATAGGTCCGCAATACGGACAGGAAGGTGTGAACGTGAATAGTCCCCTCTTTCATCTTCAAAGCTGTCAGACCGGCATCGATGTCACCCGCCGACGTGGATACCGGGCCGGCGCAGCGGGTCCCGTTCGGCCCGGCGGATGATCTCCCGCACCACCGGCGGGGTGTCCCCCCGACCCAGGATGAGGTAGCGCGCCAGGTGCGCGATGGGGCTCCCCTCCGACCACTCGAAATGCGCGTGCGGCCGGACCCCGGTGACGTCCCGCAGGGCCAACAGGATCGCGGCGATCGCGTTGGGCGCGGCCGGACTGTTGGTCCGCAGCACCCGGAAGCCGCCCACCTCGATCCCGTGGACGCGCAGCACCTGACTGAAGTCCGACGGGTCGACCACGTCGATCTCCAGAAACAGCACGTCCGCGGCCCCGGGCACCGGATTCATCCCGCGCTGCGCCCGCTCCTTGAGCGTGTACTCCTTCACCGAGCCCTTCTGCCGCTTGTTCGCGATCAGGTGCAGCTGCCCGTCGTGCGCCAGAGACTCGGTGATGAACCGACGGGCCGGCTCGTCGAACTCGATCCGCTCGGCCCGCAGCTCGGTGGTCCGGGTGACCCGGGACACCAACGAGACCACGATGATGCCGAGGATGAACAGCGCGGAGATCGTGATCCCGTCCGGCTGTTCGATGACGTTCTCCAGCAGCGCGTAGAGCAGCACCAGGGTCAGCACGGTGAAGCCGATCGCGGAGGCACGCCGGTGGCGACGGGCCGCGGCGATCGTCACCGCCACCGCCCCGGAGACCATCATCGCCAGGATCCCGGTGGCGTACGCGCCGGCCTGGGCGTTGACGTCGGCGCGGAAGGCGATCGTGATGCCGACGCTGACGACGGTGTAGACGATCACCACGGGGCGCACCGCCCGCGCCCACTCCGGCGCCATGCCGTACGACGGCAGGTAGCGCGGCACGATGTTGATCAACCCGGCCATCGCGGAGGCGCCGGCGAACCAGAGGATGAGCACACTGCTCACGTCGTAGACGCTGCCGAACTCCTCACCCAGGTAGGTGTGCGCCAGGAAGGCCAGCGCCCGCCCGTTCGCGCCGCCGCCCGGCCGGAACTCCTCCGCCGGAATGAGCGCCGTGGTCACGAAGGTCGTCGAGATCAGGTACACCGACATGATCAACGCGGCGGTGGTGAGCAGCCGACGCGTGTTGCGGATCCGGGCGGCGAGCCGGGCCTGCTTGTCCGGACCGTCGGCCGCGACCAGGGGCATCATGCTGACCCCGGTCTCGAAGCCGGACAGCCCCAGCACC
Source organism: Micromonospora sp. CPCC 205558 (assembly GCF_036902955.1). Taxonomy (NCBI): domain Bacteria; kingdom Bacillati; phylum Actinomycetota; class Actinomycetes; order Micromonosporales; family Micromonosporaceae; genus Micromonospora; species Micromonospora sp. CPCC 205558. Next base: position 140,433 of record NZ_JBAKHR010000007.1, read on the forward strand.
AGCAGCGGGAACGCCAACACGGCGGTGAGCAGCACATGCCCCGGTCCGCCGCCGCTCGTGGTGACCGCGGCCGTCCAGTTCGACACGATGCCCGGGTCCTCGACGATCCGGGCCAGCGCGACCACGACGATCACCGCGTTGAGCACCAGGAAGACCGCGACCAGCGGGATGGCCACGACCACCGCCTCACGGAATCCGAGCAGGAACACCCCGCCGAGGACGAGGAGCAGCACCACCGTGACCACGACCGGCACCAGGGACCCGTGCACCGTGTCCGGCAGGTAAGGGTTCTGCAACAGGTGCACGGTGGCGTCGGCCGAGGAGAGGGTGATCGTGATGAGCCAGGAGGTGGCCACGAAGCCGAGCAGCACGAGGACGAAGATCTTGCCCCGCCAGAACGGCAGCAACCGCTCCAACATCGCCACCGAACCCTGCCCGTGCGGGCTCTCCTGGGCCACCCGCCGGTACATCGGCAGCATGCCGAACAGGGTGAGCACGACGATCAACAGAGTCGCCAGCGGGGAGAGCGCACCAGCCGCCACCGCCGCGATGCCCGGCAGGTACGACAGCGTGGAGAAGTAGTCCACACCGGTCAGGCACATCACCTGCCACCAGGCGTGCCGACGGTTCTGCCCCTCGGTCGCCTCGGGGCCCGGCGGCTGCACCTGGTGCTGGAAGAGCCACCGGCGCAGCGGACTGGCCGGCGGCGCCGAGCGCGCCGGCGTGGGCACCCGTTCGGGCACCACCACCCCCGGCCGGCCGCCCCGATGCGGGCGGGCCGGATCGCGGGCCGCCCGCAGCGCCGGGTCCGGCCCGGTGGGCGTGTGCCGGCGCCCGCTCCAGCGTCGTGGTTTCGCCCGGTGCTCGTCACCCATCGCCAGTCCCACCCTCACAGGTCCTGATCCGACGGTAGGCGGTCCCCCCGCCCCCGATCGGCGGAACCAGGCACCTGTACGGCCTGCTCAGGACAGGTCCGCGACGGCGAGCAGCCGGGCCAACGCGGGTGGGTCGGCGACAGTCACCGTGGCCGCCGGGTGCCGGGGCCGTCCCCCGGGCAGCAGCGCCGGCACCGGTACGCGGAAGCGCAGACAGATCCCGCCGACCGCGCTGCTGCCGAAGGTCGCACCACCGTCGGCCAGCGACAGGTGCGGGCCGATCGCCCGCCACCAGCGGTACGGCCCGCTCAGCTCGACGGCGACGACGTTGTCCCGGGCGGTCCGCAGCCGCCACGGCCCGTACCGGATCGTCAGGTCCCGTTCGGTGACGGCGACCCAGGCCGTCGCCGGTCGGACCCCCAGCAGCGCCAGCACCGGGCGGAACACCGGATCGAAGCGGAACGGAAATCGGGCCGGGACGCCGGTCATCGGGTGCCGGGCCGAGCGGTGGGTCGCGACACCGGGCCACCCGGCCGCAGAGGGCCGGGCCGCGCGGGCCGGGGGCGGGCGGCGGGCCGACGCCGGGCCAGGACGGTCATGGCGCGGGCGTACCCGATCCGAGCCCGTCGACACCCCCGGATCCGCACGCCGTCGCCGTGCCCCCCGTTCGGCGCTCCCCCACCGCCGGCCGACACCCCCCGGGCCGGCCGACGGTGGCAGACGGTCGACACCCCCCGGGCCGACCGGCTGTCCCCTGCGTGACCGACCCGACCTCGGGCGGCCTCGCGGGGTGGAACTGGTGGGACGCGCCCCCGCGCTCCGCCGCCCCCACTGGGCGGAGCGCGGGGACCCCCCGTCCCGGCTACTGCAGGAACGCCCCGAGGGGCGAGAGCAGCAGCCGGCCGAGCGCCGCGGCGTTGTCGTCCAACCGTGTGCGCTCACACTCGCGGGCGTCCGGGTCGTGCCGGCACCGCCAGATCTTCTGCGCGTTACGCCAGGCGACATCGCGCGTGTACTGGACCAGTTCCCCCTGGTACCAGTCGTCGATGTCACCGTTGAGCATGTCGATGAGCAACTGCCACCGCTCCAAGTAGCCACGGCGCAGGCCGGGGATCTTGTCCGCGAAGATGTTGTTGATCTCGAGGTAGTCGTGGTGCTGGTCGCTGCCGTCGACCGGCTCCGACTCCAGGTGGTCGAACGTGGTCACCAGTGCGAACGGCAGGTCGAAGTTGATGTGCGCGTTCACCCCGGCCGCCGCCGAGGGCAGCGGGCGGGCATCCGGCCCCCGCATCCGCTCGAAGAGGCACGACCACGCCTTCGGGGTGCCGGGGCTGGAGTCGGTCCACAACCGCATCGCGTCGAAATACCGGGCGGCGAACTCGACGTCGAGCCGGGAAAGGAAGGCCGGGTCGATGAAGCGGTCGTCGTACAACCCGTCCAGCACACTGCTGGTGATGGTCAGGTAGAGCTTGTTGAAGTCAGCCAGGGGGCAACTGGCCTCCAACGGTGGCAGCCGCACCAGCAGGTCCTGGAGCTTGGTCAGGTGATCGACCACGGCCGGCACGTCAGCGGGGTGGTCGGCCAGCAGGTCGACGATGTCCCGGTGCACGGGCCCCCAGACCGGTTCGATCATTTCTCCTCCATCGTGGTCGGCGGCATCCCCCGTGCCGTCGTCGACGCGGCCCAGCCTCTCAGCCGACACCGGCCCGCCGGATCAGTAGAACGACGTATCCCGGCGCGCACACGCGCCGGGATACGTCGGAGTGGTCAGTCAGCCCCGTTGGTTGCGCAACTGGATCGCGCTGGCCTGCACCCGGGTCCGGACCTGGAGCTTGTCGAAGATGTGCGACACGTGCACACCGATGGTCCGCTCGCTGATGAACAGACGCTGCCCGATCTCCTTGTTGGTCAACCCCTCCGCGACCAGGGCGAGCACTTCCCGTTCCCGTGCGGTGAGCGCCGTCAACTCGTCGTCGGACGCCTCGGTCGGCGCGCTGCGCGTACCGGTGGTGGCGTCGTGCTCGTCCAGCGACACCCGGGCCCGCCCGGCCAGCTCGCGGATCTCCGAGGTCAACGGCACCGCGCCCAAACCCTGCGCGACCTGGTACGCCTCCCGCAGGAGCTTGCCGGCGGTGGCCACCCGGCTGCGGCGGGCCAGCAGCGCCTCGGCCTGCCGCAGCCGTGAGTAGGCCGCCGGATACGGGTGGTTGCGTCGATCCCACTCGGTGGCCGACACGGCCCACAGCTCCGGGTCGCTGCCGTCGAGGCGGCTCACCTCTGCGGCGCACAGGGCCAGGAAGCCCTCCACCACCGAGCGCACCGGCCGGGCGGCCCCGGCGCTCTTGCGGGCCATCCGCTCGGCCACGTCGCGCAGCCGGCGTACCGCCGTCGGGTCGACCTCCACGCTGCGGCTGGCGTGCGCCTCCGCCTCCGCCCGCAGGCCGTGCCAGACCAACGCGGAGAGGATCATCACGTCGTCGGAGCGGCTCTCGGTGAGGCCACGCTGCACCGCCTGCCGGGCCACGTCGTGTCGGCCTTCCCACATGGCCAGCCCGGAGCGCAGGGTGAGCAGCGGAATGACGTGTCGCGCCCCGCCTCCGGCGAGCAGGGTCGCCACCGCGTCGAGGTCCCGACCGGCCGCCTCGATGTCGCCGTAGCCCACCGAGAGTCGGCACCGGGCCAGCAGCAACTCCACGGCGTCCGCACCGGACGGTCGGTGCCGCAGGGCCGCGGCCACCACCTTCTCCGCCTCGGCCCACTGGCCCACCCGGAACAGCCCGTTGATGGCGATGGCCAGCAGCCGGGTGCCCCAGGTGCGGCCCAGCCCCAGCTCGGCGACCCGCTCGGCACCCCGACGGGCCACCACCACGCCCTCTTCCAGGACGTTCAGTGGCCCGGTCAGCAGCTCCGCCAGGTGCAGGTACGCGCAGGCGACGTCCTCCGGCTGACCGGCACGCTCGGCGGTGTCGAGGGCGTCGCGCATGACCGCCAGACCGGCGTCCGGGTCTTCCAGGAAGGCGTCGCTGTAGCCCAGCGCCGAACTGGCCAGCACCACCTCGGTGGCCGAGCCCTCCACGTTCTCGGCCAACGCCAGCGCCTCGCGGGCCCGCTCGCCGGCGTCGGCGTACCGACCCAGGTGCAGCAGCAGCTCGGCCAGTCGGGCGGCGGCGCTGGCCCGGTCCCGCGGAGAGCAGTCTTCGGCCTTCAGCGCCCGCTGGTACTCCTCCTCGGCCAACGCGGAGCGACCGGCGGCGGCCAGGTAACGGGCGCGACGGATGTGCAGCTCGCAGCTCGGCTCGCCACCCCGCAGCGCGACCAGCTCCTCCAGCAGCGCCAACGCGCGGGCGTGCTCCCCACAGTGGTGGGCCGCCTCGGCGGCGTTCTCGAGCAACTCGACCCGGTCCACGCTCAGCGGGCCCGGCCCGGCGGCCAACTGCAACGCCGCCGACCAGTGCCGGTGCGCCTCGGCGTAACCGTGCAGCCGCTCGGCCTCCTGAGCGGCGGCAACCGTCGCCGGCAGGGCGCGCGCCGGTTCGCCGGCCAGCCGCCAGTGGTGCGCCAGCCGGGCCTGGTGCAGCTCGGCCGGGGCCGTGGTCAGCGCCTCGGCGTAGCGGCGGTGCAACCCGGAGCGTTCGGCCGGCAGCAGCTCGTGCGCCAGCACCTCGGCGACGAGGCGGTGCCGCAGCCGGTAGCCGTCGTCGGCGCCGACCAACAGCCGGTGCGCCACCGCGGCCCGCGCCGCGGCGATCAGCTCGTCCTCCGGCATCCGCAGCACCTCGGCCAGCAGCCAGTGCTGCACCGGCTCGACGCCGGCGGCCACCGCGTGCACCACGGCGTGCGCGTGCTGGGGCAGCGCGTCGACCCGGTCGAGGAAGACCTCCCGCAGCGTCTCGGACAGGCCGTCGCGGCCATCGCGCAGGTCGCGGGCCAGCTCCTCGATGACGAACGGGTTGCCGCCGCTGCGCTGCCACATTTGCTCGGCCGCCTCGGCGCCCAGCGGCCGGCCGACCACCGCCGCGGCGAGCGTCTCGCTGTCGGCCCGACCCAGCGGCGCCAGGTCGAGCACCCGCACCGTCCGGAGCCGACGCAGCTCGGTGAGCACCCGGCGCAGCGGGTGCGCGCCCTGCAACGACTCGGCACGCACCGCGGCCAGCACCGACAGCTGAAGATCACCCAGGCCGGCGAGCAGGTAGAGCAGGAGCTGCCGGGTGCTGCGGTCGACCCACTGGAGGTCGTCCAGGATCAGCACCAGCGGGCGACCCTCGGCGATCAGGTGCAGGCCCCGGGAGACCCGCTCCAGCAGCGCGCCCGCGCCGTCCGGGCCGGCGGTCTCGTCGGCGAACATCTGCAGCAGCCCCCGCACCGCCGAGGAGGTGCGGGCGTGCGAGGTGGACACCTCGGTGTCGAACCGGCGCAGCGCCTGCAACAGCGGGTGCAGCGGCGAGGCGTCGCCGATGTCCAGACAGCTGCCGGTGAGCACCACGGCGCCGCGCTCCCGCAGGTGGTCGCCGATCTCACCCAACAGCCGGGTCTTTCCCACACCGCTCTCGCCGGTCAGGAAGACCGCTGCGGTCTGCCCGTGCGCGGCGTCACCGAGCAACGCGGACCGAACCGTCTGCACCAGCTCGGCCCGGCCCACGAGCGGTGCGGTGTCCACATCGCTGGCCATGCCACGCAGCCTAATCACAGGGCCCCACACCGTTCTACGGCTGTCTACCGCTTGTGGTACTCCTCGCGTCGACTTTGCGACTAAAGGTTGCGGGTGGCCGACATACGTCGTTCGGCAGATCCCCCGTCGGCCCAGGAATGCCAATCTCCGGAGGTGATCAGGCAACAGCGGGGAGAAAGGCCGGTGCGACACCCATGACCACCAGCATCATCGTCGGTACGCAGCGGGCCGTCACCCCGCTCTGGCCCGTGCCGCAGGAGAGGCGTGTCGTCACCGTCCTCTTCGCGGACATCGTCGGCTCCACGGCCCTGGTGAACCGGCTCGACCCGGAGGACGTCCGCGCGTTGCAGCAGGCGTACTTCGACACCGTCGCCGGTGTGCTGCACCGCTGGCAGGGGGTGGTGGAGAAGTACATCGGCGACGCCGTGATGGCCCTCTTCGGCGCTCGACACTCCGACGGCTTCGACGCGTACCGGGCGGTGCGTGCCGGGCTCGAGATCCAGGCCGCGCTGGACCGTCGTCCCATGCTCGACGACATCAGGCTGCGCGTCCGCGTCGGTGTCGCCACCGGCGAGGTCGTGGTCGACCTGGGCGACGCCGTCACCGGCGGGCACGGCGTCGCCAGCGGCGCGGTGATCACCACCGCCGCCCGCCTGCAGGAGTACGCCGCACCGGGCGGCGTCGCGCTCTGCGCGGCCACCGCCCGCGCCACCGCCGGCCTGATCACCCAGCGTCAGCTGACGCCGGTGCCGGTCGCCGGTCGGGTGCCGCCGGTGCCGCTCTGGCACGCCGTCGGTCCGGTACGCCCCGGCGCCGACCGGCACGACGGCCCGTTGATCGGTCGACGCCGCGAGCTGGCCACCATCCGCGACCAGTTGAGCTGGGCCATTCGGGACCGGACACCACGCTGGATCTCGCTGGTCGGCCCCACCGGCAGTGGCCGCAGCCGGCTGCTGCACGAGCTGACCCGGGGGCTGACCACGGTGGACGGAACGTCGGTCCGCTGGTGCGTGGCGGCGTGCCAGCCGTACCCCGATCAGGTGTTGGCGCCGGTCGCGCACCTGCTTCGCGACCTCGCCGGGATCCGGCACAGCGACGGCCCGGCGGCGGTGCACGACCGGCTCGTCGCCACCCTGACGCCGCTGTTCCCGCCGACCAGGGTGGCCACCGCCGTCCCGGCGCTGCAGCGGATGTTGACCACCCCGGACGGCTCAGCCGCCGCCCTCGCCGGCGCGGCGATCTGCCGGGAGGTCCTGTTGCGCCTGGCCGCCCACCGGCCGCTGATCGTGGCCGTCGACGACCTGGACCGGGCCGCGCCGGCGGTGAGCCGGTTCCTGCACGCGCTGTTCAGCGCGGCCACCGAGCGCGGGCTGCCGCTGGCCCTGCTCACCGTGCACCAGCCGCAGTGGGCCGACACCCGGCCCGGCCCGGCCCGACGGGTGACGATCGGCCCGCTGGCGACGGTGCAGTCCGGGCGGCTGCTGCGCCACCTGCTCACTCGGGCCGGGCAGCCGGTGGCCCTGGTCGACCGACTGTTGCCGCTGGTGGGAGGCCGCCCCGGGCACGCGGCGGCGTACGTCGCGTCGCTGATGGACGGTGCCGATGCGACGGCACTTCCGCTGCCCGAGGCGCTTCGCCGGGCCGTCGGCGCGGAACTGGACCACCTCGACGGTGAGCGGCGGGCGGTGCTGATGGCCGCCGCCACCCTCGGTGGCCTGGTCTCCGGCGCGGCCGTGGACCGGGCGCTCGGCTGGACGCCCGGCCGGTCCGCACCCGCACTGCGCGGTCTGGTCGCCGCCGGGCTGCTGCTTCCCCACCGCGTCGACGGGTACGCGTTCGCCGCGCCCGCGCTGCGCCAGGTCGCCGTCGAGCGGTTGCCCCGCGCCCTGCGGGCCCTCTTCCAACGCCGGGCCGCCGACGTGCCGCACCTCGACGCCGTCTCCGCGGCGCTGGCCCCGGCATCGCCGGGTGACGCCACCGGCCCGACCGCGCTGAGGCGAGGCAGGCCCACCTCGACGATGACCCCCCGTCCCGCCGCGTCGGGTCCCGACGTCAACCGTACGGCGGGCCCACGCCAGCTCCGCGCCGTCGCCTCGGCGGGCGACGTATTGCCGAGGCCGGCCACAGCCGCGTCCCGACCTCGGCGCAGTGCGGGCGGTGACCCATTCCGGGACGTCGGACGGCCCGCGGCGTCGATCCGCCCCAGGCCGGCGAGTTCGGCTGGGCGGTGGACACTCGCCGACGCCGGCACTCCACCGGGCATGGTGCGGGCAGCACCCCGCCCACCGTTGATCCGCCCACTGGACGGCCTGCCCGCCTCCGCCTGACTCCGATGATCACTTGATGCCCGGCAGCCAGACCGGCCCCACGCCGACTGGTCGGCAGGGCAGGTCAGGACGGTCGCCCGCCGAACTGCCAGTTGTGCACCTCGATGTCGGCATACCGGTCGGCCGTCAGGATGGCGCGCGCCGCGTCCGGGTTCGGCGCCCGGAGCAGCGCGGCGGTGCCGAGCCAGGTGACGCCGTCGTCGGCCAGCAGAGGTCCGTACGCGATCAGCTCGTCCGGGTCGGGTGGCACGGCCAAGTCGGCGGCCTGCCCGGCGCCGAGGCCGAGCACCAGATAACGGTTGCCGCCGGTCCGACCGCCAGGGAAGTCCCACATGGTGCGGCCCAGCATGTTGTGCCACCGGCGCAGCAGCACGTCCCGGTACACGCCGGCCTGGTAGTTCGGCTCCTCGAAGGCGAAGGTTCGCGCGGCGGCCGGGTCGGGCACGTCGACGATGTGCACGCTGCCGGTGGGCGTGTCGCCGACGAAGGTCGGGCCACGGGCGATCATTCCCGTCGCGTACCGGTCCATGTAGGACCAGTGCTCGGGCAACAACTCGTCGCGCAACACCGCCGAGCCGGGCCGGTCACTGTGGTAACAGAGAAAGTCCACGCCGCATTCTCGCCGGGTGCCCCGCATCGAAGGCGGGCCGGGTGCCGCCCTGGCCGCTACGGTACGGACGCCGAGGCCAGCAGCGCCGCGGTGGGCAGCGCGAGCAGGCCGTCGGAGCCACGGTAGCGGACGGTCAGCTCGTCGTACGCGGCACGAATGCGGGTGATCATGGCCGCCGGCTGGGTCTCCATCACCAGACCTGGCTTGCTGATGCCGTTGGCGGGGCCGCTCCACCAGGCCTCCGGGTCGGTGCGGTGCGCCCAGGTGATCGTGTCGCAGCGTACGTCGGTGAGCCCGGCCTGGTCGAGCAGGCCCGCCAACCCGTCGGAGGTACGGGGGAAGTCTCGGTCGGCGTCCACCGTCGGGGCGGCGGCGCGACGTTCGACCCCAGCGGCGTCGAAGACCTCACCCCAGAGGCTCTGCGCCTCGGGCGGCGGGTGCGGCCACACGGTGACCGCGACCCGACCAGCGGACCGGACGACCCGTCGCAGCTCGGTGATCGCGGCCAGCGGATCGCCCACGTGATTGATCACGAAGTTCGCCACGGCCGCGTCGAACGACCGGGAGGCGAACGGGAGGTGCGGCAGCGACGCGAGACGGACTTCGTCGACGGACGGAACGCGCTCGCGCACCAACTCGACCATGCTGGGTTCGGCGTCGACGGCGACGACGCTGGCGTGGCGCGCGCACGCCAGCCTGGCCACCGTGCCGGAGCCGGTGCCCGCGTCGAGCACCCGCGTGCCCGCCCGGACGTCGGCGGCGTCCAACAACGCTGGCGCGGGGTACGCGCAGAGCGTGGCGAGACTGCGGTCGTACGCTCCGGCGCGCCCGGCCCAGCGCGACCGTTCATATTCGTCGAAGGCCGTCGTCGTCATTGCCAGGCGCCCTTCGAGGATCTTGATGATGGTGTCACGCTCCGCCGGCGGCCAGGAAGGCCAGCACGCGTGGCCAGGCCGCCGCGGTGGCGTCCGGTGAGTACTCGGCCAGCTCCGGGTCGGTGAACAGGTGACCCACGCCGGGATAGCGGAAGACCGTCAGGTCGGCGCCGGCGTCGGTCAGCGCCCGCTGCCACTCGTCGACCTCGTCCGGCGCGTCGTACGGGTCGGGATCGGCGAGGTGCAGCTGCACCGGCAACCCGGGTCGGACCGCGTCCGGGGCGCCGCCGGTGCCGTGCAGCAGGAGCAGGCCGGCGGCGGCGGGGCGTTCGGCCAGCAGCGCCCCGGCCACCCCGGCGCCCATCGAGAAGCCGGCGAGCACCGTCTCCGGTGGCAGGTCACGCAGCGCGTCGCGGGCCCGGTCCAGCACCACCTCGTGGCCGATCTTGTCGAGTAGCGCGAAGCCCTCCTCGACGGTGTCGGTGGCCGGGACGCCGTACAGGTCGGGGGTGCTGACCCGGTGCCCGGCGGCGCGCAACCGGTCGGCGAGAGCGCGCACGGCGGGCCGCCGCCCGTACACGGAGTGGAACAGCACGACGTGTCGCATCCGGTCATCCTGCCGCAGTCGACAGTGCATCCGGGGTGGCCACGCGGGGTGGGCGTCAGACCAGTGCCGCCAGTCGCGCGACCAGGTCCGTCGGTGGCGGCATCTCGGCGATCTCGCGGCTGACCTGCGCGGCAGCGGTCCGCAGGCGCTCGTCGGTGAGCAGCTGGGTCAGCGCCCGCGCGGTGATGTCCCGGGGCCGCAACGCCAGGCCGGCGCCCCGGCGGGCCACCAGCTCGGCGTTGTGCCGCCGGTCCCCCGGACCCGTGGTGGCCAGCTGGGGCAGGCCGGCGGCGAGGGCGCCGAGGGCGCTGCCCGCACCACCGTGGTGCACCAGCGCCGCGCTCGCCGGCAACGCCTCGTCGAGCGGGATCCAGTCGACCACCCGCACGTTGCCGGGCACCGAACGGGCCGACCGCTCGTCGGGGCGGACCAGCACGATCTCGGCGTCCACCTCGGCGGCGGCGGCCACCACGGCGGGCATCGGCCCCCGGTCGCCGGGGCCGGTGAGGGTGCTGCGGGTGACCAGGATGCGGGGGCGCTCACCCGGCTCGCGCAGCCAGGCCGGCAACTCCCCGCCGCCGACGTAGGACGTGTAGCGCATCGGCCAGCCGCCCTGCGTGGCAACACTGGGTGGGGCCACGGCGAGGGCGGCGGCCGGCGCGGGCAGCTCGGTGAGGCCGTGGCGGCGCAGCGCCGCGCCGAGCCGGGCGACGGTGGCGCGAACGAGGTCCCGGCCGTCGAAGAGGGCGTTCTCCTGGCGTACGGCCGGCACGTCGAGCCGCGCGGCGGCCACCGCACCGGCGACCGCGAACGGCTCGTACAGCACCAGATCCGGCCGCCACCGGGTGGCCAGCGCGACCACCGGGTCGGTGAGCTGGTCGTTGAGCGCGCCGAACAGCAGGCCGGCGCCACGGGTGCCGGCGGTGCCGGCCAGCTCCGCACGCGCGATCAGCGGATGACGGGGAAGGACCCGCAGCGCAATCCGGCCGAACTCGAAGCCCGGCGCGATGTCGTGCACCGGCAGACCCGCCTCGGCGGCGGCCAGAGCTCCGCCGCCGGTGGCCACCAGCACGTCGTGGCCGGCGTCGCGGAGGGCGACCGCGAGCGGCACCAGCGGGAAGACGTGCCCGACGAGCGGGGCGGAGACCACCAGCACGCGCATGGGCAGGATCCTATGTCGACCATGGCCACGCCCGGGGCCCGCTTGCTGCCCTTCGGGGCCATCGGCTCACCAGGCGTAGGACTGTGGGGCTTCTCCCGGCCGGGCCAAATACCCGAAGTTCATGGTGCCGAGGCCGATCCGGCTGACCAGCAGACCTGAGCGGCCCAGGTGGCCGTACGTCATGGTGTCCACCGGCCGAGCGTAGGGCGAGGCGCCCACAGCTTCCGACCCGGTAGGTCGGGCAGCGGTCAGGCGGACGGTCGCTGGTCGACGATGCGGCGCATCTTGCCCATCGACCGTTCCACCGTGTCCGGGGCGAGGACGTCGACCGCCACGCTCACGCCGATTGTGTTCTTCACCAGCTGGACCAGCGTGCCGCCGGCCCTCTGCGCGGCGTCCAGTTCGACGCCGCCCCGCCGCTCCACCCGCACCGTGAGGGTGTCCAACCGGCCGTGCCGATCGAGGACGCACTGGAAGTGCGGCGACAACTGCGGGATCCGCAGGATCAGCTCCTCGATCTGGGTGGGGAAGATGTTCACCCCGCGCAGGATCATCATGTCGTCGGTCCGGCCGGTGATCTTCTCGATCCGGCGCATCGGCCGGGCGGTCCCGGGCAGCAGCCGGGTCAGGTCGCGGGTGCGGTAGCGCACGACCGGCATCGCCTCCTTGGTCAGGGAGGTCAACACCAACTCACCCCGCTCACCGTCGGGCAGCACGGCCCCGGTGACCGGGTCGATGATCTCCGGGTAGAAGTGGTCCTCCCACAGGTGCAGCCCGTCCTTGGTCTCGACGCACTCGGTCGCCACGCCGGGACCCATCACCTCGGAGAGCCCGTAGATGTCGACGGCGTGGATGTCCACCTGCTGCTCGATCTCCCGTCGCATGTCCTCGGTCCACGGCTCGGCCCCGAAGATGCCCACCCGCAGTGAGGTGGCGCGCGGGTCGATGCCCTGGCGGCGCATCTCGTCGACGATGGCCAGCAGGTAGCTGGGCGTGACCATGATGACCTCGGGTTCGAAGTCACGGATCAGCATGACCTGACGCTCGGTCATGCCCCCGGAGACCGGGATGACCGTGCAGCCCAGCTCCTCGGCGCCGTAGTGCGCGCCCAGACCGCCGGTGAAGAGCCCGTAACCGTACGCGACGTGCACCCGGTCGCCGGGCCGGCCGCCGGAGGCGCGGATCGAGCGGGCCATCAGGCGCGCCCAGGTGCGCAGGTCGTCGCGGGTGTAGCCGACCACGGTCGGCCGGCCGGTGGTGCCGGATGAGGCGTGCAGGCGGGCGACCCGCTCCCGGGGTACGGCGAACATGCCGAACGGATAGTTCTCCCGCAGCTCCGCCTTGCCGGTGAGCGGGAAGCGGGCCAGGTCGTCGAGCTCCCGGCAGTCGTCGGGGTGCACCCCGGCCGCGTCGAACGCCCGGCGGTAGTGCGGCACGTTGTCGTACGCGTGCCGCAACGACCAGCGCAGTCGATCGCGTTGCAGGGCGCGCAGCTCGTCGATGCCGGCGCGCTCGATGGGCTCCAGCTCCTCGGGACGAGGGGTGCGGTCCTGCATCGGCTGCCTCCTTGGCGCGGCGGTCCCGGTGGGGCTGCGGGTACCGTACGCCCGCGGTCGCCCCCGCCGGCCGGGCGGTCAGCGGCCGGCCGGCAGCCGGTGCAGGGCGTCGACCAGGGGCGCCAGCTCGGGGGTGGCCTCCGCCTGGGCGAGCGCATCGGTGAGCACCCGGTCGTGGGTCGGTCGGGCCTGGGCGAGCAGTTCGGAGCCGGTCGGGGTCAGCTCGGTGTAGATGCCGCGCCGGTCGTCGGCGCAGAGGATCCGGGTGAGCAGACCGCGCTGTTCCAGGCGGGTGACCAGGCGGGTGGTGGCGCTGCCGGAGAGCGCGGCGGCGCGGGCGAGCTGGCTCATCCGCATGTGCCAGCCGTCCTGCCGGGAGAGCGCGTCGAGCACCGTGTATTCCACGACGGAGAGGTCGTGGCTGGCCTGCAGGGCCCGCTCCAGGGACGTCTCGATCAGCCCGTGCAGGGCGGCGAGGGTGCGCCAGCCCTGCGCGCGGATCTCGACCGCGTCGTCGGCGATGCCCATGGCTGCCTCCTCGGTGTGATCTGAACGGTCCCCAGGCTACCACGCTTGCGCCGATATAAGGCGCGTGCAAGTATTTCGTTGCTGGCGCGTGTAGTTGCACACGCCCTCTATTTGCCCTCTCCCGATGGGAAGACCATGTCCGTACGCCAAAAATCCCTGCCGCCCGGCCTGATCGCGCTGGCCATCGGCGCGTTCGGCATCGGGCTCACCGAGTTCGTGATCATGGGGCTGCTGCCCGAGGTGGCCGCCGACTTCGCGGTCAGCGAGCCGGTCGCCGGCTGGTTGATCTCCGGCTACGCGCTCAGCGTGGCCGTCGGCGGGGTCGCCCTCACCGCGGCGGTCACCCGGCTGCCGCGCAAACCGGTGCTGCTCGGCCTGATGGTGCTCTTCATCATCGGCAACCTGCTCTCCGCCGTCGCCGGCGACTACGCCGTGATGATGGCCGGCCGGATCGTCGCCGCGCTCTGCCACGGCGCGTTCTTCGGCATCGGCGCGGTGGTCGCCGCCGGTCTGGTCGCGCCGGCCCGCCGCGCCGGCGCCATCGCCATGATGTTCGCCGGCCTGACCATCGCGAACGTGCTCGGCGTGCCCTTCGGCACCTTCCTCGGGCAGCACTTCGGCTGGCGGTCGACGTTCTGGGCGATCACCGTCATCGGAGTGGTCGCCCTGATCGGGCTGGCCCTGCTCATCCCGACCGGCGACACCGCCAACGCCGACCGTCCGGCCGGCGGGTTGCGCGGCGAGTTGCGGGCCTTCACCCACGCGCAGGTCTGGCTCTCCCTGGTGATCACCGTCCTGGGTTTCGGCGGGATGTTCGGCGCGTTCACCTACATCGCCTACACGCTCACCGAGGTCAGCGGCTTCGCCACCAGCACCGTGCCGTGGCTGCTCGTCCTCTTCGGGGTGGGGCTCTTCGCGGGCAACCTGCTCGGCGGCCGGGCGGCGGACAGGTCGCTGTCGCGCACCCTGGTCATCGTCCTGGCGGTGCTCACCGTGGTGCTCGTCGGCTTCGCGCTGACCGCCGCGAACCCGGTGCTGACCGTCGTCGCGCTGGTGCTGATGGGCGGGTTCGGCTTCGCGACCGTGCCGCCACTGCAAATGCGGATCATGCGGTACGCCCACCAGGCGCCGACCCTGGCGTCCGGGGCGAACATCGCCGCGTTCAACCTCGGCAACGCGTTGGGTGCCTGGATCGGCGGGGTGACCATCGCCGCCGGGTTCGGCTACACCTCGCCGATCTGGGCGGGCGCCGCACTCACCCTGGCCGGCCTGGGCGTACTCCTCGGCGCGCTGCGCCTGGCCCGTCGCGACGAACCGGCCCGGGCCGAGGCGAGCCTGGTGGACGCCGCGGCCTGACCCGCCGGGAGGAGGGCACCGGGCCGGGGCGCTGACGCCGCGGTCGCCGGCAGCGCGCTGACGCCAAATTTGCCGGCACTACGCTGGGGAGCCGTGCCAGAGCCGTTCGAGCCGCGTACCGACCCCGACGTCGATCTGCGCGTCCCCGCCGACCGCCGCGAGCTGACCGCGCGCCCCGCGACGATCCTCGCCACGATCGCGGCCGGCGGGGCGCTGGGCGCGCTGGCCCGGGCCGGCCTGCAACACGCCGTTCCACACCCACCGACCGGCTTCCCGTGGGCCACGTTCGCCATCAACACGACCGGCTGCCTGCTGATCGGCGTGCTGATGGCGGTGCTCGGGCACCTCGGCGGCGGACACCCGCTGGCTCGCCCGCTCCTCGGGGTCGGGGTGCTCGGGGGGTTCACCACCTTCTCCACCTACGCGGTCGACATCCAGCAGGCGATCGTCGCTGGCGCAGCGGGCACCGCGCTGGCGTATCTCGCGGCGACGCTGCTCGGGGCGCTCGTCGCGGTCGGGTTGGGCGACGTCGTCACCGCCGGGCTGCTGCGGCGGGCAACCCGGTGACCGTCCTGCTCGTCGCGCTGGGCGCGGCCGTCGGCGCGCCGCTGCGCTACCTCACCGACCGGGCCGTGCAGGCCCGGCACAGCTCGGCGTTCCCCTGGGGCACCTTGCTCGTCAACGTCGTCGGGTCGCTGGTGCTCGGCGTCCTGGTCGGCTGGCCGGCCAGCCCGGCGGTCAGCGCGTTGCTCGGCACCGGGTTCTGCGGCGCGCTGACCACCTACTCCACCTTCAGCTACGAGACGCTGCGGCTGACCAGGGGCGGCCATCGGCTCCTCGCGCTCGCCAACGTGCTGGGCAGCGTGGCCGCCGGCCTCGCCGCGGCCACCGCCGGCTACGCCCTGGCCCGCGCTCTGACCGGCTGACCGCGCACCGCCGCCGCACCCCGATCGCACCGCCACCAACGCCTGGACCAGGCGTCGACCAGCAACACACTGAGGGTATATACCCGAGGTATACCTTCAGTGTATGGTGCTGGCATGAGCGTGCCACTGACCCTGCTCGGCCTCCTCGAACGAGAGCCCAGCCACGGATACGACCTCAAGCGCGACTACGACGCCTTCTTCGGCCGGGGCAAGCCACTGCCGTTCGGCCAGGTCTACTCCACCCTCAGCCGACTGGCCCGCGACGGCAAGGTGGTGATCAGCGACGTCGCGCCGGGCGCCGGCCCCGACCGCAAGCGCTACGTCATCACCGACGTCGGTGCGACGGAGGTCGAGCAGTGGCTGACCCAACCTGTCGACCCGGAGCCGCACCAGCAGACGGTGCTCTTCGCCAAGGTCGTGCTCGCGCTGATGCTGGACCGGCCGGCCGCCGAATACCTCGACACCCAGCGCAGCGCCCACCTGCGTCGGATGCGGGAGCTGACCGAGATCAAGCGCGCCGGCAACCTGGTCGACGCGCTCCTCGCCGACCACGGCCTCTACCACCTGGAGGCGGACCTCCGATGGATCGAGATGACCGGCGCCCGACTGGACGCCCTGCGGAAAGAGGTGCGGCCGTGAGCGTCGTGATCGAAGCGCGCGACGTCGAGTTCTCCTTCGGTCAGACCCCCGCCCTGCGTGGCGCCAGCGTCGCCGTGGAGGCGGGCGAGATCCTCGCCGTCATGGGGCCCAGCGGGTCGGGCAAATCCACCCTGTTGCACTGCCTGGCCGGCATCCTGGTGCCCGACTCCGGTGAGATCCTCTTCGACGGGGCCCGGGTGCACGCCATGGTTGAGACCGAGCGCAGCAGCCTACGGCGGGACCGGTTCGGTTTCGTGTTCCAGTTCGGTCAACTCGTTCCCGAGCTCACCGCGGTGGAGAACGTCGCGTTGCCGCTGCTGCTCAGTGGCGTACGCCGCAAGCAGGCGCTCCACAAGGCGTACGACTGGTTCGCGCGCCTCGGCCTCGACGGCCTGGAGCAGCGGCGCTCGGGTGAGCTGTCCGGCGGGCAGGCGCAACGGGTCGCCCTGGCCCGTGGCCTGGTCGCCGAGCCGCAGGTGCTCTTCGCCGACGAACCGACCG
Organism: Micromonospora sp. CPCC 205558; assembly: GCF_036902955.1. NCBI lineage: Bacteria > Bacillati > Actinomycetota > Actinomycetes > Micromonosporales > Micromonosporaceae > Micromonospora > Micromonospora sp. CPCC 205558. The sequence continues at coordinate 157,064 of NZ_JBAKHR010000007.1, forward strand.
GCGCGCTCGACTCGCTCACCGGCGAGCAGGTCATGGACCTGCTGGTCAGCGCCGCCCGCGAGCAGGGCACCACGGTCATCCTGGTCACCCACGAGGCCAGGATCGCCGCGTACGCCGACCGTGAGGTCATGGTCCGCGACGGGCGCGTGAACGCGCCGGACCGGATCGCCTCATGATCCGCTTCGGGCTCCGCCTCGCCCTGGCCGGCGGACGTGAGGCGCTCACCCGCCTGCTCGTCATCGCCGCCGCCGTCGCGATCGGCAGTGGGCTGCTGCTGACCACCCTCGCCGGGGTCAACGCCACGAACGCGCAGCTCACCCGGTACGCGTCGATGTATCCCAACGCCTCGACCGGCGACGCCGACCCGCTGTGGTGGTCGACCCGGCAGGACTACTTCCACGGTGAGCAGATCGTTCGGATCGACGTCGCCGCGACCGGCTCGACCGCGCCCACCCCGGTCGGCATCCCGAGCATCCCGGGCCCCGGCGAGTACTACGCCTCGCCCGCGTTCCGCGAACTGCTGGCCGCCCACCCGGCCGACCAACTGGGTGACCGCTACCCGGGGCGGGACCTCGGCACCGTTGGCCCGGCCGCGCTGACCTCACCGGACACCCTGCTCGTCATCGCCGGCGGCTCCCCCGACCAGGTCGCCGAGCTACCCGCCGCGAAGCAGGTCACCAGCGTCGGCGACGCCCCCGCCCTGCCCGAGACCGCAGTGAACCTCATCCTGGGCGTGATCGCCGGCGGGTTGCTGTTCCCGGTGCTGATCTTCATCGGCACCGCCACCCGGCTCAGCGCCGCCCGCCGGGAGCAGCGCTTCGCCGCGATGCGCCTGGTCGGCGCGACACCCCGGCAGATCGCGATCGTCGCCGCGGTGGAGGCGGCGGCCGCCGCCGTCGCCGGCACCGCCGTCGGCTTCGGACTGTTCTACGCCTTCCGCGACCCGCTCGCGGGCATCCCGTTCACCGGCATGCCGTTCTTCCCCAGCGACATGTCGCTGGGCGTGCTGGACACCCTGCTCGTGGCGCTCGGCGTCCCGGCCGGCGCGGCGGTGGCAGCACAGATCTCGCTGCGCCGCGTACGGATCTCGCCGCTGGGCGTCACCCGTCGGGTCACCCCCCGCGCGCCACGGGCCTACCGGCTGATCCCGATGGTGCTCGGCGTCGCAGTGCTGGTGTTCGCACTCGGCTACCGGCCCGAGTCGTCCGACGGCCAGACTGCGATCTTCCTGCCCGGCCTGCTGCTCATCATGGCCGGCCTGATCTTCGCCGGCCCGTGGTTGACGATGGTCGGCGCCCGAATCATGGCCCGGTACGCCAACCGCCCGGCCACGCTCATCGCCGCGCGACGCCTCGCCGACAACCCGAAGGCCGGCTTCCGGGCGATCAGCGGCATCATGCTCGCCCTGTTCGTGACGAGCGTCGCCGTCGGTGTGATCACCACGATCGTCGCCAACCGCGGCCCGGCACCCACCGGCTCGACCGACGCGGGCACGGTGACCACCGTCTTCGACGAGGAGAGAGCGTCGGTGCCCGACACGCTCTTCGCCGAGCTGCGGGCGATCACCGGGGTGCGCTCGGCGACCGCCATCCGCGAGAACCCGGTGGTGACCAACTCCGGCGAGGTCGGGGTGATCGCGTGCACCGACCTCCCGAGCGCGTACGGCCGGTGCGGCGACGGCGCGAGCGTCATCGAGGTGCCGTACGGCCTCAGCCGCTGGCGGGAGTCGGCGTCGCCCGCGACGGTCTGGCCCGCCGCGTCGCTCACCCTCGACGAACTCCAACGGCTACCCGTCGGAGCGATGGTCGTCGGCACGGACGGCTCCGCTGCCGCCGTCGAGCGCACCCGCACCGTGCTGGAGGTCGCCTTCCCGACCTTCTGGGTCGGGCCGAACGTGCCCGGCGACTTCGAGTCGGACTTCGCCGATACGCTGCGCGCCTGGGAACAGCTCGCCAACGTCATCATCATCGCCAGCCTCGCGCTCGGTGGGTGCAGCCTCGCGGTCAGCGTGATCGGTGGTCTCACCGAACGCCGACGCCCGTTCAGCCTGCTGCGCCTCAGCGGCGCACCGGTGCGGGTGCTGCGTCGGGTGGTGGCGCTGGAGAGTGCCGTACCGATGCTCGCCGTCGCCGCCGTCGCCATCGGGATGGGCCTGCTCGCCGCGCACCTGTTCCTGCGGGCGCAGATGGGCTACACGCTGATCGCGCCGGAGCCACGCTTCTACGTGATCGTCGTCGTCGGGTTGGCAGCCTGCCTCGGCGTCATCGCCTCCACCCTGCCGCTGCTGGAACGCATAACCGGGCCGGAGACCGCCCGCAGCGAGTGACTGTCAGATGCTGGGCCCGGTGGTGGCGACGGCGACCACCGGGCCCGGGCCAGTGCCGCCCAGTCGGCCCGCGAGTCGGGGTGCGCAGGGTGTCCCCGCAGCCTTTCGAGCTGATGTCGTAGGCGATTCAGCCGCCTCGGCTCCCGGTCGTAGCCGGTGATGTCGCCAACGATTCAGCCGCCTTGGCTCCCGGTCGTAGCCGGTGATGTCGCCAACGATTCAGCTCCACAGGCGCCGGAGCACACATGCCGGGGCCCACGGTGCTCGCCCACCCGGGGGGCGTCACGCCTCACGCGTGACGACCGACATCGCACGAAACCCCGATCAGCGGGCGTGGCGTTCCGGGTGGGCCCGGCTCCACGTCCGCATCCGCTCCGGGTAGCCGGTGCGCGCCGCCTCGTAGAGCGGCACGGCGTGCTTGCGGGCGATGGCCCCGGCCGCGCGGGGCGTTCCGGTACGGCGACGGATCCACTCGCCGTCGTGGGCGATCGCCACCACTGTGGTGTCCGTCGCGGTCGTCTCCGGCTCCAGGTAGAACTCCACCCCGCGCCGGGTGGCGACGAACGCCTCCAACGCCGCGAGGTCGTCGCGGGTCGCCTCCCGGTCCAGCTTCGTCGGGGTCGCCTCGGCACCCCGTGACCGCCGATTGAACCAGCCCATGCCCCGCCCCTCTCCTCGACGCTCCTCCAGTGCAGCACCGCTTCCTGGCAATACGCTGCACGCCGGGTGGGAGACAGCTGACCCGACGAAGACTGGAACCCGCCAGGCGTGGGCGGTGTCATGTGGGTGATGCGAACGGAGGCTCCCCTGGACGACGAGGCGCTCGTCACCCGCGCTCGGGCCGGTGACCTGGAGGCGTACGACCTCCTGGTCGCCCGACACACCGCGTCCGCGCACCGGACGGCGGTGCTGCTCGGCGCGGGCTCCGACTCCGAGGATGTCATCCAGGAGGCGTTCGTGAAGGCGTACCGGAAGTTGTCCCGTTACCGGGGCGACGCCTCCTTCCGCTCGTGGCTGCTCGCGATCGTCGCCAACGAGACCCGCAACCTGCACCGCTCCCGGGGCCGGCGCGACGGGCTCGTCCTGCGGGCAGCGGCAGCGGACCCGACGTCCGAGATCGTCGAGGACGACGCGGTCGGCGCGGTCCTCGCCGGGGAGCGCCGGGCGTCGCTGGTGCAGGCGCTACGGCAACTGCCGGTACGCGACCGTGAGGTGCTCGTGTGCCGGTTCTTCCTCGATCTCAGCGAGGAGGAGACAGTTGCGGCGCTGGGTTGGCCCCGAGGCACGGTGAAGTCACGCACGTCCCGGGCGCTGGCGAAGCTTCGCGGCCTGCTCGACCGTGAGGAGGTCCGGCATGGGTGACCTCGAACGGGAGCTGCGTGACCTCTCCGCCTGGTTGGACACCCCCGATCCGCCCGACGTGACCGCCCGCGTCCGGGTACGACTCAGCACGCCCGCGTCCCGGCGGCGGCGGTGGCGGTCGCTCGCCGCGGTGGCGATCGTCACAGTGCTGGTGGCGGTGTTGCCGCCGACGCGGGCCGCCATCGCCGACGTCGTCACGGGGCTGCTGCGCTTCGCCGGGGTCAGCATCGCCACCGGGCCCGCCCCGACGCCGCCCGGCGGGGGCGCGTCGCCGTTACCGGGGCAGCGGGTCGTCGCCCTGGACGAGGCGCAACGGGCGGTCCGCTTCCCGATCCGCCTGCCGACCAGGCTGGGCTCGCCCGAGCAGGTGCTGGTCGCCGACCCGGACGCCACGGACCGATACCGGGTGGCGACGCTGCTCTACGACGGGGGCGCGCTGCGCGTCGACGCGTTCGACGGGCACCTCGACCTGTCCTTCCACAAGGAGGTCATCCCGCCGGGAGCGACCTGGGTCCAGGTCAACGGCGACTTCGCCGTCTGGGTCGACGGCCCACACGTGCTGTCCTACGTGGACCGGGCGGGAGAGATCCGCAGGGAGACCGCCCGACTGGCCGCCTCGACCCTGATCTGGCAGGACAACGACGTGAGCTACCGGCTGGAGGGCGACCTCACCAAGGCCGAAGCGATCGAGATCGCCCGCTCGCTGCGCTAGGGAACCTGCCGGCCACGGCCGGTGTCCTGAATATACGACGGCCGGTGTATCGAAAGGGGTAGAGATGGGTTCACGGGGCAGGTTGATGCTGGTTTCGTCGGTGGCCCTGTTGGCGGGGTGCACAACCACGGCCAGCGACGGATCGGCCGCACCGACCGCCACCACAGCCACCGCCACGGCGAGCACCCCGACCGCCTGCGCGGCACGGGTCGAAACGGGGTCGCTGCCCGACTGGGCGGACGCCGGATTCAGCGGGGACGCGCGGGTCCCGCACGTCTTCGGGGGGAAGGGTGACATCGTGGCGGTGCTGTTCGCCCATCCGCTGCGGCAGGTCCGCGAGGACGGGTCGAACAACAAGATCCTCTGGGTGGCCCGGGCCGCCACCACCTCGCCCGACCCGGTCGCACCGGCAACCCTGGTGATCACCGCGAGGTTGGACGGCACCGACACGCAGGTGATCCGGGAGGTCCCCGGCGGCCCCGGTCCGTCGATCATCGACCTGCCCCAGGCCGGTTGCTGGCGCCTCGACCTGAGCTGGTCCGGGCACACCGACACGATGGACCTGGTCTACGCCGAGTGAGCCGGCGGCCGGTCGTCTAGGCTGCCTGGCGTGCTGAAGGACGTACGGGTGGCGGCGGCCCGCAACAACGCCGAGTGGTGCGACATCGTCTGCGGCAGCCACGGACTGGTCAGCCGTACCGACGCCGACGCCTGGTCGGTCCCGCACCGGTCGCCCCAGTGGTACCCGGACGCGGTCACCCTGCGACCGGGCGTCGATGCCGAGGCCCTGCTGAGAAGGATCGACGCCGGGCCCGGCGCGTCGGTGAAGGACAGCTTCGCCGATCTCGACCTGTCCGGGTACGGGTTCCGGGTGCTCTTCGACGCGCAGTGGATCCAGCGTCAACCGGCGGTGCCACCGGCCGACGCGCCCCTCGACCCGGTCAGCACCCCCGACGACCTGGCGTCCTGGGCGGCGGCCCACGGCGGTGGGGAGCTGTTCCGCCCCGCACTCCTGGCCGACCCGCGGGTACGGGTGCTCGCCCGCCACGACGCTCGGGGCGTGCTCACCGGTGGAGCGGTGCTCAGCGGCGACGGCCCGTACGGCGTCTCCAACCTGTTCACCCACACCGACGACTCCGAAGACATCTGGCGCGCGGTGTGCGCGACCCTGCCCAACGCACCGCTGGTCGGGTACGAAACCACCTCAGACCTGACGCCGGCGCTCTCCGCTGGCTTCACCACCACCGGCCCTCTCCGCATCTGGCTGCACGCCTGACGCTCCGGCCACGGGCGCTGAGCTCGGGCAGCTATGCTGGGCGGCATCGGCACCGATCCGGCGCTTCGTCCCCGCGTGGGCAGTGAGCTGATGCCCGCGTGAGCGGATGTGGAGTGTAGGGAGAGCGCCGGTGCCGGACGGTCCATCGCAGTCGCCATTCGTGCCACTGTCCACCAAGATTGACTTTGCGGTGATGGACCGTGCCGTCATCGAGTGGTGGCAGGCCAACGACGTGTTCAGCCGGAGCCTGGAGCAGACGGCCGACGGCACGCCGTGGGTGTTCTACGAGGGGCCGCCGACCGCCAACGGCACGCCGGGCACCCACCACATCGAGGCGAGGGTCTTCAAGGACCTCTTTCCCCGGTACCGGACGATGCGGGGCTTCTCGGTGCCACGCCGCGCCGGATGGGACTGTCACGGCCTGCCGGTTGAGCTCGCGGTCGAGAAGGAACTGGGGCTCGGCGGCAAGCCCGACATCGAGAAAATGGGCATCGCCGAGTTCAACGCCCACTGCCGTACCTCGGTGCTCCGGCACGTCGACGAGTTCGTGCAGCTCAGCGAGCGGATGGGTTACTGGATCGACCTGGAGCATCCGTACGAGACGATGTCACCGGAGTACGTGGACAGCGTCTGGTGGTCGCTGAAGCAGATCCACGACGGTGGGCGCCTGGTGGAGGACTTCCGGGTCGCGCCGTACTGCACCCGCGACGGCACGACCCTGTCCGACCACGAGGTGGCGCAGGGGTACGAGACTGTCGTCGACCCCTCCGTGTACGTGCGGTTCCCGGTGCGCGGAGACGTGGCCGGACACAGCGGTGTCGACCTGCTGATCTGGACCACCACCCCGTGGACCCTGGTGTCCAACACCGCCGTCGCCGTGCATCCCACCGTGACGTACACCGTCGCCCGCACCGAGCAGGGCACATTCGTCGTCGCCGAACCGTTGACCCGGCGGGTCCTCGGCGACGAGGCGGAGATCCTGGCGACCGTACCCGGGTCGGCCCTGGAGGGTTTGCGGTACGAGCGGCCGTTCGACCTGGTGGACATCCCGGACGCGCACCGGGTGGTCCTCGCCGAATACGTCACGACCGAGGACGGCACCGGCCTGGTGCACCAGGCACCGGCGTTCGGCGCGGACGACCTCGCCGTCTGCCGCGCGTACGGGTTGCCGCTGGTCAACCCGGTCGCGCCGAACGGGCGGTTCAACGACGGCATCGACCTGGTCGGCGGCGTGTTCTTCAAGGACGCCGACGCGTTGCTCATCGACCGGCTCCGCACGTCGGGTCGGCTGTTCCGGCACGAGCCGTTCGAGCACCCCTACCCGCACTGCTGGCGGTGCCACACCCCACTGATCTACTACGCGCAGCCGTCCTGGTACATCCGGACCACCGAGGTACGCGACGAGCTGACACGGGAGAACGAGAAGACCAACTGGTTCCCGGAGCACATCAAGCACGGCCGGTACGGCGACTGGCTGAAGAACAACATCGACTGGGCGGTGTCCCGCTCCCGGTACTGGGGCACCCCGCTGCCGCTGTGGCGATGCCCGGACAACCACGTGACAGCTGTCGGTTCCCGTACGGAGCTCGGAAAGCTGGCCGGCGCCGATCTGTCCGAGCTGGACCCGCACCGCCCGTACGTCGACGAGATCACTTTCGCCTGCCCGGAGTGCGGCCGGATCACCACCCGGGTCCCCGAGGTGATCGACGCCTGGTACGACTCGGGAGCGATGCCGTTCGCGTCGTTGGGCTACCCCCACGTGCCGGGCAGCAAGGAGATCTTCGAGCGCACCTACCCGGCCCAGTACATCTGTGAGGCGATCGATCAGACGCGGGGTTGGTTCTACACGCTGATGGCGGTGGGCACGCTGGTCTTCGACCGGTCCCCGTACGAGAACGTCGTCTGCCTCGGGCACATCCTGGCCGAGGACGGCCGCAAGATGAGCAAACACCTGGGCAACATCCTGCTGCCGATCCCGTTGATGGACACCCACGGCGCGGACGCGGTGCGCTGGTTCATGGCCTGCTCCGGCTCACCGTGGTCGCCGCGCCGGATCGGGCCCGGCCCACTCGACGAGATCGTCCGCAAGGTGTTGATGACCTACTGGAACACCGCGGCGTTCTTCTCCCTCTACGCGGCGAACTCGACGTGGGCGCCGCAGCTGGCGCAACCGGTCGCCCAGCGCCCGGTGTTGGACCGGTGGATCGTCGGCGAGGTCCACGCCCTCGCGGCGGCCGTCGACGAACGACTGCAGAACTACGACACGGCGCGCGCCGGCCGACTGCTCGCCGACTTCATCGACGACCTGTCGAACTGGTACGTGCGGCGGTCGCGGCAGCGTTTCTGGGCGGGCGACCCCGATGCCCTCACCACCCTGTACGAGTGCCTCGACATCCTCACCCGGCTACTCGCGCCGTTCATTCCCTTCGTCACGGAGGAGGTGTGGCAGCAGGTCGTCCGGCGTGGTGCCGCGTCCGCTCCGGAGTCGGTGCACCTGGCGACCTGGCCCACCCCCGACACCACACTGATCAGCCCGGAGTTGTCGGCCCAGGTGGCCACGGCGCGGGCGTTGGCGGAGGCGGGCCGGTCCGCGCGTAAGACGAGCAGTCTGCGCATCCGTCAGCCGTTGAGCCGGGCGCTGGTGGGCCTGCCGGCCGGCACCGTTCTCCCGCAGGCGTTGCTGGACGACATCGGCGACGAGTTGAACGTCAAGGTCCTCCAGCCGCTCGACCCCCAGAGCGGGGTCATCGACGTGCAGGTCAAGGCGAACTTCCGGAGCCTGGGCCGCCGGTTCGGCAACCGCACCCAGCACGTCGCGAAGGCCATTGCCGGCGTGGATCCCCGGGAGTTGGTCGACGGCGTCCGGGCGAACGGGACGTACCCGGTGTCGGTAGACGGCGCGCAGGTCGAGGTGGGCCTGGACGACATCCTGATCACCGAGGTGCCGCGCACCGGTTGGGTGGTGGAGTCCCAGCGCGGCGTGACGATCGCGTTGGACACCGAGATCACCCCCGAACTGGCGGCCGAGGGTGTCGCACGCGATGTCGTCCGCATCATCCAGCAGGCCCGCCGCGACGCCGACTTCGAGGTGTCCGACCGGATCACGGTGTCGATCGCCGCCCCCGCGGACGTCGCGGCGGCCATCTCCACGCATCAGTTGCTCATCGCGCACGAGACCCTCGCGCTCCAGCTGACCGTGGCGGAGGCGTTGTCGGAGGGTTTCTCCGGCACCGTGGGCGACGGCCACGAGATCGTCGTACACGTCGTGCGGGCCTGAGCGGCAGCCGGGCGGGAGGTCAACGGAGCTGGGTCAGGTCCTCCGGGGTCAGGCGCAGAGCACCGGCCGCCACGTTCTGCGCCAGGTGGTCCGGGTCCGCGGTGCCGGGGATGGCCAGCACGTGACGGCCCTGGTGCAGGGTCCAGGCGAGGCGTACCTGGTGCGGGGTGACGCCGTGGGCGCGGGCGACCGCCTCGACGGCCTCGTTGCGCGCGGCGCTCGCGCCCGCCTCCCGCCCGGTGCCGGCCAACGCGAAGAACGGCACGTAGGCGATGCCCCGCTCACCGCAGAGCCGCACGAACGCGTCCTGCTCCCGGTAGGCGTCCACCCCGTAGTTGTTCTGCACGCAGACCACCGGCGCGATGCCCGCCACCTCGTCGAGCTGCTCGGCGCGGACGTTGGAGAGGCCGAGGTGCCGGATCAGCCCGGCGGCCCGTAACTCGGCGAGCGCGCCGAACCGATCGGCCAGCGGCACCGGGCCCGGCCCTCGGCCGAGGCGCAGGTTCACCACGTCGAGCTGGTCGCGGCCGAGCCGGCGCAGGTTCTCCTCGACCTGGGCCCGCAGCTGCGCCGGGGTGAGCGCCTCGGTGAAGCCCACCTCCGGGTCGTACCCGAAACCGACCTTGGTGGCGATCACCAGCTCCGGCGGGTACGGGGCGAGCGCCGCGCGGATCAGCTCGGTGGCGTAGCGGGCCGGGCCGGTGCCGACGCGCAGGGTGCCGCCGGGCGAGACGTAGAACGCGGCGGTGTCGATGTGGTTGACGCCCAGCTCCACGGCCCGGCGCAGCAGGGCCACCGCCCGGTCAGGCTCGGGGTTGGCGGTGATCCGCATGGAGCCGAAGCCCATCCGGTGCACGGTGCGGTCGCCCAGGGTCCAGCTACCCGCCGCGGCGGCGGTGATCTCGTCGGTTGGCATCGGGCGACCGTAACCAGCACGGGTGCGCGGCGCAGTCGGCCACGCACCCGATACCGCCCGACGGCGAAATGGGTTAGTTTTTAACTACCGACGGAGCAGTTTCAGCGGGCTGCTGCGGGCGCAGCACCGGCACCAGCAGCAGGGTCGGCAGCAACAGCAGCGGCACCGCCAGCAGCGCGCGCAGGGTGCCGACCTGGTCGCCGATCAGCCCCAGCAACGGCGGGCCACCGAGGAACGCGGTGTAGCCGATCACCGCGACCACGCTCACCCGCACCGCCGCGTGCGCCTCGTCGTCGGCAGCCGCGCTCATTCCGACCGGGAAGCCCAGCGACGCACCGAGACCCCACAACGCCACGCCGATGATGGCCACCGGCCCGGAACCCGCCAGTACGGCGAGGCCCGCGCCGACCACGGCGAGGCCGATGGTGCCGCTGAGCACCGGCACCCGACCCCACCGGTCCAGCGCGATGGTGCCGGCGGTGCGCCCGACGGTCATGCCCACCACGAAGACGGCGAAGACCGCCGCGCCGGCGGCCTCGCTCAGGTGCCTTCCGTCGATGAACGCGACCGCCAGCCAGTCGTTGGCGGCGCCCTCGGTGAACGCCGCCACCAGCACAAACAGCCCGATCAGCAGGGTGCGCGGCTCCCGCCAGGCGGCGAGTTGCGCCCGGCGACGGGCAGCCGGGGTGGCGTCCGCCGGGTCGCCGGCGTGGTCGCTGCCCACCGGCAGGAACGCCCGGGCGGCGAGCGCGGTACCGGTCAGGACGACAACCGCCACCGCGACGAGATGCGCGCCGACCGAGACGTCGAACCGGGCCGCCCCGGCGCCGAGCGCCGCGCCGGCTACCGAACCGAGGCTCCACCCCGCGTGGAAGCGGGGCATGATCGTCCGGCGGAGCCGCCGTTCCACAGCCGCGCCCTCGACGTTCATCGCCACGTCGCAGGCGCCGGAACCGTAGCCGAGGCCGACCAACCCCAGGGCGACGATGGCGAACGACCCGGTCATCGTGGCGCCCAGCCCCGCCACGGTCAGGCCGACAGCGACCAGCACCGTGGCCATCGTGACGGTGCGGGCCGCGCCGAATCGCTGGGCGAGCAGGCCGGAGGTGGGCATGGCGAGCAGCGCGCCGACGCTCATCGCCAGCAGCAGAAGCCCGAGTCGGCCGGCGGAGAGGTCCAACGCCTCACGGACCGCCGGGACGCGGGAGAACCAGCTGCCGACGGCCAGCCCGTTGAGGGTGAAGGTGACAGCGACGGCGTTGCGGGCGAGCCGCACCGTGCGCAGGGTCGGCGTTGCGGTGTCCGGGGCCAGGGGTCGACTGGTGGGGGCGCTCACGAGGGTGGTCCTCTTTCTCGGGGTGATCTGCTGGCACGATCGCACACCTGAGAGCGCTACCACCACAACCCGGGACCGCCCCTTACCGCTGCTGGTCCGGCCGGGGCATGATGTGCGCAGGCGTTGGTCCGACCGGACGGGCAGCCGCGGGAGGCGACGATGACGACAGCGGCACACCGACCGGCCACCCTTGAGGACGTGGCCCGGGTCGCCGGGGTGTCCCGGTCCACGGCGTCGCGGGTGATCGCCGGCACGGGGTTCGCCTCACCGGCCGCCCGGGAACAGGTCACGGCAGCCGTCGACCAGCTCGGCTACGTGCCCAACCCGGCCGCCCGGGCGCTGGTCCGCGGCGGCGGCGTACGCCTGGTCGTGGCCGTTCTGGGGACCAGCGCCGCGGTGCTGGACGACCCGTACGTGCACCGGGTGGTCGGCTCGGCCGCCCGGGTGTGCACGCCCGCCGGTGTCGGGGTGGCGCTGCACTGGTTGCCGTTCGGCGACCCCCGCAGGCTCAACCAACTCGACGGGGATCGCAGCGTGTGCGGGGTGATCCTGGTCAACACCACCGAGGAGTTGCTGGCGGCGGTGCCCCCGTCGCTACGCGGTCGGGTGGTCTCCATCGGCGTCGGCTCGGCGACCGTGCCGTCGTTCGACGTCGACAACGCCGCCGGCTCCGAAGCGGTGCTGCGCCACCTGTACGCCGCGGGTCGCCGCCGCATCGCCATGGTGACCGGCCCCCGGTGGCTGCCCTGCGCGCAACGCCCGGTGCAGACGTACCGTCGCCTCATGGCCGAGGCTGGCCTACCGGAGCGGATACTGCCCGGGGATTTCGGGGCGGCGCGTGGCCGGACGGCGGCCGGCGAGGCGCTGCGCCGCTGGCCGGACATCGACGCGGTCTACGCGATCAGCGACGACACCGCGCTCGGGGTGATCGCGGGCCTGCGGGACGCCGGTGTGCGGGTGCCCGGCGACGTCGCGGTGGCCGGCTTCGACGACATTCCGTTGGCCGGGATGACCACCCCGGCGCTGACCACGGCGAGTCACCCGGTGGGGCGGATCGCCGTCGCCGCGGCCACCGCTCTGCTGGACGGGCGCCCGGCGGCGCCGGTGACCCTCTTCCCGTCGGCCCTGGTGGCGCGGGCCAGCGCCTGAGTCGACGCTCGGCTCAGCACGTCGACGGTTAACCGCCCACGGGCCGGGTAACCGGGTCGGACCTTTCGTCCACCGCGAGGAGCGCCGAGAAGTGTCCGACTCCGCGCCGTCGCACTGGGACCCGGCGCCGAGCCCTCGGGACGGCCGGTTGACCGCCCGCCACCACCCGCCGGTGGCACCGGGACGCACCGGGCTCGTGCCGATCACCGGCCCCGACGGGGACGGGCTGGCCCTGGCGTACGCCCCGGAGTTGCCGAACGACGGTTCGGCGTACCGGTTGGTGCTGCTCCTGCACGGTGCGGGCGGCTCGGCGCGACAGGGGTTGGACCTGCTGTTGCCGGTCGCGGACGCGCAGCACCTGCTGCTGGTCGCCCCGGATTCGTCGGCGGCCAGTTGGGACCTGATCGCCGGCGGCTTCGGGGCGGACGTGCGGCGCATCGACGCGCTGTTGGCGACGGTCTTCGACGGCTACCCGGTCTCGAATGTGGCAATCGGCGGCTTCTCCGACGGCGCCTCGTACGCGCTGTCGCTGGGTCTGGCGAACGGGGATCTGATCGACGCGGTGGTGGCCTTCTCCCCCGGTTTCGCCGCGCCGCCGGTCACTCACGGTCGGCCACGGGTCTTCATCTCGCACGGCGTCGACGACCGGGTGCTGCCCATCGACGTGTGCAGTCGCCGCCTCGTCCCCCACCTGCACGACCTCGGCTACGACGTGACCTACGAGGAGTTCCCCGGCGGCCACGAGATTCCCGCCCCGATCCGCGATTCCGCCGTCACCTGGCTGACCGGCCATCCCCCACGGGCCGGGGCCCATCCCTGATCGGCGCGTGCGTCAGAGCGGGGGCAGGCCGAGGGCGTCGTCGACGCGGGCGAGGACGGCGGCGTCGTCCTGCGGGTTGACGCCGCGCAGCAGGTCGATGGCCGTGGCCCGGACCTGACCGATGATCATCGCCAGGGGAAGGGTCTGGGTGGAGCCGAAGAGCTGCCCGGCCGCGTGCACCGCGGCCAACGCCGACTCGTCGGCCCGGGTGGCGTGCCGGTCGGCGATCTCCTCCTGCCCGTCCAGGTCGGCGGCGAGGGCGGCACCGGCCTGGCGGACCGCCTCGGCCAGTGACCGCAGGGCGGCGCCCAGCTCGGCCGGGGCCGGCGTGTGCAGCCGGCTAAGGGTCACCCCCGCACGGGCCAGCACCCGGACGTTGCGGACCGCGTAGTCGATCTGCCGGATCGACTCGTCCACCGAGCGCAGCCGACCGAGGTGCTGACGTCGACGGACGTTGAGGCGCAGTGCCTCACCGGCGGCCAGCACTCCGTCGCGCAGCCCGTCCACCCGGGCGTCCATCCCCCGCGCCTGCCGCAGCGCGGCGAGCGCCGCCGGCTCGTCGCGGTCGTCCAGCGCGTCGGCGATCCCGCCCAGCAGCCCGGCCAGCTCGTCGAAGGTCCGCCGTACCTCGGCGACCAGCGGGGCCAGCGGACGCCGGGCGTCGACCAGCAGGCTGGCCGCGAGCGCGACCGCGCCGCCGACCAGCGCGTCGACGAAGCGGAACGGCACCAACGACCCGTCCGGTGGCGCGACCACCACCAGGTAGAGCGCGGAGACCGCCGCCTGCACCAGCGTCACACCGGTGGCGCCGAAGGCCACCGCGAGCAGGACGGTGAGCAGGATGACGGTGAAGACAGTCCAGGTGCTGCCCGGCCCGAGCGCCTGCACCACCAGGTCCGCGACGAGCACGCCGGCGGCGACCCCGAGGACGACCTCGACGGCTCGACGGATGCGCTGCCCCCGGGCCTGACCGAGAACGATCAGCGCGGCGGCCGGCGCGAAGAAGGGCTGCGGGTGCCCGAGCAACCGGGTGGCCAGCAGCCAGGCCACGGTCGCCGCGACGGTCGCCTCCAACACCGGCCGCCAGCCGCGCCGCAGCCGCCCGCCGGCCGTCCGCAGCCCGCTGATCCGCACCATCGCCCAACCTCTCCCACCCGCATCAGCCGGCCACCCGCACCACCCCACCAGCCGGCCACCCGCGCCTGCCGGCCACCCGCGCCTGCCGGCCACCCGCGCCTGCCAGCCACCCGCATCAGCCGGCGCGCCGCGCCCGGTCCGACACCAGGTCGGCAGCTCACCGATGGCATGCGCCACGAATGCCTCTGGGGGCAGCAGGCCGTCCGCTCCCCCTTTGGAGCTGATGCCGTAAACGCATCAGCCTCGATGTCGCAAACGATTCAGCTCCATAGGGCCGGCCCACGGCACGACACCGCTGGCCCACGGCACGACACCGGCGGCCCACGGCCTCCCAGAGGCGATCGTCTCCCATCACGCGTCCGACCTGATCACCGGGGCTGCTCCGCGCCCTCACCCCCAGCCGGACGCACGCGACAATTCTCATCCGATCAGCCCCCACGGCCGACGATGAACCGCCGTCGCCCCAAAACTCCAGAATAGTCATTCGGGCCGTCGTCCGAACTAATCAAAGGCGACAGTGCGCGGGTACAATCGGCGACTTCGTTGTGACCGATCGCTGACTGCTGATGATGAAAGCGATCACACACACTGAGCCCATGAACAGGAGAGTCAACCGCGGTAGAGCACTCCGCGTCGCGGTGTGCCTCCTCCTTCTCGCCGCGCTGAGCGGCTGCATGCAACTCAACATGGGGTTGACGGTCAACGCCGACGACACGGTCGACGGGCAGCTCCTTCTGACGGCCCAGAAGTCCGTGCTGACCGCACGGAACAAGAACATCCCGCTGGCCTTCGCGGAGCTGCGGCAGAACATCCCCGCCCTACCCGCCGGCGAGGAGACCCTTTACCAGGACGACGCTTTCTACGGCTCCCAGATCAGTTACCGCAAGGCGCCGCTGGCCGGTTTCGACACCGAGAGCGTGAAACTGGTCAGGGACGGCGACCTGTACCGCTTCACGCTGCCGCTCGATCCCAAGAAATATGGCGGAAAGGTTGCCGAGCAGAATCCGCAGAACCAACAGGCGTTCCTCAAGCTCATGTCGTTCGAGATCTCGGTGACATTTCCCGGCCGGGTGATCGACAGCAATGGCGCCGTCAACGGCCGTTCGGTCAGTTGGAAGGTCGACCCCAACCAGGAGAAGCCGACCGAGTTGCGGGCCGTGGCCGAGGCGCCCCCTCGTCCGTCCGCCTCACCGGCCGCCGCCGGCGCTGAGGACGACGGAGGATTCCCCTGGCTGCTGGTCGTCGGCGGTGTCCTCCTCCTGCTGCTGCTCGCCGCGGTGGGCGTACTCCTGGTGCGCCGCCGTCACCCGACGGCGCCGGCAGCGCCCGGTCCGACCCCTCCGCCGGGCCCGCCCGCCGGCGCCCCCGGGCCCGGCTGATCCATCTGGTGGCCGGCTCGGCCGGCCACGCCCGGCCCCGGCCGCCCCCGACCCGACGGCGACCGGCCCCGGTGCTTCCCCGCGGGGCACCGGACCTCACCACCACCACATCCCGGTCGCACCATCGCAGAAGAGGGGGATCGCCGTGAACGATCTCTACACCTGGGCAGCCCTGGGGAGCATCGCCGGCGCGAGCGCCGCCACCCTGCTGGCCACCAACGTCATCGGCGGGCTGATCGGCCCGAGCGGCGACAAGTACCGCAAGTGGATCGCCATCGCCATCGCGCTGCTGCTGTCCTACGTGACAGCGGCGTTCGCCGACGACGCCGGCGGCGAGAAGTGGGTCATCGCGTTCTTCAACGCGCTCGTCATCTTCTCCGCCGCGCTCGGCATCAACCAGCTCCCGCCCGGCAACCGGCAGGCAACGCCGACCCAGGTCGCAAGCGGTCGCGAGCCCCGAGTCTTCCGTTCCTGGGTCTGAGGGGGTGTCGTCATGGTCTTCGGAATTCTCAGCGCGGCCGTCCAGGTCGGCTTCGGCGCCCTGCTCGGCTTCCTCACCGGTGGCCCGATCGGCCTGCTGATCGGCGCCGTCGTGGGCCTGGTGGTCGGCGCGGTCTTCGGCTGGTCGGTGGCCTCCGCCGGGGTGTACGCCTCAGACGCCCGCGGCATCTTCCTCTTCGTCGTCGACCACACCTGGAGTCTGCTCAACACGGTCGTCGGCGCCATCTACCTGACCGTGCACCTGATCTTCGGGCACTCGCTGGACCGACCCACGTCGCTGGGCAGCGGTCGGGTCAGCGTGGTGGAGGGGGTCTCGCCCCGGTACGCCACCACCATCGGCACCGTCTGCGCCGGCTCCAGCTCGGGCATCCAGCGGCACGAGGACGTGCACATCTTCCAGGGTCGCCTGCTCGGGCCGCTCTACATCCCGCTGGTGCTG
Organism: Micromonospora sp. CPCC 205558; assembly: GCF_036902955.1. NCBI lineage: Bacteria > Bacillati > Actinomycetota > Actinomycetes > Micromonosporales > Micromonosporaceae > Micromonospora > Micromonospora sp. CPCC 205558. The sequence continues at coordinate 173,694 of NZ_JBAKHR010000007.1, forward strand.
GCCAACTACGTCCTGTTCACCATCGCGCCGGTGTGGCTGCTCTACCACGACCACACCAACGCGCCGATCAACCGCTTCACCCGGTACTTCGAGATCGGCGTCTACCCGCACGTGTGGAACGAGGCCATCGCGTACCGGATCCAGGGGACGCCGCCGCGATGAGCACCCACGGGCGCGGACCGATCGAGGCCGCCACCGCCGAGCTGGTCGCCTGGGTGACCAGCGCGGCGGGGGAACCCGTCGGAGTCGGTCCGCCCCGCGCGTGCGACGACACCGACGGGCTCGCCCTCTGGCCGATGGAGCTGCGGCCGGCCCGGCAGACCCGCTCCAGCGGCGCGGTCCGCGAACCGTACCGGTTCACTGTCCGCCACCTGCTCTGCGTCACCGGTCCGGCCGGGTTGCCCCGGCTGGACCGGGTGCTGACCGCCGCGACCACCGACGGCAGGTACCCGGTCGTGCTGGAGGCCGGCGACCCACCGCTGTGGACGGCGTTCGGTACGGCGCCCCGACCGGCGCTGCTGATCGACGTGCCCGCACAGGTGGACCACCCGACCCCGGCCGCGCCGCCGGTGCTGCAACCGCTGCGGTTGCGGCAACTCGACGTGCGCAGCCTCAGTGGACGGGTGGTCGGCCCCCAGGACCAGCCACTGGCCGCGATGCGGGTCGAGCTGCCCGGCACCGGGGTCGCCACCCGCACCGACCCGCAGGGCCGGTTCCTGATCGTCGGTGTGCCGCACGACCCCGAGCATCCGAGCCCGGTCCGGCTGCGGCTGACCGGACGCGGTCTCGTCCTCACCGCCGACGTCGACGCGGACGAGGACGACATCGTCATCGTCTGTGCGCCACCGACCCACTGACACCCACCCGCACAGGAGGACCGATGCCCAGTTACTTCTCCCCCGGCATCTATGTCGAGGAGGTCCCCAGCGGCGCCCGACCGATCGGGCCGGCGAGCACCAGCATCGCCGCCTTCGTCGGCGTCGCCCCGGACCGCTCCGCCCACCTGGGCAAGGCGGTGCCGGTCAACAACTGGACGGAGTTCCTGCGGCTCTTCGCCGCCGGCGAGCGGGTGGAGAGCACCCCGCTGGCCCGGGCGGTCTTCGGCTTCCTGGACAACGGGGGCGCCCGTTGCTGGGTGGTCAACGTCGGCGAGGGCGGCACGATCACCGGCACCGGGCAGCGGCGCGGCGGTCTGCAACTGCTGGAGGCCGTCGACGAGATCTCCATCATCGCCGCGCCCGGCTTCCACGACGTGGTGTCGCACGAGGCGCTGCTCAGCATGGCCGAGCGCACCCGCACCATGGTCGCGATCTGCGACCCGGCACCGGACATCGACGACATCTCCGCGTTGACCCGGGTCGCCACGCCGTCCTCCGGCAAACCCCCCAAGCCCGCCGAGGGTGCGGCCGGCGGCCCCGGCGGCGGCTCCGCCCAGCCGGGCGGCTCCGGTGGGCACGAGGGGGCCGCCTACCGGCCGCGACAGTCCGAGTTCGGCGCGTTCTACTACCCCTGGCTACGGGTACGCGACCCGATCAGCGGCGAGTTGGAACTCACCCCGCCGAGCGGGCACCTGGCCGGCATCTGGGCCCGCACCGACGCCCTGCGCGGGGTGCACAAGGCCCCGGCCAACGAGCCCGTGCGCGGCGCCGTCGACCTGGGTTACCTGGTCACCCGACCGGAACACGACGTGCTCAACCCCAAGGGCGTCAACGTGATCCGCTACTTCGCCGGGGAGGGCATCCGCGTCTGGGGTGCCCGTACGCTCGCCGCCGAGGCCAGCGAGTGGCGCTACCTCAACGTCCGGCGGCTCAGCATCGCCATCGAGCAGGCCATCGCCAACGGCACCCGGTGGATGGTGTTCGAGCCCAACGACTTCACCCTCTGGCGCTCGATCCGCCGCGACATCGGGGCGTTCCTGACCCGGGTGTGGCGCGACGGCGCGCTGCTGGGGCGCAGCCCCGAGGAGGCGTTCTTCGTCAAGTGCGACGAGGAGACCAACCCGACGGAGGTGCGCGACGCCGGCATGGTGATCGCCCACATCGGTATCGCGGTCGTCAAGCCCGCCGAATTCGTGGTGTTCAAGCTGAGCCAGTGGGCCGGCGGCACCGAGACCGAGACGATCGGAGGCTGACATGCCCACCACCGCAACCCCGCAACCCGGCGCCCCGGTCGACCCGTACCGGGCGTACAACTTCCGGCTGCTCATCAACGGTGTCACCAACGGCCACTTCACTGAGATGACCGGGTTGGAGGTGAACATCCCCGGGCAGCCCTACCGGGAGCACGGCCTGGGTCGGATGCGGATGGTGCCCGGCCAGGCCGAGTACGAGCCGGTGACGCTGCACTTCGGCCTCACCGCCTCCCGCGAGTTGTGGGACTGGGTGAACGCCACCGCCCAGGGCACCCTCAACCGTCGTAACGTCTCCGTTGTGCTGCTCGACTCGGTCGGCACCGCCGAGGTGCTGCGTTGGAACCTGATCGACGCCTGGCCGACCCGGTGGCGCGGCGCGCACCTCAACACCCTCAGCCACGAGATCGCCATCGCCTCGTTGACGCTGCGCTACGAGGGCCTGGAGCTGGAGACCGGCGGTGCCACCGCGCCGACGCCCGCGTAGCTGGCTGGCCGGCCGACTGCGCTCGGCGGCCGGGGCGGTGCAGCGCCTCGCCGGGCGAGTCGAGCCCGCCGGACACCTCCCGCCGCAGCCACCGTCGACGACGCCCGCGGCGACACCGCGCCGTTTCGGGGAGCCTCCGCGGCACTGGCTGGACCTGGTCGCCGCCCACGCGCCCGGCCTGCTGCACGACCTGGACCTCGACCCGTCCCCCACCGGCAGCGCCGAGACCGGGGCCCGCGACGGCGGGCACGGACCATCGACGGGTCGGGCCGACGCCGATGGTGCGAACCCCGTCGCGGACGGCAGGTTCGACGGCGAGGCCGACGCGGGCGGACCCGCCAGTGCGGGCGGCCCTGTCGGGACGGGTGGGCGAGGGTCCGGTGCGAGGGGGGACACGAGGCCGGGCAGGTCGCGGGCCGAGCGCCGGATCGGCAGGTCGGGCCGCCCGCCACGGGCCGGTGCCCAGCCCGACGGTACGGGGGTCGGTGCTGCCGGCCCGTCCGATGGCGGGGCGTCTTCGTCCCGCTCGGACACGCCATCGTCACCGACCGGTTCGACCGGGCCGGGCGCGTCCGCCGGACCGAACCCGTCGGCCGGACCGACCAGGTTTGACGGGTCGGCCGAATCGACCGGGCCGGGCGCGGCGGCGCGAGCGGGCGCAGCGGTGCCCCCGGTGCGACAGGCGGCCCGGGCCGACACCACAGCCCTCGACACCGCAGCCCTCGACGCCACAGCCCTGGACGTGACGGCCCTCGACACCGCAGCCCTGGACGTGACAGCCCTGGACGCCACGGCCGTCGACGCGAACGGGCTGCCCCGGTCGGTCGCGCAGCCGGTCCGCTCCATGATCTTCGGGCCGCACGGCTCGCCGAGCGGCCACCCCCGCCGGGCGGAGGCCGAACCCACCCGCGTCACATCGCACCCGCCCCAGAACGCCCACCGCTCCGGCGAGGTCGACCACGGTCCCGGGCGTTCCACCGGCGCGGCCCCCGCACGACCCACCGCCGAGCGAATCGCGGGCGGGCGGGACGGGTTCCGGGGCGACGGTGACGGTCCACAGTGGCCCGGCAAGGACCAACGCGGCCGGCGGGACAGCGCGCCGCGCACGGCACGCTCGGCGCGAGTGGACGCGGCGTCGGCGAGCGCGGCGTCGTACGGCGGTCTGGCCTGGTCGGACCGGGGCAGGGTCGACGCATCCTGGACCGGCTCACCCGCGACGGGTGGTGGGGAGACACCAACCATCGACGTGACGCGCGTCGCGGACGGTGGCCCCTGGCTGGCCCTGCCCGGCGAACCGGCAGCACCCGCGCGGCTCGACACCGGCTCGGACGTGGCCGGCGGCGGACGAGCGACGGGCATTGACCCGCCGTCGCCCCTCGTGGCGGCGAGGGCCGCCGACCCGTGGCCGGCGCTCCCCGACGACAGCGCGCTCTGGTCGGTCGCCGGGCCGGCGCTGGACACCGCCCAGCTGACCCGACTGGATCGGGAACAGGGGGGTGACTGATGGAACGTGTCGCCTTCCTCATCGACTCCTCAGGTGTTCGGGTGGACTGCCTGCTCAACCCCGAGACCGTGCAGGTGACCCGGCTCGCCGGCGTACGCCAGCGGGGTGCCGGCGACGGGCAGCTCACCGGGTCCGGTCTGGCCGACGATCCGTTGGTCTTCACCGGCGGCGGCCGTACCGAACTGGTGCTCGACCTGCTCTTCGACGTCGACTTCGTCGAGGCGCAACTGCGTCCCGTTGACGTGCGGGTGCTCACCCGTCCGCTGTGGATGCTCGCGGAGAACTCCACCGCCGAGCATGGTTGGCTGCGACCACCGCTGGTCCGGCTGGTCTGGGGCAAGACCTGGAACGTGCCCGGTGTGATCATCGCGGTGGCGGAACGCTTCGACGCGTTCACCGGCACCGGGTCACCGCGCCGGTCGTGGCTGCGGCTGAAGCTGGTCCGCGCCGCCGAGACGGCCGACCAGGCCGAGGCCGGCTTCGCCGAGGAGCTGGCCGCCGCGAGCACCCCGACCGCCGCGCCGGGCAGCGCGGTGATCGCCGCCGGTGACGGCGCGGCCGAGCCGGGTCGCTCCGGTGTGCGGTTCGACCTGCTGGCCAACGACGCACTCGGCTCACCGCTGCGCTGGCGGCTGCTGGCCGAACACAACCGGATCACCGATCCCCTCGCCGTGCCGGCCGGCACCACCCTCGCCGTCCCACCCGCCGCCGGCACCGGCTCGACCATCGGCGCTTCGATGACCGGGTTGGCCCGGACGGTGGCCGGTGCGGTGGGCGCGGGAGCGTCGTACCTGGACGCCGCCATCGCTGGCGCCCCGTGGAACGCGGCGACCGGCCCGACCGGCGCGCCCGTGGGCGGGCCCGGCAACCCCGGGGGTGCGCCGTGACCAGCGTCGCGCCCCGGGCGTTGATCGTCGTGCTCGACGGTGCCGAGCTGGTCGGCGCGGCACGTCAGCGGGTCCGCTCACTGCGGGTGGCGGCCCGCCTCGACCAGCCCACCCAGGCCGAGCTGGTGCTCGCCACCGCCGCCGGGACCGGCGCGTTCGACCCGGCCGTACGCCCCGGCACGACGCTCGACGTCCGGGTCTCCGACCACACCGACGCCCTGTTCACCGGCGAGGTCACCTGCGTGGAGGTGGAGTACGCCGCCGACGGGGCGGCGGTGCTGCGGCTGCGGGCGTACGACCGGCTGCACCGGTTGCGCAAACGGCAGGGGTTGCGGGTCTTCACCTCGGTGACCGCCGCCGAGCTGGCCCGGGAGCTGTGCGGCGCGGTGGGGCTGACGGTGACGGCGGAGGAGGACGGCCCCCGGCTGGAGCGGCTGCTCCAGCACCGGCACAGCGACCTGGAGTTGCTGCGCGAGGTGACCGGCCGGGCCGGCCTGCACCTGGCCGCCGACGGTGACGAGCTCCGGCTGGTCACGCTCGCCGGCTACGGGGAGCCGGTCGCGTTGACGCTCGGCGCCGGGGTGCACACCCTGCGGCTGTCCACCAACACCGACCAGGCCAGTGGTGCCAGCGCGGCGCTGGGCTGGCACCCGCAGCGGGCCGAGGTGATCAGCCAACAGGTCGACGAGGCGCGCTGCGGCCGACCCGCCGACGACCGCCCGGACCCGGCCGACGTGGGCGCCGACGGCGTGCGCACCGCCGTGGACCAGCCCGGCCGCAGCGACGACGAGTTGGCGGCGCTGGCCCAGGCCCGACTGGACACCCGCGCGGCGACGCTGGTCACCGCCGAGGGGGTGGCCGAGGGTGATCCGGCGCTGCGGCCGGGCCGCCGCGTCGACCTCGGCGGGGTGCCCGACCCGGTCGCCGGGGCGTACGTGTTGACCGAGGTGGTGCACACCGTGGACGGCAACGGGCACCTGACCCGTTTCTCCACGGTGCCGCCGGCCGCCCCGGCCACACCGGCCGGCGGTGCGGTGGTCACCCTCGGCACCGTCACCGACGTCGCCGACCCGGACGGGCTGGGCCGGGTCCGGTTGACCCTGCCGGCGTACGGGGACCTGGACGCCGGCTGGCTCGCCGTGCTCTGCCCCGGTGCCGGGCCGGGCAAGGGCCTGGTGGCACTGCCCGACCCGGACGACACCGTGCTGGTGGTGCTGCCCGGTGGCGAGCCGGCCTCGGGCATCGTGCTCGGTTCGCTGTTCGGCGCGGTCGAGCCGTACGACGCGGGCATCGACGACGGAAAGGCCCGCCGCTGGACGATCCGCACCGCCGGCGGGCAGTCGATCGTCGTCGACGACGTGCGGCGCAGCCTGCGGCTGGCCACCGAGGGCGGCAGCTTCCTGGAGCTGACCCCCGACCTGGCCACCCTGCACGCGGCGTCCGACCTGGTGATCTCCGCGCCCGGCCAGGCCATGGTGGTACGCGCCCGCAGCGTGGACTTCCTGCACGCCGAGTCGACCGAGGACCCGACCACCGCGGCGGAGCAGGCCCGAACACTTGCCCGCGCCCACCACCAAGGAGGCGGCTGATGCGCTGGATCCACCGGGACTCCGTGATCACCTGCGATCACGACGGCCGGGTCGAGAACCGTCCCTCACGGCAGTGGGTGACCGTCACCGGTGTGCCCGTGCTCGTCGACGACGACCCGGAGGGACGAAAGATCGTCGCCTGCCCGAACTACGGCCCGACCATCAAGCCGTGCACGACGACGCTGACGGTCCGGGTCGGCTACAGCGACTGGATCCGTGTCGACGGGCACCGGGTGGTGTTGTCGCACCTGGAGGGGTTCACCAACGGCACACCGCCGGGGCTGGTCAAGCACACCGTGCGCGACCCCGCTCAGGGGTTCCTGGGGGCGGACCGATGAGGGCGTTGCGCTTCGTCGGCGCCGGCTTCGACGCCGGCCGTACCGGCGGGTTGGCGCTGACCGCGGCCGGCGGCCTGGCGATGACCGAGGGCGACGAGAGCGTACGCCAGGCACTGTTCCTGCTCCTGTCGACCACACCGGGCGAGCGGCTGATGCGACCCGGGTACGGGTCCCGGCTGCACCGACTGGTCTTCGCGCCCAACGACGACACGACTGCCGGTCTGGCCATCCACTACGTCCGGCAGGCCATCGCCCGGTGGGAGCCCCGGGTCGAGATGATCGACGTGGACGCCGGGCCGGACCCGGACGACGCGTGGCGGTTGGTGATCCGGTTGGACTACCGGGTGCGGGCCAGCCTGACACCCGGGCAACTGGTCTTCTCCGTTGACCTGCTCCCGACCGACGAGCCCGCCGAGGGAGGAGCGTCATGACGCTGCCCGTGCCGCACCTGGACGATCGCGGCTTCCTCGATCTGGTCACCGAGGCCCGGGAGCGGATCCGGCAGTCCTGCCCGGCGTGGACCGACCTGTCGGCGCACGACCCGGGCATGGCGTTGGTGGAGACGTTCGCGCACCTCACCGAGGTGATGATCTACCGGTTGAACCAGTTGCCGGAGAAGGCGTACGTCTCGTTCCTGAACCTGCTCGGCGTCACCCGGCACGCACCGACCGCGGCCTGGGCGGACGTCCGGTTCACCCGCACCGGCACCGACCGCGGCGCGGTCCGCATCCCGGCCGGGCTACGGGTCGCGGCGGCCCGGGGCGCGGACCCCCGGCCGGTCGTGTTCGTCACCACCGAGCCGACGCTGCTGCCCGCCGACGAGACGTCGGTGACGGTACGGATGCACCACTGCGAACCGGTCGAGGCGGAGCTGCTCGGTGTCGGCACCGGCCAGCCGGGGCAGGTGCTGCGCGCCGCGCACGCGCCGCTGACGCACACCGCCGAGAGCCTGGACCTGCTGCTCGGGGTGGAGGTGCCGGCCGGCACGGTCGAGCTGGGCGCGGCGGCCCGCGAGCACGACGGTCGCACGTTCGAGATCTGGCAGCCGGTGGAGAGCTTCGCCGGCCTCGGCCCGCAGGCCAAGGCGTACCTGGTCGACCGCTGCTCGGGCACTGTCACCTTCGCGCCGGCCCTCGACCTGCGACCCCCCGCCGGGGCGACCCCGGTGGCCGAGACCGCGCCGGCCGGGTCGACGTCGGTGACCGTCGCGGCCGTGCCGCCGGCCGGGCGGCAGGTCCGGCTCTGGTACCGCTCCGGTGGCGGGCCCACCGGCAACGTGGCGGCGGGCACGCTGACCAGCCTGCGCGACCCACTACCCGGGGTACGCGTCGACAACCCCGCCCCGGCGGCCGGCGGCCGGGAGCTGGAGGCGCTGGAGTCGGTGCTGCTGCGCGGCCCGTACGAGTTCTTCGCCCAGCAGCGGGCGGTCACCGCCCGCGACTTCGAGGTCCTCGCGACCAGCTCCGGGGCGGTGGCGCGGGCCCGGGCGTTCACCCGCGCCGCGGTGTACAGCTTCGCCCGGCCGGGCGAGGTCGAGGTGGTGCTGGTGCCGTACGTGCCGGAGGCGGCCCGTCCGGGCGGTCGGCTGCCGGTGGCGGTGCTGCGCGAGCACGAGGTGCCCGAGGCACGCCACCGGGTCGAGGCGGACCTGGAGGAACGCCGGATGGTCGGTATCCGCTCCCGGGCCAGTTGGGCGCGGTTCAAGGCGGTGTCGGTACGCGCCCGGGTGGTGGTCCGCCGGGAGGAGGACGTGGACGCGGTCCGTCGCCGTATCCACGACCGGCTGCACCAGACGTTGAGCCCGCTGCCCACCGCGCTCAACCCGACCGGCTGGCCGTTCGGCGAGCCACTGCGGGCGTCCAACGTGTATCGGCTGCTGGAGCACGCCGAGCCGGGGGTGCGTTACGTCGAGTCGGTGCGGTTCGTGGTCGACGAGGCGCCCGACGCCGACGTCCGCGCCCTCGCCGTGGATCAGTACCAGCCGCGCACCTGGTACGCCGGGCGCGGCCCGGTGCTGTTCCGCTCCAGCAACGGCGGCGCGGGTTGGGAACCGGCCGGTCGTTTCGACGGCGAGACGGTGGTGCGGGTGGCGCCCGCGCCAGCGCCGGTGCGGCCGGGCATCGTCGCGCGGGCCGGCTCGGTGGCGGTGGTGACGCTGCGGTCCTCGGGCGGTTCCCGGGTGCACCTGAGCACCGACCTGGGCGAGACGTGGTCGCTGCTCACCGACCTGGACTCGCGGATCTCCGACGTGGCCTGGCTGGACCGCGACGGCGCGGGCGCGCTGCTGGTGGCCACCGACACCGGCCTGTACGAGGTGTCGCTGCTGCCCGGGGCGGTGCCGTTGCAGATCCTGGTCGACCCGTCCGACGCCGATCGGGGCTTCTACGCGGTCCGCACGTTCGTCTCCGAGCGGGGCGCACCGGGTGTGGCGGTGGCCGCGCAGGCCAGCTTCGGGGTGTACCTGTCGACCGGCGGCGGCCGACCGGGCAGCTTCACCCACGTGGGTCTGGCCAACGTGGACAACCGGGTCCTCGCGGTGCAGTACGACGGCCCGGCCACCCTGCTGTGGAGCGGCGCCGGCGAGCCGGACCCGAAGAAGCCCGGCCAGGGTTGCCACCGTACCCGGCTGTTCGAGTCGGACGTGAAGTGGCAGTCGATGCAGTCCGGGTGGATCGGCGGCACCTGCCGGGACCTCGCGTTCACCGGCCAGCAGGCGGTGGCTGCCACGCAGAGCGGCGGGGTGCTGCGGTTGGACACCCTGGCCGCCCAACCGCAATGGCAGGCGGTGTCGGTCAACTGTGGGTTGCCGTTGCGGGACCGGACCCGGTTCGTGCCGGTCGACGCCATCGCGGTGAGCGGCCCGACTGCCGGCGGCGCGACCGGCGGGGGCGCGACCGGCGGGGGCGCGACCGGCGGCACCGGCGCGGCGGAACGGCTGATCCTGGCCAGCGGAGAACGCGGCGTGCACCGCAGCGCCGACGCCGTCACCTGGACGCCCAGCGCCAACCAGGCCACCGCCGACGTGGTGACCGTCCCGGATACCTGGCTGCTCTGCTCCGGCGAGCACGACATCGAGGTGGTGCGCCAGGATGCGACGCTCGGCGATTGAACGGCTGCTGCCCGCCGCCTACCAGCGGGCCTGCGTGCCGGGCAGCGTGCTCTGGGCGCTGCTCGACGTGATGGAAGGGCTACACGCCCCGGACGAGGCGATCCTCGCCGAGGTGGACGCGCTGTTCGACCCGTACCGGGCGCCGGACGGGCTGGTGGTGCGGTTGACCCGCTGGGTGGCGATGGACCACGTGGTCGCCTCGCCCCGCCCGGACGCCCCGTTGCCGCTGCCGGTGGGTCGGCTGCGGGACCTGGTGGCGAACGCCGCCCTGCTGGCCCGGTGGCGCGGCACCCCGTACGGGATCCGCCGGGCCCTGGAGCTGGCCACCGGGACGTCGGGCTTCGCCATCGACGAACCCGCCGAGCGGCCCTTCCACGTCGTGGTGCGGGTGCCGGCCGCCGCCGCCGACCAGCTCCCCGTGATCACCCGCATCGTCGAGGCGGAGAAGCCCGCCTCGGCCACCGTCGAGATCGTCCTGGAAGAGGAGCCGTCATGACCACCGAGTGGGCGGTCGTCGCCGCCGCCGAGCAGTTCACCCTCGACCCGCGCAACAGCGGCGAGCTGACCTTCACCGTCTCCAACCCGGGCAACGCGCCGGACACGGTGGTGTTCGACGTGGCGCCCGGCGACGGCTCCCAGCGGGCGTGGTTCACCGTCACCGAACCCCAACGGGTGGTACCCGGCCAGGGCTCGGTGTCGTTCCTGGTCAAGCTCGCCGTGCCGGCCGGCACCCCGCCCCGGCGCTACGACATGACCGGGTTCGCGTACTCGGCCAACACCGCGCCGGAGGAGAGCTCCCGCTCCAGCGGCCGGGTCACGTACGAGGTACGGGCGGTCGCGCCGCCACGGCGTACCCCATGGTTGTGGATCGCCGCGGCGGCGGCGTTGGTGCTGGTGGTGGTCACCGTGGGAGTGGTGTTGCTGAACCGGGACGGCGAGCCGACCCCCGGGGAGCCGCGGGTGGTCACCGTCGAGGCGGAGAGCCTGGTGTCGGGCGCGGTGGTGGAGTCGCCGAGCAAGAGCGCGGCGAAGGTGGAGGAGCAACCCAACTGCTGTGGCGTGGTCTGGTCCGGCGACAAGCAGTTGTTCTTCCAGGGGTTGGCCATCGGCGACAAGGTCACCGTGACGGTGCAGATCCCGGCCGACGGCACCTGGCGCTTCGCGGCGGTCCGCACCACCTCCCTCGACTACGCCAACACCGTCTTCACGATCGACGGCACCCAGGTCGGCGGCACGTTCCTCGGCTTCACGCCGACGGTCCGAAAGACGGAGTGGCTGGACGTCGGTCTGGTGCAGCTCACCAAGGGCCCACACCAGGTCACGCTGCTGGTGGTGGGCAAGACGCAGGGCACGAACCGCTACTTCGCGGGCGTCGACGAGATCCGGTTCACCGAGTTCGTGGCGCGGGCCGCGACGCGATGAGCGGTCGGCAGAAGGTGCTGCTGGGGCTGCTCGCCGTCCTGCTGGTGGCGCTGTTCGTGGTCGCGGTCGGGGCGGGCCGCGACGACCGGGGTGATCCGGGGGCCCGACACGGGTTCGTCGACCGGTTGGGCGCGCTGGGCGGCGAGCGTTCCGCAGTGGACCCGGCGACGGTCAGCGCCGACTGCTTCGAGGAGCCTGGTCGGCTGGTCTTCTCCGGCGACTGCGTGCTGCGCGTCGCCGACCCGGGCGGGCTGCGCACGCTGGTGTTGCGCAGCGCGGCGCGGTTCACGGTCGTCGCCCCGGCGCCCGGCGACGCCGACCTCACCATCCGCGACGAGGTGGAACCGGCGGCGGACGGCACCGGCGCGGTGGCGAAGATCGCCGTCGACCAGGCCACCGAGGTGGGCCTGGTCTGCCCCGGCCTGGGCGGTTGCACGGTCGTCGTGGCCACGTCCTGACCTGACCTGGACTGAATCGTCGTGACCCACGACCTGGACTGAATCGTCGTGACCCACGACTTGGACTGAATCGTCGTGACCCACGACCTGGACTGAGAGGAAGGTGCCGCCGTGGGTGACCTGCGCAAGCCGTTCCTGCTGATGGCGATGCTCGCCATCGTCCTGGCGATCGGTGTGGAGCTGGGTGCCGGGCTGCTGCTCGGCGGCGCCGACGCCGGTGCGGCCCTCGCGGACAGTGCCGGCGCGCTGGACGTGGAGATCGACGACGTGTCCGGGGTGAGCGAGCCGTCCGGCCGGGGCACCGGCTACCTGGCGTTGATCGACGCGGTGGCGGTCTGGAGCACCGGGCTGTTCTGCCTGGGCCTGCTGCTGCCCGAGCGGGTCCAGGGCCGGGTGCAGGGCGTCGCCAGCCTGATCTTCTCGATCATCCTGATCATCGTCGGGCTGGTCGCCCTGGTCGTCGCGTTCGTGGAGCTGTCCATCATGGTCTCGCTCTTTCTGGCCGTACCCTTCGGCACCCTGGCGTACCTGGCGCTGTGGGGGTTCTTCCCGGTCGGCGAGGCGGCGGTGCTGCTCGGGCTGGTGCTGCTGCTCAAGCTGGTGTGGGCCGGGATGCTGGTGCTGGCCCAGCCGCGCTTCCTGCAGAACAAGGGTCTCGTCCTGCTGATCCTCACCACCCTGCTGTGCACGGTCGTGTTGGAGTTCCTGCACAACCTGGTGCCGGTGATCCTGGTCAGCATCGTCGACGACGTGGCGGCGCTGATCTTCGCGATCATCGCGATCATCTGGGGGCTGGTGCTGCTCATCGGCTCCATCCCGGCGATCGTCAAGGCGATCCGGGTCACCGCCGCGCTGCCAGCCCGAGCCACGTCCCGTTGATCATGAAGTTATTGCCACCCCGCCCGGCGTGTCGCGGCAATAACTTCATGATCGACGGGAGCGGGTCAGGGCGGCGACACCGTCGCGGTCGAGGATCCCGTCGGCCACCCACACCAGGTAGCGGCCGTGCCGGCTGTCACCGGCCGGCACCACCGCCGGGCGATCGAACGCGAACGCCACACAGACCCCCGGATACATCCGGGTCCGCACGAACCACCGGTCGCCCCGGCCGAGGCCCGCGAAGACCAGGGTGTACGCCCCGCCGCCCGGCCCGGCCCCGGTCAGCGCGAGCCACGGCGCGGCACTGCCGTTGACCGTCTCCTCCCCGGCCGCGTCGGCGGTGAACACCGCCGGTTCACCGTCGGCGGCGGCCCGCCAGAAGAACCCGCCGTAGCCGGCCCCGCCCGGGCGTCCGTTGGTGGCCGGGCTGCCCAGCCGCACCTCCCGGTCGTCCGGGGCGACGAGGACGGACTCCAGGTCGAGCCGCCAGGCGTCCGGCGCGACAACCGACGCGGCGAGCCACCTCCGCTCGGTCAGCAGCACCCCGCCGGCCCGGTCGCGCCACTGGAGGTCGTGCGCGTACCGGCCCGGGGACCGCTCGACCTCGCCGGTGTGCGCGATGACACCGTGGTCGTCCCGCCAGGTGTAGCCGACGTCGCGGATGTAGGTACGCCCGCCCCAGAGGTTGCTGCCGTTGACGTCCTGCACCGCGAGGGACGCGCCGAGGTGCCACACGTGGTCGGCGGGGAGCGCGTCGGTGACCACCGTTCCGCCGAGGGTGCGCACCGGGTGCAGGTACGGCCGGGGCCCGTGCCGCGCGTCCAGCGCCGGGTCGAGCACGTACTCGGCCACCTCGGTGGCCCCGGCCGTCAGCCGTACCGGCTCCCCCGCCCCGGTCACGGCAGCTCCCGGCGGCCGACGACAGTGGCCGGGACCGGCCGGCGGACGGTGGGCACGGCTGGCCGCTGCCGACCGGCGGTGGAGTCGGCCGGCCGCTGCTGGCCCGCGATGGGCTCGGCTGGCCGCTGCTGGACGACAGTGGCCGGTCGCGGCCGGCGGACGGTGACGGCGTGCAGGGCGGCCACGGTGTAGCCGGCGAGGATCGGCACCGCGACCGGGGTGACCAGCACCGCGAGCAGCCCGGCCAGCGCGACGACCCCGGCGAGAGCGGCCCAGCGGGTGGGCGCGTCGAGGCAGGCGCGGGCGGCCCAGCGGGCCGAGGCCCGCCACCGCCCGCCCCCGTTACCGCCCACCTCGACGACGACCAGCCCGGCGTACCCGGCCAGACCGGCCGCGATCAGCCCGGTCACCAGCAGCGCCACCGGGCCACCCGGCACCCGGCCGGTGGCCAGCGCCGCCAGGTCGGCGGCGAGCAGCGCGGCGCCGCCGAGCCCGAGCAGGCTGACCGGCACACCGGGCAACACCGCGCGCCCGAAGCGGCGCACGGTCGTGCGCGCCGACGGCCAGCTGCCGGTACGCGTCCAGTCGTGCACCGCCGCGCTGGCCGTGCCCGCCGCGGCGGCGGCGGTGAGCAGGGGCGCCGCCGCGAGGGTCAGCAGGATGCCCAGCAGCGCGAGGTCGGCGGCGTCGCCGGCGACGTCACGCCAGTCCCGCCGGCCGCCGGTGTCGTCCGGTTCAGCCCCTGCTGCCGGTGAAGCCCCTGCTGCCGGTTCAGCCCTTGATGCCATTGGTGTTGATCCCCTCGACGAGCATCCGTTGGAACGCGACGAAGAACAGGAACACCGGCAGCAGCGACAGCACCGACATGGCGAACATCGGGCCCACCGCGCTCTGGCTGGTCGAGTCGATGAACAGGGTCAACGCGACCGGGACCGTGTAGTCCTCCAGTTGGGACAGGAAGACCAACTGGCGGAAGAAGTCGTTCCAGGTCCAGATGAACGAGAAGATCGCCGTGGTGACCAACGCGGGTCGGCTCAGCGGCAGGATGATGTGCCGGAAGATGCCGAACGGGCCGGCCCCGTCGATGCGGGCCGCCTCGTCCAGCTCCCGGGGGACGCCGCGCATGAACTGCACCATGAGGAAGACGAAGAACGCCTCGGTGGCCAAAAACTGCGGGATGAGCAGCGGCAGGTACGGCCAGTCGCCGCCGACCAGCCCGAGCGTGCGGAACAGGATGTACTGCGGCACGATCAGCACGTGCTGGGGCAGCAGCAGCGTGCCGATCATGACGGCGAACCACATGCCGCGCAGCCGGAACCGCAGCCGGGCGAAGGCGTACGCGGCCAGCAGGCAGGACAGCCCGTTGCCGACCACGGTGAGCAGGCTGACCATGACGCTGTTGAGGAAGAACCGGCCGAAGCTGACGTCGAAGTTGGACCACCCGGCGGTGTAGTTGCCCGGGCTGAACCGTTCGGGCAGCAGCCCGACGTTGTTGACGATCTCCTCCTGGGACTTCAGCGAGGTGCCCACCATCCAGATCAGCGGGTAGAGCACCACGGCGACGATCGCCACCAGGATCAACAGTCGCAGCACGGGCCGTCCGCCGGGCCGGCGGCGCGCGTTCGGCGGCGCTGTGGTCGGCGTCGCGTTCGTCGGGGTCACCGTCACCATCACCGGTCCTCCCCGTCGGAGTAGTGCACCCAGAACCGTCCGGTGCTGAAGAAGATCGTGGTGATGACCGCGATGGCGAGCAGGAAGACCCAGGCCATCGCCGAGGCGTAGCCCATGTTGAGTTCGGTGAAGCCGGTGATGTAGAGGTTCAGCGTGTACATCAGTGTGGAGTCGACGGGGCCGCCGGTGCCGTTGCTGAGCACGAACGCGGCGGTGAAGCCCTGGAAGCCGTTGATGGTCTCCAGGACCAGGTTGAAGAAGATGACCGGAGAGAGCATCGGCAGGGTGACGTTGCGGAACTGGCGGAACCGACCGGCCCCGTCGACCGAGGCGGCCTCGTACAGCTCGGTGGGCACCTGCTTGAGCCCGGCCAGGAAGATCACCATTGGTGCGCCGAACTGCCAGATGGCCAGCACCATCAGCGTTTCGAGCGCCCAGTCGGGGTCGTTGACCCACGGTTTGCCGGTGATGCCGAAGAGGCTCAGCAGCGAGTTGAACGCGCCGTCGCGGTTGAACATGTTGACCCAGACGATGGCCAACGCGACGCTGCCGCCGAGCAGGGACGGCAGGTAGAACAACCCACGGAACAGCCCGACGCCGCGCCAGGCACGGTTGAGCAGCAGCGCCACGCCGAGCGCCGCGGCCAGCTTCAGCGGTACGGCGATCAGCGCGAAGGTCACTGTCACCCGCACCGCGTGCCAGTACGACGGGTCGGCGGTGAACATCCGCTCGTAGTTGGCCAGCCCCACCCACTCCACCTCGGAGAAGGGGGTGAGGATGTCGTAGTTGGTGAAGCTCAGATAGAGCGACAGCAGCATGGGGATTGCCGTGACACCCATCAGACCGATGAGCCACGGCGACAGGAAGACGTACCCGGCCAGACCTTCGCTGTGCCGGAGGCGCCCGGGCCCACGCCGATCACTGTGGGCCCGGGCGGATCCGGGGCCGCGTCGGGTCGGGTCGGGCGCCGTGGTCAACGCCACGAATAGCTCCTCTCCTCGCGTTGGGTCTGTGTCGAAGTCCCCGGTTGAGCCGAGGCGGAGTCCAGGCGGCGGTCCGGCAAGGCGGAGATCGGTCCGGATACCGGTGTTGTATCCGGACCGATCTCCAACGCGGCCGGTCGTTGTCTGGGCCCGCCGCAGGCCGGCCAGGGACTTCGACACAGACCCTGGCGGGGCGGTCAGGCGATGGCGGACTTGCACGCCTCGACGAACTGGGCGGCGGCCTCGGCGGGGGTGGCGCGGCCGTACTGGGCGTTCTCGGCGGCCTTGATCAGCTCGGCCTTCACCTTGCTGTGCCCCTTGATCGGCACCTGCGGCGACTCGCCGAACTTCTGGGTCAGCTCCGCCTCGACGGCGATGGACTGCTTCATGGCCGGGTCGGTGGTGTCGTCGCTGACCACCCGGCGCAGGTCCAGGTTGGACGGCAGGCCGCGGTCGGTGCCGAGCAGCTTGACCGCCTCCACGTCGTTGTTCAGGAAGTTGATCACGTCGACCGCGACGTCCTTGTTCTTGCTGCCCTTGAAGACCGACCAGTACATCGAGGCCCGGGCCCACTGCGCGCTGGGGTCACCGGGGTAGGCGATCACGCCCAGCTCGTCCTTGGTGTTCTTCTTCAGGTCCGGCATCTGGTTGGCCCAGACCCAGGAGGTCGCCGACTTTCCGGTGACCACCAGCTGCTTGGTGACGTCGCTGGAGTTGCCCTCGTGGATGACGTCGGCGGTCGGGGTGGCCTTGCGGTCCCGGGCGCCCTTCCACAGGTCGAACCACTTGGTCACGTCCTCGGCGGTGAAGCCCAACTCCTTACCCTGGTAGAGGTCCTTGCCCTGCTGGCGTAGCCAGACCCAGAGCGCCTTGTAGTCGGCGCTCGGGTCCTGGGTGCCCGGCACCTTGGTCTTGGCGGTCACCTGCTCGGCCCAGGCGATGTGCTGTTCCCAGCTCATCCCGGTGGTCGGCTCGGGCAGGTTGTGCTTGGTCAGCAGCGTCTTGTTGTAGACCAGGCCCTGGGTGTTCTCCCCGGCGGCCAGGCCGGCGAGTTTGCCGTCGACGACGCCGTACTGCCAGAGGCTCTTGGGGAACTTGGAGGTGTCCAGCTTTCCGGACTCCTGGTACGAGGTCAGGTCGAGCGTGGTGTTGCGGGCCGCGTACTCGGCGAGGTAGTTGTCGTCGATCTGGAACAGGTCCGGTGGGTTGCCGCCGGCGGTGAGCGTGGCCAGCTTGTCGAAGTAGCCCTGGTTGGCCTGCCAGGTCTTCTCGAAGGTCACGTTCGGGTGCTTCTTGGTGTAGAGGGCCAGCGCGTCCTCGGTCAGCTTGGCCCGGGCGTCGCCGCCCCACCAGAAGATGGACAGCTTGACCGGCGCGTTCGGGTCGGCGGCGCCGCCGTCGTCGCCGCAGGCGGCGGCACCGAACATCAGCGGTGCGGCCACCGTCACGGCGAGCAGGCCACGCAGCAGGCGCCGCCGAGGCAGCGGGGTACGGTGAGCGCGCCCGGCGGGCGCGTCAGTGGTGGGGGGCGTTGCGGGGTGCATGTGCGCTCACTCCTCGGCATTAGGAGGCGACGGCGTCACCGGTGGCCGCAGTCGGGATGCCCGGGCCCGCAGGGCAATGCGGGCCCGGGCCACGTGGTGCGGCCAGGGGACGTGCCGGCCGGGCGTACGGGCCCGGGCCGGTCGAGTCGCGGATGACCAGGTCGGTCTGGAGCATTACCTGTGCGGTGGTGCGACGGACGCCGAGCGCCGTGCCGGCACCGGATCCCCGCGCACCGCGCGGTGATTCGATGTCCTGTTGCAGCAGCATGTCGACGGCCGTCCGGCCGGCGGCCCCGGTGGGTGTGGCCACCGTCGTCAGTTTGGGGCGGGTCAGCCGGCTCAGGGTGATGTCGTCGACCCCGACGACGCTCACCTCCTGCGGCACCCGGACCCCGAGCGCGTCCAGCCCTTCGATCAGGCCGATCGCCATCAGGTCGTTGTAGGCGAGCACCGCGGACACGCCACTGCGTCGCACCTGCTCGGCGACGGCGGAGCCGCCGACCTCGGTGGGCGCGTTGGGGCCGAGCACGGTCAGCTCGGCGCCACCGGCTCGGGCCGCCGCGTTGGCGGCACGGCGCATCTCCCGGTTGGTCCACGAGCTGCGCGGGCCACCGAGCAGCGCGATGCTGCGGTGCCCCAGGCCCACCAGGTGCTCGATCGCCGAGCGGGCACCCTGCCCGACGTCCATCAGCACGCAGGGCAGGCCGGTCACCTGGCGGTTCACCACGACCAGTGGCACCTCGCGGCTGAGCTGCTCGATCAGGCTGTTGCTCATCCGGGGGCTGCACAGCAGCACCCCGTCCACCTGTTTGGCCAGTGCGTGGACCAGCTCTTCCTCGGCGGTCGGGTCCTCGTTGGTGTCGGCCACGAAGACGTGGTAGTCGCGGTGCCGGGCCTGACCCTCCGCCGCTTTTATCAGCGGGGGGAAGAACGGGTTCGCGATGTCCGCGATGATCAACCCGATGTTGTGCGTCCGCCCGGTGATCAGTGCCCGGGCGGCGCGGTTCGGTCGATAGCCCAGATCCTCGGCACACGCCAGCACCCGGACCCGGGTCTCCGGGTTGACCAGGTGTGGAGCGGAGAACGTACGGGACACGGTGGAGATGTGCACACCGGACGCCCGGGCGACGTCCCGGATGGTGACTGGCACGGCGGCCCCTTCATCCGATGTGGTGGCGGTCACGTGGGTGTGGCCCATTAATGCAAACGGTTGCGCCAGTGTCAACGGTCAATGGTTACGGTTTTGCTGCACCCGTGCTCCCCTTGGTGATCTGCCACCCCACAAAAACTGACATATGACGCCGATCTCGTTGCCGTCGTTGACGCGATCGGATCGATCGTGATTACTTCATTGCAAACCTTTGCAGCGCTGTGGGAGGCGACCGCATGTCACCGAGAGCCGCCGGACGCGTCCGCTACGCCGTCGTGGGCACCGGCGCGCGGGCGGAGATGTTCGTCCGGGCGCTGGTGCTCGACCACGCCAAAACCACCCAACTGGTCGCCTTCGCCGACATCAACCAGGCCCGGATGGACGCGCACAACCGCTGGCTGGCCGAGCTGGGCCACCGCCCTGTGCCCACGTACCCGGCCGGTGACTTCAAGACCATGCTGGACTCCGAGCGCGTCGACGTCGTCCTGGTCACCAGCGTGGACGTCACCCACGACGAGTACGTGGTGGCCGCGCTGCGCGCCGGCCGCGACGTCGTCACCGAGAAGCCGATGACCGTGGACGCGGCACGCTGCCGGCGGATCCTGGACACGGTGACCGAGACCGGCGGCCGGGTGACCGTCGCCTTCAACTACCGCTACAACCCGCTGCACGAACAGGTTCGCCAACTGCTCGCCGACGGTGCGGTCGGCGAGGTCGGCTCGGTGCACTTCGAGTGGCTGCTCGACGTCCGCCACGGCGCCGACTACTTCCGCCGCTGGCACCGGGACAAGGCCACCTCCGGCGGGCTGATGGTGCACAAGGCCAGCCACCACTTCGACCTGGTCAACTGGTGGCTGGCCGCCACACCCGTCGAGGTGTACGCGGCCGGCCGGCTCTTCTTCTACGGCGAGGGCGGCCGCCGGCACGGCTACGCCCGCGACTACGACCGGGCGCACGGCTCCCCCGCCGCCGTCGACGACCCGTTCGCGCTGCGACTGGACGCACACCCCCGACTGCGCGAGCTGTACCTCGACGCCGAGGCCGAGGACGGCTACCAGCGCGACCGCAACGTCTTCGCGCCCGGGGTGAGCATCGAGGACGACATGGCGGTGCTGGCCCGCTACTCCACCGGCGCCACCATGAGCTACCACCTCACCGCGTACGCGCCCTGGGAGGGTTACCGGGTGATGGTCAACGGCAGCCGGGGCCGGCTGGAGCTGGACGTGGCCGAGAACGACTTCGTCGACCGGGACACCGCCGGCGCGGTCAAGGGCGCGGCCCTGCACGGCACCGACGCGCCGGCCGAGGGCGGAGGTGCGACGCTGACCCTGCGCCCGTTCTGGGCCCCGCCCCGGCAGATCCCGGTGGAGGGCCGCAGTCGGCACGGGCACGGCGGCGCGGACGCCCGGATGACCGGGGTGCTCCTCGGCGGTCAACCCGACCCGTTGGGCCGCGCCGCGACCGCCGACGACGGCGCGTTGGCCCTGCTCACCGGGCTGGCCGCCAACCGGTCCTTCGAGACCGGCCAACCCGTGCGCGTCGCCGACCTGCTCACCCCCCGCTGACACAACGAGGAGCCCCACCCCGTGCCCACGTTCGACCACACCGACCTGCTCCTGCCGCCCGAACCGGGCCAGCGCGCGCTGGCCCGGGAGCTGTACGCCCTGGCGGCGGAGCAACCCATCATCTCGCCGCACGGGCACGTCGACCCGGCCCTGCTCGCCGAGGACCGCCCCTTCCCGGACCCGGCGCAGCTGCTCATCGTGCCCGATCACTACCTGACCCGGATGCTGCTCAGTCAGGGCGTACCCCCGGCGGATCTGGGGGTGCCCACCCGCGACGGCAGCGCGGTGGAGACCGACGGCCGGATCATCTGGCGGCGCTTCGCCGCGCACTGGCACCTGTTTCGGGGCACCCCGTCGCGACTCTGGCTGGAGCAGACCTTCCGCACCGTGTTCGGGGTGCACACCCCACTTCGCCCGAGCACGGCCGACGCCGTCTACGACGAGATCGCGGCCCGGCTCGCCGAGCCGGACTTCCGGCCCCGGGCGCTGTTCGAACGGTTCAACATCGAGGTCCTCGCGACCACCGAGTCGCCGCTGGACGACCTCGCGCAGCACGCCAAGCTCGCCGCCGACGGGTGGGGCGGGCCGGGCGGCCGGGTGGTCACCACGTTCCGCCCGGACGACGTGGTGGACATGGAGTTCGAGGGCTGGTCGACGAATGTGGACCGCCTCGGCGACCGGGCCGGCGAGGACACCGGCACGTACGCCGGCTACCTGGCCGCGCTGCGGGCCCGACGCGCCGCGTTCATCGCCGCCGGCGCCACCTCCTCCGACCACGGCCACCCCACCGCGCGCACCCTGGACCTGACCCCGGCCGAGGCCGAGCGGCTCTACGACCGGGGTCGGCGCGGCGAGGCCGACGCCGCCGACGCGGAGGCGTTCCGGGCGCACATGCTCGTGGAGTTCGCCCGGATGTCGCTCGACGACGGCCTGGTCATGCAACTGCACCCCGGCGCGGTGCGCAACCACAACCGGTGGCTGCACGCCCGGCACGGCCGCGACGTCGGCGGCGACATCCCGCAGACCACCGAGTACGTGCACGCGCTCGCCCCGCTGCTGGAGCGCTACGGCAACGACCCCCGGCTGCGGGTGGTCCTCTACACCCTCGACGAGGACACCTTCACCCGCGAGCTGGCGCCCCTCGCGGGCGGGTACGCCGCGCTGCTGCTCGGCGCGCCCTGGTGGTTCCTGGACTCCCCCGAGGTGCTGCGCCGGTTCCGGGAGGCCGTCACCGAGACCGCCGGGTTCTACAACACCGCCGGGTTCGTCGACGACACCCGGGCGTTCTGCTCCATCCCCGTCCGCCACGACGTGGCCCGCCGGGTGGACGCCGGCTTCCTGGCCCGCCTCGTCGCCGAGCACCGGCTGCCGTTGGACGAGGCCGCCGAGACCATCGTCGACCTGGCGTACCGGCTGCCCAGGCGGGTCTTCAACTTTGGAGGCAGCGACCAGTGACCGTCACCATCACCTCCGTCGAGGTGCACGACGTGCGGTTCCCGACCGCAGCCCGGGGCGACGGCTCCGACGCGATCAACCGGGGTGACTACTCGGCGACGTACGTGGAGTTGGGCACCGACGCCGGCCCGGTCGGCGCCGGATTCACCTTCACCAACGGTCGGGGCAACGAGATCACCTGCGCGGCGGTGCGCGCGTTGGCCCACCACGTGCGGGGGCGCACCATCGAGGAGATCACGGCCGAGCCGGTCGCGTTCTGGCGCTCGCTCAGCGCCGACGTGCAGCTGCGCTGGCTGGGCCCGGAGAAGGGCGTCATCCACATGGCGACCGGCGCGCTGGTCAACGCGGTGTGGGACCTGCGGGCCACACTGGCCGGCAAGCCGATGTGGCGCTTCCTCGCCGAGCTGCCCACCGACGACCTGGTGGCCAGCGTCGACTTCCGGCACATCAGCGACGCGCTCACCCCGGACGAGGCGGCCGCCATCCTCGACAAGGGACTGATCGGATCCGATGGCCGGCTCGCGGAACTCAAGCAGAGTGGTTTCGCTTCGTACACCACCTCGGTCGGGTGGCTCGGCTACCCCGACGACAAGGTCCGGGCGCTGACCCGGCAGGCGTACGCCGACGGCTGGCGGGCGATGAAGATGAAGGTCGGCGGCCCGCTCGCCGACGATCTGCGGCGGGCCCGGATCATCCGCGAGGAGATCGGCCCGGACGCGCTGTTGATGATGGACGCCAACCAGGTCTGGGACGTCGACGAGGCGATCACCGCGATGGCGGCGCTGGCCGAGGTCGACCCGTACTGGATCGAGGAGCCCACCCACGCCGACGACATCCTCGGGCACGCCCGGATCGCCCGCGCGGTGCGCGAGTTGACCGGCGGCCGGTGCCGGGTGGCGACCGGTGAGGTGGCCGCCAACCGGGTGATCTTCAAACAGCTGCTCCAGGCCGAGGCGATCGGGGTGATGCAGGTCGACGCCTGCCGGGTCGGTGGCGTCAACGAGGTCGTGGCCGAGCTGCTGCTGGCGGCGAAGTTCGGCGTGCCGGTCTGCCCGCACGCCGGTGGCGTGGGCCTCTGCGAGTACGTCCAACACCTGGCGATCTTCGACTACCTGCGGGTGGGCACCGGCCTGGACGGTCGGATGATCGAATACGTCGACCACCTGCACGAACACTTCGTCGATCCGGTGCGGACCCGCGGTGGCCGCTACCTCCTGCCCGAGCGACCCGGTTACAG
Organism: Micromonospora sp. CPCC 205558; assembly: GCF_036902955.1. NCBI lineage: Bacteria > Bacillati > Actinomycetota > Actinomycetes > Micromonosporales > Micromonosporaceae > Micromonospora > Micromonospora sp. CPCC 205558. The sequence continues at coordinate 197,000 of NZ_JBAKHR010000007.1, forward strand.
CGCCACCATGAAACCGGCGTCGATCGCCGAGTTCCGCTTCCCGGACGGTCCGGCATGGCGGTGACCGTCGGGGCCTCCCGGCTCGGCCTGGGTGTGTTGCGCCGACTGCCTGCCGAGGCCCGACCGCTGATCCGACCGGGCACCGTGCCGACCGGCGTCGTACACCTGGGGTTGGGCGCGTTCCACCGGGCGCACCAGGCCGTCTTCACCGAGGCTGCGGTCGGCGCGGCCGGCGGTGACTGGGGCATCGTTGCCGTCGCCCCGCGCAGCACCGCCATGGTCGAGGCGCTCGCCGCGCAGGACAACCTGTTCAGCGTCAGCGCCCTCTCCGCCGCCGGCAGCGCCACCCGGGTGGTGGGCGCCCTGAGCGGCGTACGGCACGCGCCCAGCGACCCGGACGCGGTGGTGGCGTTGCTCGCCGACCCGGCGGTACGCGTGGTCACCCTGACCGTCACCGAGAAGGCGTACCAACTCGACCCGGTCACCGGCCGACTGTCCCCGGACTCGGCGCTCGCCGCGGACCTGGCCGGGGGCAAAGCGCCGACCACGGTGCCGGGGCTGCTGCTGCGTGGGCTGGCCGCCCGGGCCGCCGCGGACGCCGGGCCGGTGGCCCTGGTGAGCTGTGACAACCTGCCGGCCAACGGCCGACGACTGCGCGGCATGCTCGACCAGGCGGTCGGCCGGGCCGGCGGCGTGCCCGCCGGGCTCAGCGAGTGGGTGGCCGGCAACGTCACCTGCCCGGGCACCATGGTGGACCGGATCGTGCCGGCCAGCACCCCGGAGACGATCGAGGCGGCCCGGAGGGCGCTCGGCGTGACCGACCTGGCCGCGGTGGCCGCCGAGCCGTACGCGCAGTGGGTGATCGAGGACGACTTCCCGGGCGGGCGGCCCGGCTGGGAGTTCGCCGGGGCGGTGCTCACCGACGACGCCGGCCCGTGGGAGCGGTTGAAGTTACGCGCCCTCAACGGCGTGCACTCGGCCATCGCGTACCTCGGGGCGTTGGCCGGTCGGGAGACGATCGCCGACGCGCTGGAGATCCCGCACCTGCGCGACGTGCTGCGCCGACTGATCGCCGAGGACGTGGCGGCCAGCTTCAGCCCGCCGGACGGGGTTCGGGTGGTCGACTACGGTGAGCAGGCCCTGGCCCGGTTCGGTAACGCGGCGATCCACCACCGCACCCTGCAGGTGGCGATCGACGGCTCGCAGAAGCTGCCGCAGCGCGTCCTGCACACCATCGCCGACCTGCGCGCGACCGGGCGGTCCGCGCGCTGGGGCGCGCTGGTCGTGGCGTCCTGGTTGCGCTTCGCGCTGGGGTACGCCGACGACGGCCGGCCGTTGCCGTTCCAGGACCCCCTCGCCGGGCCGATCCGGGCCGCGCTGGACAACGGGGCGCAGAGCCCGGCGGGCGCCGTCGACGCGGTCTTCGCGCTGCGCGAGGTCTTCCCGGCGGAGGTGGCAGAGGACGACGAGGTCCGCGCCGACGTGATCGGCTGGCTGACCGCGTTGGAACGGCACGGCGTCGAGGCCACCCTGGCCGGTGCCCGGTGACCGGGTCGACGCCGGTCGGTCGGCGGTGAGCGGGGCCGCGCCGCCGCCCCGGGTGGCGGTGATCGGGGCGAACGGGCACGGGCGCTGGCACCGGCGGGTGATCGCGCCCCTGCACGCCGCCGGTCGGCTCCGGTTGGTCGCCCTGGTCGACGTCCGGCCGGTGGAGGACGACCCGGACGCCCCGGTGCCGCCCGGGGTGGCGGTGTTCACCGACCACCGGGCGATGCTCGCCGCCACCCGGCCGGAGGTGGTGGTGATCTGCACACCGCCGCACACCCACCTGGCGATCGCCCGCGACGCCCTGGCGGTCGGCGCGGACCTGCTGCTGGAGAAGCCGCCGGTGCTGTCGCTGGCCGAGCACGAGGAGCTGACCTGGGCGCTCACCGCCGCCGGCCGGGTGGCCCAGGTCGGCTTCCAGGCGCTCGGCTCGGCGGCCCTCACCGCGCTGACCGACGCGCTGGCCGCCGGCCGGCTGGGCACTGTCACCGGCATCTCCACAATCGCCGCCTGGCAACGGCCGGACGCCTACTACGCCCGCTCCCCCTGGGCCGGGCGACGGAGTCTGGACGGCCGGCCGGTGCTGGACGGCGCACTCGCCAACCCGTTCGCGCACGCGGTGATGCAGTGCCTGGCGATCGCCGAGGCGCTCTCCGGGGCGACGCCCTGGCCGGCCGCGATCGAGGTGGAGCGCTACCGGGTCCGGCCGATCGGGGTGGAGGACACCGCCGTGCTGCGGGTCCTGTTCCGCGCCGGGCCGCCGATCCTGGTGGCGGTGACGCTGGCCGCGGCGGAGTTCGTGGCGGGCGAGGTGGTGGTGACCGGAACGACAGGGCAGGCGGTGCTGGAGTACCCGACCGACCGGTTGCGCCTGCCCGGAGACGTGGTGACCCGCCGGGTCCCGGGGCGGCTGGGGCTGTTGGAGAACCTGCTCGCCCACCGGGTCGACCCGGTGGGCGTGCCGCTGATCGCGCCGCTGGCCCGCACCGCGCCGTTCACCGCGCTGCTGGACGCGTTGCGGCCCGCGCCGGAGCCCCGGCTGCTCGACGGCGATCTCGTGACCACCCTCGGCGAGGGCGGGGAGCGGGTCCGCCACCTGCGCGGCGTCGTCGACGTGTTGCGTCGGGCGGCCGAGCGGGGGGCGCTGCCGAGCGAACTGGCGGTGCCGTGGGCGTCCGCCGCGTACCGCGCCGAGTTGGCGGGATAGACCTCCACCACAACGAACGGAGAGAGCCGATGCGCAGAATCCTCGGCGGCGCCACAGTGATCGCCGTCCTCCTCGGCGCCGCCCCGGCCGCCGCCGCTGTGAGCCCGGACGTCCCGTCCACCGACCGGCTCTCCTGGACCGCCCGTCACCTCGGCCGGCAGGCGCTACCCGAGCGGGACGGCTGGGCGGCCGACGGACCCGGCACCACCGGCGGCTCAACGGCCAGCCCCGAGCGGAGCCGGGTGGTCCACAACCGGGCGGAGTTGGTCGCCGCGCTGGGCGGCGACAACGCCAGCAACGCCACCGACGCCACCGGGAAGCTCATCTACGTCGACGGCGTCATCGACGGCTTCGAGGCGCCGGACGGCACGCCGCTGAGCTGCGCCGACCTGGCCGACCCGGGGTACCGGCTGGACGCGTACCTGGCCGCGTACGACCCGGCGGTGTGGGGACGGGTGCCGCCGAGCGGGCCGCTGGAGGAGGCTCGGGTGCGCTCGGTGACCAACCAGACCCGGCAGACCCAGATCAACGTCGGCCCGAACACCACGATCGTCGGGCTGCGCGGCGCTCGACTGACCGGGCTCACCCTCATGATCGACCGGGCGTCGAACGTCATCGTCCGCAATCTGACCTTCGTCGACGCCCGCGACTGCTTCCCCGCCTGGTCGCCGACCGACGGCGAGGCCGGCAACTGGAACAGCCAGTACGACCAGATCTCGGTACGCCGCAGCGAGAACGTCTGGGTCGACCACAACACCTTCACCGACGGCGACAACCCGGACAGCGCCCAGCCGGTGTACTTCGGTCGGCCGTACCAGGTGCACGACGGGTCGCTGGACGTCACCCACACCGCCAGCCTGGTCACCGCCTCCTGGAACCGCTTCTCCGGTCGGGACAAGCTGTTGTTGATCGGCTCGTCCAACACCGTCGGCCCGGACGTGGGCCGGCTGAGGGTCAGCCTGCACCACAATCTCTTCGACGGCGTCCTGCAACGGCTGCCCCGGGTGCGTTTCGGCCAGGTCGACGTCTACAACAACCACTACCGACTCGGTGGGGACGACTTCCAGTACGCGCTCGGTGTGGGTGTCCAGTCGGCGATCTACGCGCAGAACAACTTCTTCACACTGGACGCGTCGGTCGACCCGGCCGACCTGCTCTACGACTGGGGTGGCACCGCGTTGACCGAGCGGGGCTCCTGGGTGCGCCAGGGCGGTGGCGTGGCACGACCGGTCGACCTGTTGGCGGCGTACAACGCGACCCATGATCCCGACCTGGCCGCGGATGCGGGCTGGACACCCAGCCTGCGCCGTGACCCCGTCCTGCCGGCACCGCTGGTCCCCGTCCTGGTCGGCCCACTCGCCGGCGCCGACCGGCTACCGATCTGACGGTTCCGGGCGCACGCAAATCGCGGTCGGGTCGGCGACTTAGGGGCTCATCGATGGCGTGAAGATCGGCTATAAGTGACGCATGGACTTCCCGCCGCACCTGGGCAGCATGCCGATGCACGCGATCACCGAGATCCACGGCGAACCGGGCCTGCTGGAACGTTTCCGGTTGGAGGTCCAACAGTTCGACGACGCCGCCCGGGCGCGGTTGACCGCCGCGCTCGACCTCGCCGCCGACCTGCACCGCGACGACCGACGCGTCCGCGAGCCGTACCTCAACCACCTGCTGCGGGTGGCGATCCGGTTGATGCACCACTACCAGGTGCGGGACGTGGACGTGATCGTCGCCGGCCTGCTGCACGACGCCGTCGAGGACCACCCGGCCGAGCTGGCCGACGGTGACCCGGGCATCGACCCGACCGGGGCCGCACTGGCCGCGCTCGCCGCGCGGTTCGGGCCACGGGTGGCCACCCTGGTCGCCGCGGTCACCAATCCGGTGTACGACCCCGAGCGGGACCGTAACGCGCAGTACCGGGAGCACCTGGCGGTCAGCCTGGACCGGGAGCCCTGGGCCCGGGTGATCAAGGTGTCGGACTTCACCGACAACGGCGTGGGCGTGATCCACACGGTGGGGCCGAAGGTGATCTCGTCGGCCCGGAAGTACCGGCCGCTGGTGCCGCTCTTCCGGGACCTGATCGGCCGACCGGACACCCCGTTGTCGCTGGCGGTGAAGCGGCACATCTTCGGCCAGCTCGACCTTGCCGAGGAGCGGTTCAGCGCCATCCTGGACCAGCCCGCCCCAAACTGACGGGGCGTCGCATCACCCGACCGGGTTCCGCGACAAGTTCTCAGATCTGCGACGAAACCTCGGGCATTACGGTTGGTTTGCACCAGATGAGAGGTAAAGCCCCTCTCGGTTCATCTTTCGGGCGTGTCACCAATCGAGAGGATTTGGACCATGCGCGACCTTTCCCGTCGTGATCTGCTCAGGGCGACGGCCGTCGGCGCCGGCGCGGTCGCTATCCCGAGCATGATCGCCGGCAGTTCGGCAATCGCGGCCGACGGTCCCGGGTGGCCCTCCGACACGACGTTCCCGCCGGCACAGCTGACCGGCCGTATCGTCCGCCCACAGAGCCCCGACTACGCGGAGGCCAGCCTCGGCTGGGACGAACTGTTCGTGCACTATCCGCTGGTCATCGTCTTCGCCCAGGAGACCCGGGACGTGGTCAACGCCCTCACCTGGGCGCGGCAGCACAACGTCGCGCTGCGGGTACGCAGTGGTCGGCACAACCTCGAAGGCTGGTCGAACGTCGACAACGGCATCGTGATCGACGTCAGCGAGCTGAAGGATGTCCACATCGACAGCGCCACCCGTACGGCGAAGGTCGGCGCGGGGCTCACCCAGTCGGAGGCCGTGACCGCGCTCGGGGAGCACGACCTGGCTGCCACCACCGGCACGGAGGGGACGGTCGGCCTGTCCGGCGCGACCCTCGGCGGCGGCTTCGGCTTCCTCACCCGCTACCTCGGGATGGCCTGCGACAACCTGATCGGGGTGGAGATCGTCGTAGCGGCAGGCGCGGACGGCGCGAAGGTGCTCGAGGTGGACCCGTGGAACCACTCGGACCTGCTCTGGGCGCTTCGCGGCGCCGGAAACGGCAACTTCGGGATCGTCACCGCACTGACCTACAAGGTCGCCCCGCTCAAGAGCGTCGCCTACCTTCAGGCGACCTGGCCGGGCCTCGACGACCTGCACGGGGTCTTCGACACGTGGCAGCGCACCGCACCGCTCACCGACCCTCGTCTCGGCACCCAACTTGAGATCCACCGAAACGAGATCCTGCTGTTCGGGGTGCTCGCGGAAGGGTCGGAGGCCGAGGTCAGGACGCTGTTGGCGTCGATCCTGTCGATCGGCGACCCCACGGTCACTGTGCAGATCGGCGGCTGGGGCGACACCTACGCCGGGTTCCAGATCCCCACCGAGGACGAACCCGCGAACTGGAAGTTCTTCTCCCAGTTCACCAGAGAGCCGTTCCCGGAGAAGGCGATCAGCGTGATCCGAGCGTTCATGCGAGACGCACCCACCGACGACAGCAACTTCTTCACCCAGGCCTTCGGCACCGGGGCACAGCGACACGAGCCGTTCGGTGGTGCGGCCTTCCCGCACCGCGACGCGCTCTTCTACTCCGAGCCAGGAGCGGGTTGGGGCACCCGCGGCGAGCCCGACAGCGGCGACGCCCTCACCCCGATTGCCCAGGCCTGGATCGCCGAGTTCAGCCAGGCACTGCGGCCCTACGTGGACGGGGCCTACGTCAACGTGCCCAACGTCGGGATGGCCGAGTGGGAGACCGCCTACTGGGGACGCAACTTCGACCGGCTGCGCCGGATCAAGGCGAAGTACGACCCCCACAACGTCTTCCAGTACGAGCAGAGCATCCCACCCGCGACACACTGACCGGCCCCACCGCGCCCCCACCCCACCCCACGGCTCCTCGCTCACCTCACCTCACGCGCATCCCTTGCTCTGCACCCACGCATGCACCAGCTACAGAACGTGAGTGTCGCGCCCGTGGGTGCAGAGCAAAGGACGGATGTCGGGGGTGTGGGGTCGTGGGGGCCAATCTGGGCGGGACGGTCGGCCGGCGGAACGCCGGGCGGGAGGGACGCCGGACGGGACGGGCGCCGGGGCCGGCTACGGCGACGGGACGGTCACACCGGTCACACCGGCGCGGACGAGCTGCTCCAGCCAGGGTGTCGGGGCGACGCCCAATTCCCGGCCCAGGTCGGCGCGGAACAGCTCGAACCGCCGTACCGCCTCGTTGATGTTGCGCTCGGCCAGGTGCACGGAGATCAACGTGCGGGTAGCGCTCTCCCGCAGCGGCTCCAACTGCACGGCGGTCAACGCCACCTGCACCGCCTCGCCGAACCGACGCCGCGTGGTGAGCCACTCGGCAAGCGTCTCCAGCGCGTACAGCTGGGTCTGACGCAGCCGCTCCCGCTCGGTCAGCACCCAGTCGTCGTACCAGCCGGGCAGCAGCTCCCCGGTCGCCAACGTCGGCACGCCGGGGCCGACGGCGAGCGGCCCAGCGCCGGCCAGCAGCGCCGTGGCCGCAGCGCCCAGGGTGGCCACGTCGCTGGTCACCCCGGCGGCCAGGGCCAGCCGGTCGTCCTCCTCCACCAACGGCTCGGGGGTGACCCGGTGCAACCGCCAGAGCATGGTGCGCAGGTTGGCTCGGGCCCGCTCCTCGTGGGAGCCGGGCCAGAGCGTGCCAGCAGCCTCGGACCGGGCACACCCCTGGCGTACGCCGAGGTAGGCCAGCAGTCGGCGGGCACCCTGCGGCACCGCCACCGTCCGCCCGTCGCGTTCCAACCCGAACCCACCGAGCAGCCGCAACGTGTACCGGGCGGGCTGTCCGGCTTCGGTCCCGGACGCCTCGGGGCGAAGGTCTCGCGTCATCTCGTGAACAGCCATACCTGCGCCTTTCGCACCCGATGCCCCGTGGCAGTTCCACGGTCGGGTGTGGACGGTCGACGCGCCAGCGCAATGTCGCTTCACCGACCCGGCCAACGGTGTAGATCAACCGTTCGCCGGATTCGGCACCGGCCGTTCAGCGCAGCTTGCTCAGCGTCCGGGCGTAGCCGGTCCACTCGGCGGCGTCGCCGACGTCGGCGCGTACCCCGGCCTCCTTCATGACGGCGAGCACCTGTTCGGGGTGGGCGTCGGCGAGCTTGCCGAGGGTGCTGATCCCGGCGCCGGCCAGGGCCGCTCGGGCCTTGGTGGGCACCCCGGCGAGCATCGCGATGTCGGCGTCGGCGACGTTCTCCAGCTCCGCCTCGATGCCGAGCGCCGCGGAGACCGCCGAGTGGGCGCCGACCGTGGTCCGGACGATCATCGCCTCCCGCTCACTCACCTCGCTGAACATGTCGTCCACACTCTGGAACGCTGCCTCGGCCGGCAGCACCTTGAGCACGTCACGGACCGTCCGACCGTCGGCCAACTCATCCTTGCCGAAGTAGCGGATGAACTCCGTCAGCTTCACCTCGCGGGGGAAGCGCTGCCGGACGTCCCCGTTCTCGGCGGCGTACCGCTCCAGGTAGGCCGCGCCCCGGACCTTCGGGCCGGCGACCACGTCCACCCCGAGGGTTTCCACGGCGGGCAGCACGATGGTGCCCGCCTTGGTCTGCCAGATGCTGACCTTCTTGTCCAGGAACATCGTGGTGCCCATGTACTTGCCGAAGTCCAGCGTGCTGATGTAGTTGGGGATCTGCTCGAACGTGTACGGGCCGGGGACCACCTTGTTCTCGTGCACTGTCGAGTGCAGGCGGTTGATCTCGGCGCGGATCTCGTCGAGCAGCCGGCGCAGGCTCACCCGCATCGCCGCCATGCAGGAGAACGCCTTGGCCAGGTCGGTCCCGAGGTGGTCCAGGTCGTGCTCGATCCGATGGAACCGCTCGTTGAAACCCTGCTCGCCGGGGGTCTCACCGGCCTGCACCACGTCCTCGCCGTCGATCCAGTCGGTGTGGGCGAAGGTGCGGGCGAACGGCGGTGGCGCGCAGCCCGGTTCCACCGCCGGGAACGACTCGGCGTAGCTGAACACCCGCTTCGCGCTGCCCACGTTCTCGTAGATCCAGGACGAGACCAGCACGCTGGCGTCCGACTGCGGGATGCCGTGTTCGGTGAACATCCGGTAGAGCTCGGTGACGGTCAGCCCGTCGTAGTTGATCTCGCTCGCCATGATGATGTCCCTCTCAGAGCTGGTCGTACACGCCGCGGTGCCGGCGCTGCTGGAAGGTGCGGAAGGTGCGGGCGACCGCCGGGCGCAGCGGCTCGGCGGTGCCGTCGTCGTCGAGGTCGACGTGGTCGCGCCGGATACCGAACGTGTTGATCTCCACCCCGAGCGGGCAGACCCGCGTGAGCGCGTTCATCAACCGCTCGTACTGCGCCAGGGTCAACGTCACCCCGTCGGGCAGCTCCACCCGGAACTCGTACGGGTCGGTCAGGCCGGTGCGCACGTAGGAGAGCGCCACCACGGCGACCAGCCCGGCGTGGGTGGGCCGCAGCGTGGTCCGCGCGCCGACCGCCTTGATCTCCGCCGTGCCGCCACCGAGCCCCACTGTGTACCAGCGGAACCCGGTGGCCCGACGCTCGCTGAGGTTCAACCCGGCCTGGGGCAGACCGATCACACTGCACACCAGCAGCACCCGGTTGCCCGTCTCGACCAGCGGCAGCGCGGCGGCGAGGTGCTGATCGCGCAGCAACCGGACCAACCGGGCCAGCCGGTCGCCGGCGGCCGGTTGGCCGGCGATCAGCGCGCCGGCCAACGCCGCCGGCAGCTCGATGGTCTCCACCAGTTCGTCGGGGAGCCGGTTCAGCGCGGCCACCACCGGCGCCGGCTCCCGGACCGCCGGCAGGCCGGCGGCGGCCAGCACCTGGTCCACCGGCTGCCCGGCCGGCCGGGCCGGCACCGCCGCCCACCGGGTCCGAGCCACCGCGTCGGTCAGCGGCGCCCACGCCGGCTCCCCGGCATCGGTCCAGGCCCGCGCGGCAGCGGACAGACCGGCCAGCAGCAGCGCGTTGCCGGCCGGGTCGCCCGGCGCGTAGAACTGCGCCTCGACCGCCGCGTTGGCGCCGACCGCCGCGCTCAGCGGCGCGGTCACCGCCAACCCCCGGGTGGGCAGGTGGGACAGGTACATCCGGGTGGTGCTGATCCGGTGCACGGTCGGAATTCCGCACACCTGCCACAGCCAGGCCAGCCCACCGTCGGCCGCCACAGTGGGCACACCGGCGGCGCGGGCCGCGGCGATCAGCGCCTCGGCGCTCCGGTCACCGGTGGGCGCCCGGCCGGTGTCCAGCACCCGGTTGCGCAGGTCGGTGGCCTGCGCGGGCGTCGGCCAGCTGACGTCGACGCCGAGACCCAGCTCGTAGCGGCTGCCGCCGGCGTCGTCCTGGGCGCGGGTCACCTGCCACACGATGGACGAGCCGAGCGCCCGGCAGACCCGCCCGGCGCGGTCCAGGGCGGCGGCCAGCGGCGGCGCGACCCCGTGGGCGCTGTCGAAGGTGTACGACTGGCGCAGGCTGGCCCGCAACGCGGTGACCTCGGTCAGCCGGCTGGCCGGCAACGCCCGTCCGGCGTGCGTGGTGTTGTTCGGCGGGGTGTTCGCGGGCAGGACGAGACGGTCGCGGCGCAGTTGGGCGAGGAAGTTCGTGCGGTGCTGCGGATCGCCGACGGCGACCAGCCGGATCGCGACGGCGAACCGGTCGTCGTCCTCGCGCACTGTGAACCGTGCGCCGCCGGGCAGGTCGGCGAAGAGCCCGGCGTTCGGGTCGGTGTCCGCGCCGGGGCCGTTGAGCAGGTGGCGTACCGCGCCCGGGGTGGGCAGCAGGAACCGCCGGTAGAGCCCGAGCCGGTGGGCGTACGCGGCGTCTGGCTCACGGGCCGGCGGGGCCAGTCGGCGCGCGTACACCTCGCCGTTGGTCGGCTCGTGCACCAACTCGTCGACGAAGCGGGCCACTCCGACGTCCGCGCCGATCCGGTCCAGCGCGTCGCGTCGGGCGTGCGCGAGGGTCCGGTACGCGTGCACCTCCCGGGCCGCGCGGCGCAGCCGGTGCTTCTCGTACGACATCAGGTAGAGCAGCCGGCCGAGGTTGCCCTCCAGCACGGCCAGCTCGACCAGCCCGGTGAGCGCCGCCCCGGTGACCGCCGTGGGGGCGTCGCCGTCGACGGTCCGCTCGGCCGTCACGGCGACCGGGAACGACGCGACCAACGGCTCGTCGGCGGTGTCCGGCACGTACGTGGGCACCGACGCGCCGGCGGCCGACCAGGGTGCGAAGACCACCGACGGCAGCACCCGCTCGCCGGTCCCGCCCGGGTCGACGGTGACCGTCACCCGGACGGTCTCCTCGGCCAGGTCCCGGCGCAACACCACGGTGAGCAGGGGGTGTCGGCTGGTCCAGTCCACGGCCGCCGCGCCGCTGGCCGCGATTGGCACCACCACCCGCCGGACGGTGCCCGGGTACGGGCCCTCCAACTGGTCGACGAGGTTACGTTCGACGGACGGGTCGGCCCCGTCCACCGGTACCCGGATGTCGGTCATCGCGCCCCCGCTCAGACGATCCGGAACGGCCGGGGGTCGTCCCGGTCGACGTAGACGGGCACCTGGTTCGCGGCGAGCACCGCGTTGTCACCGACGGGCAGCCGCTGCACCCCGTCGCCGGTGGGCGCGCTGCCGGTCACCACCACCGCCGAGTCGGCCGGGAAGCGGACCAGTCGCAGGTCGCGGACGTCGGCCACGCCCGGCTCGTTCATCAGCGTCCAGATCACCTCGGCGGCGCGGACCGGCTCACCGAAGGGCAGCTCGTCGACGTAGCGGCGCAGCCGGGCGTGCAGGCGGGCGCGCAGCTCGGTGGCGGCGGTGGAGGCGTTCACCGTCTCCCGGGAGCCGGTGGGCAGCGGCAGGCCCCGGATCACCAGGTCTGCCTCGACGCCGATGCCCACCTCGTCGGCCCGGTCCACGGAGGCGAAGATGCCCACCGGGCGCAGGTCCTCGATCACCGACTCGACGGTGGCGTGCAACCCGTCCGGGCCGTCCCAGATGGCGGCGGCGGTGGGTGCCACCAGCACCGTGACGTAGTACGGATTGCCCAGGTCACGTTCGGTGCTGAAGACCCGTTCGATGAAGTTGAAGTTGCCGAAGATGGACTGGTTGAGGTCCAACCCGCCGCGACCGTCGAAGACCTGCACCTGTCGTACGCCGGGCACGGTGGTCACGGCCAGGCCGATCGCCTCGGCCGTCCAGATGGAGCGGGGCGCGGCCAGTAGCAGCTGCCGGTAGCGGGCGTCGGAGACCTGCTGTTCGCCGCCGGTCAGCGCGACGGTGTGGGTGATCTCGACCAGCTCCTTGCCGGCGGCCTGCTCGGCGTCGTCCAGGTCGGCCAGCAGGGTGTCGGCCCGGTTCCACCTGTCGATCTTCTGGTTGGGCTGGGCGGGGTCGAGGTTGTGCGCGGGGCCGGGGTAGAACGCGGCGACCGCCGGCACCCGTTCGCCGACGGCGGCGGAGAGCACCACCGTCTCGTCCAGGGCCACGTGGTGCCCGCCGGGCGTGGAGAGTCGGGCGCCCCGGGGCAGGGTGAGCTGCGTGCGACCGGTGGGCAGCGCCGCCTTCAGCTTCAGCTTCACGGTGCCCCGGGCCGACAGGTAGGGCCGGGGGATGCCGAGCTCCTCGCCGAGGCGGGTCAGCGCGTCGGCTGTCGCCGACACGACGTACGAGTTGTCGTAGACCGCGCCGAGCGCCGCCCACATCCGGGCGTCCTCCAACGCGGCCAGTTCGAGGACCTTGCGCAGCACCGCGCCGCTGGTCAGGTCGATGTCGTCGCCGAAGAGCAGTCGGGCGGTGGCCAGCTTCTCGGCGAGCAGCCGGGCGAAGGACTTCGGCACGAAGCCGCTCTCGACGATGCCGAAGCCGGTCGAGCCGGTGGCCCGCAGCGCGGCGGCGTCGACGGCCAGAACGTCGGCCAGTTCGGCCGGGAGGGTGGGATCAGACACTGGGTAGCTCCCCGAGATGCACCGAGAGCCGGTCGTCGGTGATGGTTTCGAACTGGACCTGCACCTGGAGGGTGCGAGATGAGCGCAGCGCGGCCTGGGCGGTGTCGTCGGTGCCGGTCGCGCCGGCGCCCAGCCGCCCGTCGTCGAGGTTGACGTCGACGATCTTGCGGACCCGGGGGTCGCGGTCGAGCAGGGTGATGATGCCGATGCGCACCTGCTCGCGGATCAGGTTCGGCTCGATCTGCTCGGCGAGGGCGTTGAGGCCGTCGAAGCCGAACGTGGCGTCGAAGACGTTGGACCCGCGCAGGGTGGTCAGGGCCACCGCGAGGCTCTGGGCCACGTTGTCGGTGCCGGCGACGAGGGCCAGTACCCGCCCGTTCGGGCCGTCGTCGAAGACGACGTCGCGGGCCAGGTCGACGCCCGGCATGGTGGGTTCGAAGGCGAGGCCCCAGCCGAGGTAGCGGCGCTGGGCGGCCTGCCGCTCCCGCTCGGTGCGGTCCATCTCAGACCGCCTTCAGCTTGGTCTGCCTGGCGTTCGCCGCCAGGCCAGGGGTGCTGCCGTTGGTGGCGCCCGTGAGGGTGCTCAGCGCGACTCCGGCCCCGCTGACGACGAGCTTCCGGGCGGCGCCGGTCGCCGACATCACCTTCTTGCACTGCAAGGTGGAGTTGCTGTCGGTGATCGTGCACCCGGACACCGACTTGCCGGTGATGCCATCGAGGCGGGTCACCTCGTCGCCGGCCACGATCAGCTTCGACTGCCCGGCCGGGGTGACCGTGCCCTGGCTGGGGCAGTGCACGTCGCTCGACGTGGTGAGCACGAAGGCCATCTCGTTCTCCTCAGTGGACGTTCATCGCGTTGTCGACCTGGACGTCGACGTCGTCGGCGGCGATGTTGACGGTGCCGCCGCTGATGTTCACCGCGCCGTTTCCGGCGTCCAGGTCGATCCGGGTGGCGGTGATGGTGATCGAGCCGTCCTGTTTCATCACGATCGACGACCCGCCGGCGGCGTGCTCGATGGTGATGCTGTCGGCCTCCTGCGCGCGGGCCGGGCGCTGACCGCGGCCCCGCAACTGGGCCCGACCCACCCGCACGGTCAACTCCCCCAGCTCGATGACCCGGTTGCCGTCACCGTCGGTGAGGTCGTGCGCCACCTTGCCGTCGTGGTCGGCGGGCACCACCGTGTCGCCGATCGACGAGCGGCTGTTGGTGGCCACGCCGACCGGCAGCGACAGCCACCAGTCCCCCGGCTGCGAGACCGGGGCGTGTCCGGTCGGCCAGAGCGCGCCCACCTCCACCGGGTCGTCGGGCGACCCGTTGCGGTAGGCGAGCGCCACCCGGGTGCCCGGGTAGCGGGGCAGGATGAGTCCGCAACCACCCCAGGCGAACGGGGTCAGGTAGGTCACCCCGGGCAGCGGCGCGGGCTGCTCCCGGCGTACCGGCAGGCGGCGGGAGCCGTTGGGGCGACCGTCCGGCCGGGCCAGCCCCTCCCACACCGTCTCGGTCTGCGCCGGTGGCTCGACCGCCCCGCTGGCGTTGGTGGCCGCCGCGCGTACCTCGCCGATCTCCAGGCCACGCGTCTCGCCCCGGGCCGCCCGGGCCGCGCGCCGCACCGCCTCGGCGGCGGCCACCCCGGGCGAGGACGCCGGACCGGCCGGCTCGGCGGTGCCCACTCCGGAGGCGTCGCTCCAGCTGTCCCAGGCCTGGGCGCCCGAGGTGACCTCGACGCCCTGCACCACAGTGACGAAACCGGCGGTACGCGACAGGGTGTGCCGGGCGGCGCTGAGGTAGAGCAGCTTCGCCCCCGCGCCCAACTCCCCGGTCGACGGGGCGAACGGCGCGGCGAACGAGCCGAGCAGCGCCGCGCCGACGCTGCCCAGCGTGGTGGCCTCGTCCACCGCCGGCGGGTCGAAGGACACCAGGTCACCGGGCTTCAGATCCGGGCGACCCTTCAGGGTCAATGTCCACGCCCGACGGCGCGGCGCGGCGGTGCCACCGGCCTCGGTGGCCGCGTACGGGTCGGTGTCCTGGCTGCCGTTCTCGGTGCACGCCAACAGGCCGGTGGCGAGGGTGAGCGGCTTCGGTTCGCCCTCCGGGTACGGGATCGGTCGCTTGCCGACGTGCACGGTGCCATCGCGGATCAGCAGCATCCCCCGCCCGTACGCGTTGAGCGACTGCTGCACCGCACCGCCGATCCGCTCCAGCGCGGCACGGTAGACCAGCCCGGCGCCGAAGGCGGCCCGCTCGTCGCCGGCCGCCTCGGTGGCGCCCCGGGTCATCGTGCCGTCCGGGTTGGCGCCCCAGGTGGCGATGTCCACCCGGGTCCGGTCGGCGATGGCCCGGATCGCGGCGCTGAAGGTGGACGCCTCGAAGCGTTCGGCGACCCGCTGCCCGAGCCGGGCGTACGCCTGCTCGACGAGGGTCAGCTCGGTGTCGTACGTCCGTTCGCCGGTGAGCCGGCGCACCTTCGTCACCCGCAGCACGGCGACCAGCGCCTGGGTCAGTTCGGCCGGTGTGGGACCGGCGTTGACGCCGACCAGGTTGGTGAAGAACGCGCCGACGGAGGTGTTGGCGTCGCGCCAGTACAGGTGCAGCTTCGCCACCAGCGGGGGTTGTCCCTCGGCGGTGCGCAGCGCGGCGAAGTGCTCGTCGATCAGCCCCTGCACGGTGACCGTGTACGCGCCGGGGCCCAGCCCGTCGGGCAGCGCGGCGTCGATGGCCGCGTAGTAGTCGGCGCTGGACAGGGTGAGCGCCACATCGGGGCTGAGCCCGGTCGGGGTCTCCCGGTGGAAGGTGATGGTCCAGCCGGCGTCGTTGCCGACCGCGCCCTGACGTATCTGGCCGGTCTGGAACGGTGTGAGCGTCATCGCAGCACTCTCCGCAGCTTCTTGTCGAGCAGGTACCGGTAGCGCAGCCGGGCCGGGCCCAGCTCGGACTCGACGCGCTGCGCGGGTGGGCGGCGACGCCAGACGAACTCGTTGATCGGCGGCGGCCCGAACTGGTCCACGGCGCGGTCGGCCCGACGCCAGGCCAGGGCGAGCGACGAGCCGTAGTCGCCGGAACCACGGACCGTACCGGCGTGCAGCAGCCAGGTCAGCACCAGCAGTTCCACGGCGATCGGGGCGGAGCTGGCGGTGCTCGACGAGCCGGTGTCGGTCGGCGGCCCGGCGTCGGGGCAGACCCGGCGCAGGCCGGCGGCGAGTGGCACTGAGCCGAGGATCCGGGTGCCCTGGCGGACCACGAGACGCAGCGGCACCCGTCCGACCAGCGCCGGGGGCGGGGGTGCCGACGGCGGCGCGGGTCGGGGCGCCAGGTCGTCGGCGGAGCTGCTCACCACGGCGAGCGGGTCGGTGGCCAGCCACTGCCGGGCCAGCCCGGTGGGCAGGATCAACACCGCGTGGACACCGGCGCCCAACTCGACGCGGTGCGGGAGGCCGGCGGTGAGGCTCTGCCGCACCTCGGTGAAGCCGTCGGGAACCTCGACAGGGGCCTCCGGCAGCAGGTAGCGGTCGATCGGGAACGGTGGCATCAGTTGCCCAACCCGTCGGCGAGCGCGCCGACTCCGATGCTGGCCACGTCGAGCAGCTTGCCGAACAGGCTGGGACGGGGCACGTGGACGAGGGTGATGGTGGTGTCCAGGACGTCGCGGCGGGCGGCGGAGGCGTTGAAGGTCAGCGACTGCACCTGCATGTCGGTGCGGATGGTCATCGAGGTGACCAGGATCAGCCCGCCGAACTTCCCCCCGGAGTACGCCGCGAGGGCGGTTCCGCGTTTACTCGCCTCGGCCATCGTCTCCAGGGCGAACTTCCAGGCGTAGCGTTCCGCGCCGACGAGTACCCCGGTCAGGGTGATGGTGTCGTCGTGGGTGGCCACGATGGCCTTGTGCGCGGTGGAGCCGATCGGCGGCAGGTGGTATGTCTGGGCGAGGGAGATGGCGGTGACCGCCCACAGTGGGATCGGCAGCACCCCGTCGCTGATGATCGCCGACGGCACCGTGCCGTACCGCATGAAGCTGCTGGTGATGGCCATGCTCAGCGCCCTCCGGTGGGTGGCAGCGGCACCGGCGTACCGGTGGGTTCGACGGCGAGGCCCAGGTCGCGCAGGGCCTGGGTGATCTCGCGGACCTCGCCGGCGGCGCTGGTGACCCGCAGCCGCAGCCGGCGTTCCTCCAGTGCCGCGCTGATCCGCGCGGGCCGGGTGGACGCGGACCCGCGCCGGTTGATCCGGTCGATCTCGGCGGCGGCGTCCTCCATCCGGGAGATCGCGTCGAGGATCCGCGGGTCGGGGGTGAACCCGGGGTCGTCGCGTTGCAGCCGGGCGATGCCGTCGCGGAAGTCGGCGGCGTCGCGGCGCAGGTTGGTGACGAGGTTGTCGGTGAGCGCGCTGACGCCGCTGACGCTGCCGGCCCGGTGCGACTTGTCGTCGATCAGCCACACCCAGCCGTCGTGGCCGATGCCGACCAGGTCGGTGCCGGCGACCTTGACGTTGGCGTCCGGGCCCTTGAGGAACAGCTCGATGCTGCTCAGCGAGAACGCGGCGCTGTATTCGCCGAGCACGCCCCGGCCGTAGGTGACCATGTCGTGGCGCAGGTAGGCGCGGAAGCCGGGGCCGTCGTCGGCGCGGCCACCCCGGTCCCGGAAACGTCGCCACAGGGTGGTCAGGGCTTCCGGGTTGTGCAGGGCGAGTTGCTGGGTGAGCCACACGTCGCCGCCGGCCACCACGGCCCGCAGGTCCGCGTCCCCGATCCGGGCGAGGGCCTCGGTGAGCCGGGCCTCGTTGACCTGTAGGGCGCGGGAGCGGGCGCGACCGAGGTCGTCGACGGCGGCGCGCAGCCGGGTCACCTCGTCGGGGCTGAGCCGGCCGCCGAGCCGGGTCTCCAGATCCGCCACGGCGGCCCGCTTCCCGGCCTGCGACTCGGCGGCCACCGCATGCCACAGCGCTGCCGGTTCCAGCTCGGCGGCACGGCGCAGCGCGGCCTGCCGGTCCGCCGGCATGGCCCGGAACGCGTCACCGACAATCCCGGTGGGTTCCACGTGCCGGCCGCCCGCGCCGCCGCCGGCGTCGAACTCGCGCAGCAGCGAGTCGGCGTACGCGGCGGAGTCGTCGGCCAGCCGCAGCGGCGCGTCCCCGACGATGCCGTCGCGGGGTCGGCTCAACTCGCGCATCTCGGTGTTGAGCTGGTCGAAGTACTCGCCGAGGGTCGCCACCCGCACCCCGTCGGGCAGGGTGCCGCCCTCCAGCACGTGGTCGAGGATCGCGGCGATGTTGTCGCGCAGGACGGCGATGCGTTCCAACCGGTTGAGCGCGTTGTTCAGGTGCAGGTCACCGACGTCGTCGACGATGCGGCGGATGAGGTGTTCCAGCAGTCGCCGGGAGCGCACCTCGCCGGCCTCGCTGTGGGCGGCGACGGTCCGGATGAAGCTGCGCAGCCGCGGGTTCGCGTCGGCGGCGGCGTGCACGGCGGCGGCGTCGAGGAACCGGCCGGCGCGGAACCGACGCGGCCCGGTCACGGCCGCACCACCGGAGCCCGCGGCCCGGCCGCGGCACCACCGGGCTGCGAGTCGAGCACCATGAGGATGAACCGGGCGCCCTCCGGGCCGCCGACCGCGCCGCTGAGCATCGCCTCGCGTTCCACGTACGCGAGCACCGGCTCCATCAGCTTCTGCACGACCCGTTCGAGCACCTCGTTGAGCAGGATCTCGGTGAGGAAGGCCTGGAGCAGGTCACGGGACGCGGCTTCGACGATCTGCCGGGTGACCCGGCGTACCACGTACCCCCGGGCGGCGCGCAGCCCCGCGCGGACGCCGAAGCGCAGGGCGACCCGGCCGCCGCGCACCACCGCGCCGCCGATGGTGCCGGCCTCCGGGATCAGCGACATCGCCAGGCCGAGGTACGCGGCGAACAGCTCGACCTCGACCTCGGTGCGGGTGAGCACCAGCTCCGGGTCGAGCATCGAGCCGTAGAGGCGCTCGCGCTGGTGGGCG
This sequence comes from Micromonospora sp. CPCC 205558, assembly GCF_036902955.1. NCBI lineage: Bacteria > Bacillati > Actinomycetota > Actinomycetes > Micromonosporales > Micromonosporaceae > Micromonospora > Micromonospora sp. CPCC 205558. The sequence continues at coordinate 215,659 of NZ_JBAKHR010000007.1, forward strand.
TGCGCCACGTCGACGGCGGCGACGGCCACCCCGACGACGAAACCCAGCGGTGGGCAGAGGACGGACAGCGCGATGATCCCCACCATGGTGGCGAAGGCGCTCAGCGCCTCCCGGCCCAGCTCGGTGCTGAACAGGTCGTCGACGCCTGTGGCGTAGTAGAGGTTGCCGCCGAAGAACTCGCCGATCTGCTGGTGGGTCACCAGGTGGATGCCCTGCAGCGCGTACCGGCCGCGGGGGATGGTGGCCGACGGGATGTGTTCGCTGATCCGGCTGGACCGGAAGGCGAACCGGGCGTCGGTGCGGGCACGGCCGAGCATCTCGGTGTTGTTGCGCCGCATGTCCTGCAGCACCCGCCACAGCTCGTCGCGGATCGCGGCGCGGTTACCGGCGAAGCGGGCCAGCACGTCGGGCAGGTCGGTGATCTGTTTGACCAGCGGGTCGATGCCCTCGGCCTCGCCGCGTTGGATGACCAGTGCCTGTTCGATCTCGGCGAGGGTCCAGAGCACCGCGTGCGAGTCACGGATCCGGGTGGTGCCGTCGCGTTCGACGATCTCACCGGCCGCGCCGGGGCTGCTCAGGGCGGCCTCGGTGGCGAGGAAGGCGCTGGAGATGGCGCGGGCGGCCCCGTACCAGGCGGTGGACGGGTTGGCCATGCTCAGCGTGGCGACGGTGCCGTCGCCCAGGTCGGTGTGCGCTTGCGTCCACCGGGCGGCTTCGTGGCGGCGCAGCCGCTCCCGCAGCCCCTGAAGCTCGGCGTAGTCGGTGAGCTGGGAGACGATCAGCCGCTCGAAGATCGGGGCGTACCTGTCGAAGTTGGTGATCCGGGCGTCGATGCCGGCGCGTGAGCTGAGCAGCAGCTGCACGAGCATGGCCTGGCTGCCGACGACGAAGAGCTGCCCGACGGCGCCGTTCATGGCCGAGCTGAACGGCTGGACGAAGTGCAGGTTCCAGGACGCGGACGTGTCGATCCAGCCGCCCTGGATCCGGGCGAAGTGCTCGGGCTGGCTGTAGCGGCCCATCACGAGTTGGGCGAGGCGGTCCAGTCGGGGCACGACCCCGGCCAGGTGGCGCAGGAACTGCACGGCCGGCGAGGCGACCGGCCGGAAGTCCAGCGGGCCGAGCCGCCCGGTGCCCTCCGGCACGGGTCGGGTGAACGCCTCCTGCTCGGCCGAGCCGACCAGCAGGCTGATCGCCGCGGCCCGACCGCGCAGCATGGCGGCGGCCTGGAGGCAGAAGTTCGCCGGATAACGGCACGGCTCACCCATCTGCAACCGGAACGCGATGTCGTCCATCAGTCGGCGCAGCTCGTCGCCGTCCGGGCCGAGCGCGGCCAGCTCCGGTTCGCCGTTGAAGGGGGCACAGGCCCGCATCTCGGAATGCTGGCCGGTGACAACCGGGAACCGTCGGCCGTCGGTGCCGGGTGGGGCGCTGGGGCTGCTCGGGTCGAAGACGAAGCCTCCCCGCCGGGCCCCGCCGGTGCCGTCCCCGCCGCTGCCGCCGGCACCGCCGCCGGGCCCGGTGCCCAGACCGCCTGGTCCGCTGCCGCCCGGTCCGCTGCCGCCCGGTCCGCTGCCCGCGCCACCCGGTCCGCTGCCCGCGCCACCCGGTCGGGTGCCGGATCCACCGCCCGGGCCGGCGCCGCTGCTGGTGCCGTCGCCGATGCTTCCGCCGGGAGGCGCGTTCGGATCCGGTGGGGTGGCCGGTCGGTGCTCGACACTGATCGGCAACAGGTTGGCCGTGCCGGTCCAGTGCAGCGAACCCTCGGTCTCCTCGGTGCCCACCAGCAGCAGGGAGGTCCCACCGATGCTGATCACCACGAGGCAGGTCGGCACCGCACCGCCCACCGAGGCGAGGATCGCGTCGACCCGCCGGGTCACCTCGGCGTCGACGGCCCGTTCGATCTGCGCCTGGTACTCGTCCACGCTGGTGGTCTCGCCGCGCGGCTGGGCGATCCGCAACCGTTGCCGGATGTCGGCGCTCACCTCCTCGTCCACCATCGACACCAGGGCGCTGCGCCCGGCCACCGGCCGCCGCGTCACAGTGCCGGGCTGCGGGCTGGGGATCCGCTCCTCCACCTCGAAATGCGGCTGCGGGGTGGGCCGGAACACCGTCTCACCGAACCGCTCGAAGGTGAGGACCGACCACGGCGTGGTGTTCACCATGACCGCCCAGACCTCGCGACCGTCGGTGCCGATCACCCGGGCGATCACCCCCTGCGGGGTGCCCGACGGCAGGCCACCGTGCTGCCGTACCGCCTCCTGGCCCAGCTCGCCGAGATGACTGGCCAGGTAGGCGGCGGGGCGCAGCAGCCACTGGTAGGTCACCGGCGGTGGTTCGTCGCCCTCCACCGCCACCTCGGCGGCATCCCCACCGTCGTCGTAGGACGGCACCCGGTACACCGCGAGCAGGTGGCGCATCCGCTGCGGATCGAACAGCTCGGCCGCCGGCCGGCTCAGCGGCACGGCCACCCCGGCGGGCAGCCCTGGGTCCAACCGTGCCGCGGTGAACACCTCGTCGATGCGCCGGCGCAGCCGGGCCTCGAAGGCCCGCCGGTCGTCCGGGGAGACCCACTCGCCGCCCGGGCCGGTCCACCGGAACTCCGGCGCTCCGGCGCGTACCTCCAGGTAGCCGCCGCGGGGCGCGACCACCTCGTGCCGGGAGCGTTCCAACGCGCGCGCCAGGGCCGCGCCGAGCGCCTCGGTCACGGCCTCCGGTCGCTCGGTCACCGACCGGGCGTCCAGCCGGATCCGCACCGGCACGTGCACCGAGATGGCCACCGTCAGAACCGCCCGTCCAGGTGCTCGGCGAGGCGGGCCAGCGCCAGGTCGGCGAGGGCGTCGGCGTCGATCGCGCCGCCGGCCGCGACCACCTCGATCTCCACCGGGAAGTGGTACGCGATGACCGCGCGGTCGTCCTCGGCCACCTGCTCGGCCTCCGCCTCGCTACCGGCCGCCGGCAGCACCAACTCACCCGCGTGCACCAGGGCCAGCCCGGTACGGGTGACCCGGGCGGCGCGGCCAGCACCGGTCGCCATTCGCTACCTCCGGTTGATCCTCGTCGGGTTACGGCAGGACGGACTGGTCGCCGGTCTTCGGGTCGACGGTCGCGGCCAGGCTGAAACCGCTGAAGGTCGCCGCGGGCGCGCCGGAGATGGTGGCCGTGGTCGGGGTGGCGCTGGTGATCAGACAGTCGCGCAGCACGAACGACGAGAACGACCAGTCGTCGCCGGTGTGCTCCAGCAGCGCGATGTCGAACAACTCACCGTCCAGGGCCAGCTTGGTGAGCCGGCCGGCGACGTCCCCGATCGCCTTGACGGTCATCGTGAAGTTCATCGACACCGGCGCGTGGATGACACCCAGGTGGGTCACCTCGCACGAGTGCAGCGCCTCGACGTTGAGCGAGAAGGATGGGCTGAACGAGTCGATCGGGCTGATCAGCACCGTCTCGGTGCCCTTGGTGTACTGCACCGCGAGGCGGGTCTTCCACTCCATGGTCTGGTTCCTCCGGTCAGAACTTGGCCACGAGCGTGACCAGCAGGCGGCTCACGGCCGGGCCGTACGTGACGGTGACGACCAGGTCGACTGTGCGGTCGGCCCGGGCGGCGGTGACGATCGAGGTGTCGGTGGCGGTACGCGCGACCTCGGGGATGGCGAGGATGTCCAGCACCGGGATCTCGATGCGGTAGTCGTCGATCACCGCCTGCCGCTTGAGCGGGCCGAGGATGCCGTCGACCTGGGTCTTCAGCAGGGTCATGCCGGGTTTGGTGATCCGGGCGTCGCCGACCAGGCCGATCAGGCCGGCGCGCAGCATGAACTCGATCTGGTCGAGGGTGCGCACCAGGTCGACGTGCAGCAGGCTGGCATCTGAGGTGAACAGCCGCCCGTCGGCGAAGTGCAGGCTCTCCCCGGTGATCAGCGTCGGGTCGATGATCGGCGTGAGGTTGGCCTCGGCGAGGCCCTTGATCTCGGCCGGGCTGTACTGCTTGGCCACCGGGATGGCGACTCCCCGGATCTTCTTGAGCACGATGCTGTGGTGCACCGGCAGCCCGGCCACGGCGGCCATCGCGGCGGTGGCCGCGTCCCCGTCCGCGCCCCGGGCCGCGATCATCACCATCCGGCTGGTGCTGCTCTTGAGCGGGTTGGCGGCTGTGGTGATGTCCGCGACGTAGGTGGGGCCCTTGTCGGTAGCCGGGTTGACCATGGCGAACCCGATCCGCCGCTGTCCGGCCGCGGACATCGTCTCCACGTGCGCCTTGAGCGCGTGCAGCCCGGTGGGCGCACCCGCACCGGCCGGGTTCCCGACGCTCGACTCGTTGGCCAGCGACACCATGGTCACGTCGTCGGCGGCTTCCAGGCCGCCGAGCGCGGCGGCGTAGTCGTCGCCGGCGACCTTGACGCCGTACACCTTGGATGGGCGCGGATCCTGGAGGAAGGCCAGCTCAAGGGAGTTGTAGAGGGCGTTGCGGACCACGTTGCCGTTCTGCCGGCGGGCGAAGTTGGTGACCGCGTCGTCGAGCGTCTCGATCCGCACCGGCGTGTTCGCCGGCGCCGAACCGCCGTCGACCGTGGCCGGTGCCTTGCCCACGACCGCGATGACGCCCGGCGAGCGCTGCGCCAGCGGCGCCGGTGGTGGCACGATCCGGACCTCGATGTACGGGAATGCTGCTGTCGGTGCCACGGGTCCTCCCGGACGAAGTTGCTGCTGCGGTCTGGGGCGGCTCTGCGCCGCCGTGGTCGTTCTGCGGCTGGCAGCCGCTGCTGTCGTTGTGCGGCTCAGGTCGTCACGGCGGCCAGTCCGATGCCGCTGCGGGCGAGCCACTGGCCGGCCCGGGCGAACCGGGCGGCCCTCTTCTGCGCGTCGGTGCCGGTGTCACCACCGGGCCAGCCGTCGTCGTCGAACGTCTCGATGGGGACCACCCAGACGGCGACCACCCGGTGCCGCCGTCGCACGTCGTCCGGCGCGGGCACGTCCAGCCCGAGTTCCTCCGCGCGGGCTCGCACCAGGCGGGTCTCGACCAGCAGGTCGGCCAGGGAGAAGCCCCGGTCGCGGACCAGCACGGCCGCGGCGAACGGCAGCGGGCGTGGGGTCGGCGGGGCGGCCGGCGGCGCGGCGTAGCGCAGCTTCACGGTGGCCCCGGCGGCCTGCCCGCGCATCCGGGCGACCAGGTCGCCGGCGTTCGTGGCGCCGACCCCGGCGAGCAGCCGGTCCAGGTGGGCGTCGGTGAACGCGGCCGGCTGGTGCAGCCCGGCCCGCAGCCGGGTCACCAGGCGGCTACGCCGTTCGGCCTCCAACTGGGCCGGGTCGCCCGGCAACGCGCCCAGGTCGGCGATGATCTGCGGGTCCACGTCGAAGGCGGGCACCGCCACGTCGAGGTTCTCGACCCGGTCCCGGGCGGCGCTGGTCCGCACCACCAGGCTGCCCCGCCACAGGGCGTCGATGCGCAGCGCCGCACCGCCGAGTCCGTGCAGGCGTACGCGCAGTTCGGTGCGGGTGGTGCCGCCGGAGCCCAGCCACTCCCCCTCGGCCACTGTGACGGGGGCGGCGGCGAAGCCGAGGGTCAGCTCGTCGAAGACCGCGGCGTACGGCGGCGCGACCGGCATCGCCTCGGTGTCGTACGCGGCCTCGACCAGGTGCGCCAGCGACGCGTCGTCGAAGATCTCCGCGCGGGTGCCCGGGTCGGCCAACCGCACCAGCACCCCGTCGACGAAGTCCACCGCACGGCCTCCCCGCTGCCCGCGCCGGTGCACCCTGCCCGGCTCGGCACGATGATCGCGAAGGACCCGTCACCCGAGCGTCACCACCACCGTCACCGCACCCCCGTGCCGCCCCCGACTGTCGGGAACTGAGCACCCGCACAGGCTCGATCCGGCGCGAACGGGCGGTGTCGCTACCTCAGAGTGGTCAGGTGGGCGGGACTTCGTGGAGGACGACGCGCAGCGGGTGCGGTGCGGTCGTGGCGAGGTCGCCGAGCACGGTGAGCAGCAGAGCGTACTGACCCGCCGGCTCGTCGACGAGCAGCTGACCGGCGTCGTCGACCAGCAGGGTGAGCGGACCGGCGTCCAGTCGGTCCCGCAGGGCGTCGGCGAGGGCGTCCCAGGTGGTCCCCAGGTGGGCCGGCAGGGTCAGTGCCTCGGCCATCGCGGCGAAGAGCGCGGGGCGGGACCGGGTCGCCGCACCGGCCAGCACCACCGCGCCCGGCGCGTTTGGCGCGTCGTCGCGGCCCACCGTCAACCAGTAGGGCCGCCGCCCGTCGTCCTCGTCGGCCATCACGTGCCTCCTGCTCAGGTCAGGCATCGAAAACCGCTGGGCCGGTCGGACGCGATGCCGCGCCCGACCGGCCGGTCCACTGTCGGTCAGAGCCGGTAGAAGTCGGTGTAGTGGTTGGGCGAGAACCAGGTCACGCCGGTGCTGCGATTCACCACGATCCGGTACGCGTCCCGGGCGGCGCCCTGCGTGCGCGGGTAGACGTCGTACTCGTTGTAGGTGGCGTTGGTGGGCAGTTGACCCTCGTAGTTGTAGAACTGGCCGCCGGCGAAGTTGGACTTCCCACCGCTCCAGGAGTACCAGCCGCGGCTGGTCGGGAAGCCCTTGGCGGACCACCCCGAACGGGCGGCGCGCGCGTCGGCACAGCGGCTCATGGTGCAGGAGCTGTAGACCGCGGCCGAGGCCGGGTCGGTCAGCCGGGGTGACACCACGGACGGGCCGACCAGCGCGGCGGCGACCATGGAGAGGAGCAGGGCGAGGGTGGTGCTACGCCGACGGATCGCGCCGAGCGGGGACACGAGGGTGGACACAGGCTGCCTCCAGACCATCCAAGACATCGATCTGCATGGTTGTCAGACCGGTCCCAGTCTCGCCGTTACCGACTGGCGGCAACAGCCCTCGGCACCCCAACTGCTCCACAATGCCCGGTAAACCCTGGGTGATCAGCTGTCGCGGCGCCGACGAGTCCGGTGCGCGACCGTAGGCCGCCCGGCGCCGCACGGCGTGGCTACGGGGCATATCGGGCACTGGTTGTTAGCGTGAAACGCGGATCCGAGGCCGTGGAGGGGTGCCATGACGGACGCCCCCGACGGCAAGCCGAAGCCTGCGGACCAGTGGCAACACCGGGTCTTTCGCGCGCTTGTCGTCGCCCGCGACGGCAGTGTCCGCGGTTGGCGGTGGTGGGCGCGGAACTGGGATCGTCTGGTCGCCGCCCTCCAGGACGAGGCGCCCGTCGGCTCCGCCGCCGCGCCGTCGCCGTCCGACCCGCTCGTCGAACAGCGCGACGCGCCCCGGCTGATCGCGGTCCCCGCACGGGGCTACGTGTACTCGTTCTACATCCGCGCCACCTTCGCCTGGTCGTCGCCGGCGACCATGCGGGCCGAGGTGCTGAGCTGGTACGTGCAGTACTACCAGCCCAACGCGATCCAACGGCTGACCCGGCTCGCCGCGGACGCCGCCCGGGACCTGCCACCGCACCGGGCCGGGGACCTGGAGGTGGCGTTGCAGCAGGCGCTCGCCGGCGACCCCGTGTGGCACTACCAGCGGGGCGATGTCGTCGTCACCTGCCGCCCCGACGCCGCCGTCCGACTCGACGAGCGAATCATGCCGGCACTCCAGCCGCACGTCGACCGCTTGATCAAGCTGGAGTACCAGTTCGACGAGCAGATCCGCAAAGCCCGGTACGCCGAGCAGTTGAGTCGCCAGTGGGTGGCCATCCTCAGCGACGACGCCGACGACCAGGACGTGGCCGAGGCCCGCGAGCACATGCTCACCGCGCAGCGGGAAGCCGCGCGCTGGATCACCGACCTCCTCCACCGGCACGCCCAAAACCCGCCGGAACCGCCGATCGCACCCCCGATCCCCCCGCAACAAACCCATCCCACGCCCACTCGTTCACCATCGCTCGATGCTGAGTAGTCGTTCGGGATTGTCGGCAACCCTCGGGCAGGTCCCCGACGTCATCCGCCGACCACAAGCTGGTCGGACCGCTACCGGCGAACATCCGTGGACGGCGGCCCGGTCCTCGCCGATTCTGGTACGCCCCGCCGGGACGAATACCTCTCGCCCATTTGTCAATCGATGGCAAGTAAAGCTTCTGTCTGATTTTCGTCAATGACGGCAGGGCATGCGATCGCTCTGACGTCAATCTGCGGCTGCCCATAGGTCCGCTTACCTCGTCCGTTTCGGGGATAGGCGTTGCTCACCGAGCAACGAGAATGAGCAAACGTGAACGTCTCGACGCGACCGTGACCGCCTGCGGACTCCGCTCGATCTTCAGCCGCCGAGGAGGAATGCATGGGCTTGTTCAGCAAGAAGGAGAAGCAGCACCGGAAACCACCGCCACCGCCTCCGACCGCTACTCGGGACGATCTCGACGTCGCCCGTCGGGTCGTCCAGGACTTTCTCTCGGTGGTGGGCATCGACGCGAGAATGCGTATCACGGCCCTGGAGGTCTCGCGCGCCGGCGGCGGTCCAGCGAATATCGAGGCTGCGATGAGGAACGGCTTCGAGACCGGCGACACCGGCATCGATCGACCATGGCACTGGCTCGCCGCCGTATGTCGCGAGGCCCGGGCGGCAGGCGACGTCGCCCTCATCGCCGCCGTCGCGCTCTTCACCAACATCTGGGACACCGAGCTACGCCACAAGATCCAGATGGCCGATACGACCGACATGATGCTGGCCGCCCCTCCGCACGGTGTCACCAGTGAGGTCTATTCCCTCGCGGTGCTCGCCCTGCCCGGCCCCTTCCCCAACGAGACGGTGGTCAGCAACGCGACCGGCTCCGTCACGATCAGAGCGGTGCAGATGAAGTGCGCCATTGACGTCCTCGATGCGGGCGACTCGTTCTCTCCCGAAGTCAGAGCGGCGGCGCAACGGCTCCTCGACGGTCGGTGATGCCGGCAGGCGAAAATCCCCCCGGAAGGGACCCCTGATGGATCATCTACAGTTGGCCCGCCAGCAACTTGAGCAGACCATGAATGTCCTCACCAAGATCGGTCTGGAGTACGTCGAGCTCGACCCCTTCGTCATGGGAGTCGGCGTCGCGGTCCCTTACGGACCAGCGGACTACGTCGTCATCTCTGTCTCTGGCGGCGGCAGCGAGTCGTTGTTGAACCTGACATCGGGCGTCCTCCAGGACCTTTCTCAGGAACCCCTTCCCATCCTCGACGCCTGCAACAAGATCACTCGGGACAATCCCATCTTCCCGCATTTCCTCCACGACGCCGAGGCGGGCTGGTCCGTCCTGGTGCAGCACCGAGCGCTCGCCACTGTCCTGTACGACGTACGCGGGCTGATGCAGGTGGTCGTCGAGAATCTGCCCGTCATCGCACGCGCGAGCCGGGAAAAGTTAGCCGCAGCGGGAGTGGTGGGCCGCCCCTACACCTGGAACCCCGCTGACGCGAACCACCTCCTCATCCGCTCCCTGATGTAGGCGTCAGAACTGATGTAGGTGTCCGAACTCGCCGAACGCTGGTCGGCCAAAGCCCCAGCGCGGAGTCCGGCTGTCGGATTTTTGTCATTCTCGACGCCTTGATCGGCATGCAAACATCGAAATGCGAAGGTGGGCGGCCCTGTCGGCGCCACGCCCAAGAAACAACTCCAGGACGGGTGGGCTGATGCGTAGGACCTGGCTGTTCTTCCGAAAGAGTCCACTTGTCGCCGTGCTCACCGCAGGGATCGCGTTCACCCTCGCGGTGCTCGGTCAGGCGCTGGTGGGGCAACTGGGTCAGAACGTCGCCGACAAAGCCATCACCCAGTCGACGTGGCTCATGGTGGTGCTCATCTTCATTCTCATCGTGGCGATCGCCATCCTCGCCTCGTTGCGCGGCAGCGTCGAGGAGTTGACTCGACGCGCCGGGCTCTCCATCCAGTACTACCCGCTGGATCCGGGCCAGCACTCGCCGGAGCGGGACGAGAAGGCGAGAGCCCTCTACGCGGCCGCGCGAATGGTCATCGAGTCGGCGAACGAGGACGGCGACTCCCGCATCTACGCCGTCAACTCATTCGTGGAGGTCGGCATCCAGCCGGGCGACGCTCACGTGAAAGATCACAGCCTGCGCTACCTCGAATCACTCAATCGGAAGCTCGGAAAGGTCGCCTACCACCGCATCGTGCAGCTTTCGCACTTCGACATGAACCGACTGGAGCGCCACCCCGACGAATCGATCGCCGAGCTCGTGGCTGAGAACTACCTGGCGCACTACCGGGAAATCGTCAAAGCCGGCCAGCAGGGAAAGGAAGCCGTGCTGGAGGCGGTGCTCGGCAAGTACCCAACCTGCTTCGTCCTCGTCCAGAACGCCGCAGACGGAAAGTACGGTGGTCGGCTGATCTGGCAGATGCACCAGCACGTCGACGGGCAGGCGCGCGATGACATCGTCGAACTGACCGGCATCTACATCATCAACGACCCGGACGGCATCTTCATCGGCACCTTCGTGCGATGGTTCAACGACCTTCGAGCGGCCCAACGGCCACGCCGGCACCTGACCCTGGCAAACCTGAACGGCACCGCACCGGTGGAAACCACGACGCCTGCTCCCGCCAGCCCACGATCGCGCCGGCCCTGGTGGCGCGGCCGACGAGCACCGGTCGATCAGGTAGGGGAAAGGTAAGTCATCCTCGCGGGCTGGGCGAGAACTGCCCGCGCCGCCGGGATGTCCGCCAGCCTGGCGGCCAGGGTGGCGACGGCGAGTCGTTCTGGCAGGGCAGCACTGAACTTGAGGCCGGCAAGCGCCCTGTCGTTGATATCGGGCAAGCAGATCCGATCCGCCGCGTCTGCCATTGCCTCGCGCACCATGGTGCTGTTCAGTTCTGGCCGCAGTCGGATGGAAGCATCGTCGTACCGTTGGGTCGGATCGACGAGCTCGCTGAGGGTGGCGATCAGTGTGGCATTGGCGCGGAAACCTGCCCAGGTCCACCATCGCACCTCACCGTCACCGTCCCTGGAGACCACCGTGCCCGCCGGATGGACGACAGAAGTCGCATCCTCGCGCAGGTCAGCCAGCCTGGTCTTTGCTCGGCGGGTGAGTGTGACCGGTGGGTCGGCGCCGAGCAGCACCTCACGCATTGCTCGAACCATTCGGTACGACAGTCCCTGTGGCGACCCACCGGTCATCCAGAGTGCCTTCCCCCCACCCTCGGCCGGCTCGACGAAGCAGCGTTGGCGCTTCCAGTCGATATGGGTGACCCGCCAACTTCTGCCGGCGAGCAGCAGCAGTCGGGGACCGAGCACCTTGGCGGTCAACAGTGCGGGATCGGTCCGGCCGATCTCGGTGCGACCAGCCAGCACGGTGAACTGCGGTGGTGCGGTGAACACCGCGAGCATGTCCATGAAGTGCCGTCGCCCGAAGCGCAGTTCTGCTTCGGGTCCGATGAAAAGCATCCCGGAGTCGGTATCGAGGTAGCCCTGTTCGACGAGATGGCGCACGATCACGTCGGCGGTCTTGTCGAAGGGCACCAGCCCGTTCCACTCCCGCGGCCAAAGGTGGTCACCGACCCGGTGTTGTTGCAGCGACAGCGCGAGCATCTGCTGGGCGACGATGTGTCGTGGCTCGGGCGGCGGGACGACGGCTTCGACCCAGCCCTGCGCCCAGAGGTGCAGCAACCCGGCGGCGTGCAGCAGCCCTTCACCGTCCAATGCGAGGAATAGACAGTTGCGGCTGCTTCCGGGCCGTCGACCGCTCCGGCCGATGCGCTGGAGAAACGCGGCGACGCTGCGCGGAGCATTGATCTGGATGACCCGGTCAAGGTCACCCACGTCGATGCCGAGTTCGAGGGTGCTGGTGGCGACGATGACGCAGTCCCGCTCCTGCGCGAAGGCTTCCTCCGCCCGCCGCCGCTCGTCGACCGAGAGCGACGCATGGGAGAGGAACGTCGTCACGTTGAGCGCACGCAGTCGTTGGCCGAGGTCCTCGACCAGCGCTCGGGAATCGCAGAAGACCAGGCGCTTCTGTCCCTGGTGCAGCGACGCGATGACCTTGGCCGCGTTGTGCACCGATCCCACGTAGTCCAGCTCGACCTCACCGGCCGGCACTGCCGGCCGCCCGGCGCTCGGCGTCGCGCCCAGGTCGGGCGCCACGAGCCGCGCCGGCCGCTGGCCCCGGCCCGAGCCCTGCAACCAGCTCAACAGCTCGTCCGGGTTACCGACGGTCGCGGAGAGACCGATTCGCTGTATCGGCCGTCCCGCCACGCGGCCGAGACGTTCGAGAACGGCCAGCAGGTGCCAGCCTCGGTCGTCGCCGGCGAACGCGTGCACCTCGTCGACCACGACCGCCCGGAGCTGGCCGAAGAACGAGTCATGGTCGACCGCGGCGCTGACCAGCATCGACTCCAGCGACTCCGGGGTGGTCAACAGCACGTCGGGCCGGTCACGGAGGATCGCTCGCCGCCGCCCCATCGTCACGTCGCCGTGCCAGAGCGCCGTCCGGCGGCCGAGCCATCCGGTGTAGGTCTCCAGTCGAGGCAGCAGATTGTTGAGCAGGGCCTTCAGCGGGCAGACGTAGATGAGCGAGGTGCCCGACCAGTTCTCCTGTGCCATCCGGGACAACAGCGGGAAAACGGCCGCTTCGGTCTTACCGCCTGCGGTAGGCGCCAGCAGCAGGGCGTCCTCCCCGTCGAGCAGCGGACGCACGGCCCCTTCCTGCAGCGGTCGCAGCGCCGGCCACTGCAGGGAGTTCACCACGTGGTGCAGCACAACCGGATGCAGCAACTCCGCACCACTCGTCATGATTCGACAGGCCCTTACAGCTCGAGCGCGATCTCGTCGGCGCTGTTCGCGTTGCGCTCGACGTCGGTCATCTCGGTCGTCGACATCGTCGGGGCGTAGTGCTGCCGGGGATCGAACTCGGGGAACTGGTCCACCCGGTCGAGCACCTCCCCCACCAGCTTCTTGAGGAACAGGCGCGGCGCCACCCCCACCTTGCCGCCCAACCCGCCGGCGACCGCACGGGCCAAAGCATCGAGGTACGCATCGTCGACCAGCGCGGACACCCGCTCCGGCGCCGCCGATCCGTCCGCGTACAGGTCGCGGACCCGGCCGCCCAGTTCGACGAGCGAGTCGACGGTGAAACCCGGCAGGCGAATCTGCACCGCGCGCGGGTTGTCGAAGCGCGGATCGGTGGTGAAGTCGACGGCGAGCCGCTGGGCCAGCGGTGCGAGCCGCTGCACGCCCTGCGGGCCGTCGTAGAAGGCCGGGGTGCCCGTGATGACCAGATACAGCCCAGGGAACCGCCCCGAGTGCACCTCGTCGATGAGCTGCCTCAGCGCGTTCAGCGCCTTGTCGCGGGCGTCCGACCGGACCCGTTGCAGCGTCTCCACCTCGTCGAGCACCAGCAACAGACCGGGATGCCCGCTGTCACGCAGCACCGCGAGCAGGCCCTGCAGGAAGCTCAGTGCCGCGAAGTGGTCGAGGTCGCCACGGACGCCGGCGACCCGCCGAGCGGCGGCGGCGACGTGCGGCTGTCCGCCGAGCCAGGCGAGAACAGCGTCAGCGGTGGCCGAGTCGCCCAGTGCGGTGACGGTCCGGTAGCCGCGAAGCGCCGCGGCGAAGGCGGGGGCGCTTCGGCTGACCGTTGCGAGGCGCTGGTCGAGCAGGGCCTCGACCGCTCGGTCGAGGGCGGAGGTGTCATCGGGAGCGACGTCCCCCGCTGCCAGGACGTCCTCCTCCAACGCGTAGAACCATCCGTCCACCACCGGTCGCAGGGCGCTGGCCGAGAAGGTCGAGGTGGTGAGCCGCTCGGTAAGCCGGCGGTAGACCGTCTCGAGCTTGTGCAACGGCGTCTCGTTCTCCGAGACCTGCACCTCCGCGGTCGCGAGGTTGGCCCGTTTCGCCCGCTCGGCGATCCATCGGGTGAAGAACGTCTTTCCGGATCCGTACTCACCACGGACCGCCTTGAAGACGGAGCCGCCGGCGGCGACGGTGTCCAGGTCCGCCCCGATCGCGGCGCCGAACCGGTCCAGCCCGACGGCGAAGAGATCCAGTCCGGCCGACGGCACCGCGCCTCGCCGGAGTGCGTCGATCACCTCACGCCGGCGGGCCGGGCTGACCGCACTCACGAAGACTCTCCAGGCAGCCGAAACTGCTCCCGCAGCAGGCGGATGTCCAGCCGGACGGTCCGGTTGTTGTCGGTCAGGGACAGCACCGCGTAGTTGTCTACGTTGAAGATCCGCTGCAGGGTGGTGGCGAATCCGGTGGCACGAGCCGGCACCTCGCCAGCCCGCTGGGCCAGCACAGCCACCGGCAGCACGCCCTTTGCGTCCACCAGCGCCCTCAGCGCCGCCTGAATCTTCTTGACCTCCAACCGGCGCGGGGTCAGGCCGTGCTGCGCCTCGAACAGCTCGGTGGCGAGCAACGCCTCCACCAGGTCACCGTCGCCAGCAGCCGGCTCCGCTGCGGGCGCCGTGGTGCTTCCGGGTACGTCGAACAGCGCCTCGCCTGCGGCTGCGGGTGCCTTCCGGCGTGCCTTCGGTACGGGCGTCTGCCGCGCCGGAGCCACCGGCACCGGCGCGGCAGTCGTCGGCTCCCACCAGTCCGGCCGGCGCTCCTCGACGGGTGCCCAGCCGACCGGCGGCTCGGTCACGTTGGGCAACAGGTAGGCCAGCAACGGAATGGTCACCTCGGCGAGCGAGGCACCTCCGTGGTAGCCGGCCTTGCTCGGGCGGTACCGCAACAGTGGATCCCACAACGCGATGATCCGGTTGCCATCCGCTACGACGCGGGGGCCGGTGAGCTCGATCTCGCCGGGACCGGCGGGCCCTGGGCCGGTGCGGTGCCGCGCGGAGGCGGCGTCGAGCGCCTTGACGTGCTCGCCGCCCCGCTCAAGCACGTGGCCGTGGTCGCTGGTGATGATGACCGCCCGCCCGGAGGAACGGGCCTGGTCGAGCAGGCTCCGCAGGAAGCCGAGGTCGTCGAGCTGCCAGCCGGCCTCGTTGCCCTCCCGACCGTACGCCAGGGAGTCGTCCACCGTGTTGATCACGACGGCGACGACGGGTGCCGAACCAGACACCGCCTCAGCCAGTCCGCTGGCCAGCACCTCCCCCGCTCCGCCGCGCGCCGGGCCCTTGTGGAAGATCCGGGAGTCCCTGCCCCACCGGCCGTCGGCGAAGAGCTTGATCTCGTGCTCCTGCTTGCCGCCACGCAGCGCGCCAGCGAAGAGCGACGTGCGGGAAACCGCAGTCAGCGTTGGCAGGGCGGCCACGATCCCTCGCCGCCGGCCCGCGCCGGACCCGGCAAGCGGGTCGTACTCCACCCAGTGCGGGGACAGCTGATCGGCCAGTTGCACGGCGACTGCAGCGCTCATGCCGTCGAGCACGACGAGCAGCACCGGCCGGTCCGCGCGGATCAGCGGGTCGATCACCCGCGGGAGCAGGTTCTCAACCGTCAGCAGGCCACCGTCGTTGCCGGGGCCCGCGGTGGCCCAGGCAGCCATCCGGCCGGCGAAGGCGCCGTCGAGGTCGCGGCGACGTTGGTGCGCCCGCTCGTGGATCTCCCGGAACGCGTGCTGCAGCTGCTGGTGGGCCTCCTCGCCGGCCCAGACGTGGTTGAGCGCGAGGTCCACCCAGCCCCATTCGGCGATCTGCCGGTCCACGCCGTCTGCGACACTCTCCGGTGCCGCCACCGCCGTGCCCAACCAGCGGACGAGCCGCTGCGACATCCTGATGCGGCGGACCCGCTCGGCCTCGGCATCGGCGAGCCGGTGCCCAGCGAGGTGCTCGACGGCCTGGTCGAGGGCCGAATCCGCCGGGTCCCGCAAACCGGCGAGCAGCGCCTGGGCGGCGGCGGCGATCCGCCGGGTGAACCCCGTCCGCAGGATCGGGCTGTGGCCGGCGCTGCTGACCGCGTTGAACTGGATGAGCAGTTGCTCGGCGCGGTCGAGGACGGCGTGCCCCTGTCGCTGCACCTCCGGCACCGGTGCGCTGAGCAGCGCGCTGACCACCTGCACGGCGGCCAACGCGAATCCGCGCACGGTCGCATCGTCGTTGAGGTTGCCGAAGTACTGGTCGACGCGCCCCTGGGCACGTACGGCGTCGGCGCTGTCGGTACTCCAGAGCGCGTCGCAGACCAGACCCAGCGGCAGGGCTTCCGCGCCGTGTCCGGCCGCGATGAGCGCGAACAACGCCCTGGCCGGTCGGCCGAACTGTTCCACCAGCCAACGGCCGAGCCCGTCCCGTTCGGCCTCCCGCAGCAACCCGTACGCCTCGACGGCGCCCGGTTCCGCGCTCCAGCGCAGCAGGGTCGTCACGTCGAGATCGTCCGGGGCCTCGCCCCGATGATCGAGACCGAGACGCACCGCGGCGAGGTGGCGCAGTGCGACGTCCCGGGTCAGCACGGAGGTGGTGAGCTTCGGCCAGCCCGCCGGCGGCATCGCGTCGAGCAGCGCCACGCCGGCCCACGATTCGCGTTCCAGCGCGCTGTCCGGCACCTGCGCGCCGAACGCGTCGACGACCAGGTCCCACGGCTCGACGGTGATGACCCGCTGCCGGAAGATCCGACTCCGCACGCCGTGGTGCAGCACGGATTCCGGGACGTCGGTGAGCAGGACCAGCACCTCGTCGCCCCGCTCGGCGACGAGGTGCTCCCAGACTGCGAGCGGGGACACGCAGGGCACGACCCGGACCGGACGTCCGTCGGGTAGCAGCACCATGGGGTCGTGCGGCCAGGCCGGTTCGGCCCGCACGACCAGCACCGGGTACGCGTCGCCGTTGCGGTGCCGTTCGAGCTGCTGCGCCACCTTCTGCCGCAACGCCACCGGGTTGATCCGCAGCGCCTGAGCGGCGGCAGGTGCCTGAGTCACGACACGATTCTCCAGGTCACCTCGATGGTCGCGTCACCCTGGTCAGCGGCGAAGGCGCGCAGTTGCTCCACGGCTCGGTCGAGGTCGCCGGCCGGAACCGAGATCCGCTGACTCGGCTTGCCGACCTCGCCCTCTGGAATCCGACGCGTGTCCTCGTCGATCGGGCGGCGCGGTTGGACGATTTCGTCCTTGCCCTCGTCACGTCCGGGCACGTGAACGATTTCCGGCTTGCGGGTGGCGCGACGCAACAGTGCGGTCGCGTCGCCCTGGGCGCGGCGCAGGGCCGGGGCGAGTGGCGCGGTCAGCTCGTCAGCCTGCGCCACCCGGCGCAGCTCGGCGAAGATCGCAGCTGCTTCGGCCGCGTGCGGCTCAGGCAGACCAGCCACGATCTCGAAGGTGTCCCAGGGCGCGGCGGCCAACGCCGCCGACACCTGCGAGGCACTGCTGATGCTCCGGCCGGTGCGGTCGGCGGGGCCGGCGAGTTCCGCGCGGGCGAGCCGTTCGACCGCCTCCACCGCCGACCGTCCGTTGACCAGCGTCTCCAACAGGTCAGCGGCGGCCCTGGCCGTGGCGAGCCGGCCGGACTCCTGATCGATCTTCAGCCAGCTTGCGTGCTGTTGTAGACGAGCGACCAAGCCGTGAGCGGCTTCACGATGACGAGTGGCACTGGTGACCAGGTCCCGGCCGAACATCGCCACCAGCCGACCCCGGCGCAGTGCGAGCGGCTGAACTCCGAAGACCGCGGCGGACCGGGCGCGGGCGATGTCCCAGTCCTCCTCGCCGGGCAGACGCTGCTCGCGCAGTGTGTGATCGGCGGTGATCCTGCCTAGTTCCGGAGCGGGGACCACCTCGCTGCCGTGCAGGTGGAACGCCCGGTCGGTCTGCTCGGCGAAGGTCGCCACCACCAACTGCGCGACGATCGGGTCGAGACCCCGGGGGCTCGGGTCGTCGATCCAGCGCAGGAGGTCGGCCACCCGCAGGTCGCCCGCGATGCCCTCGGCGGCGGCCTGGCGGTGGAAGTGCTGGGTCCACTGCCCCTCGATGACGAACGCCGCCTCGTGCATGGTGCCGAGCTGAAGCGGGTTGGCGATCCGGCGCAGGGTCTGCCGGTTTGCCCGCTCGACCTCGACGCGTCCCTCCGGTGACTCGACGGCCCGCCGCACGTGGTCGAGGACGACCTTGACGTCAGGCAGGCGTACGGCCTCGCCCTTGCGGTCTGGGTCGAAGTCCGGGTGGGCCGGGAACTGCTGGCCGAGCATCTGGTCGCCGATGCTGCGCAGCGCGTCGTTGAAGGTGGCGCCCATGGGCAGCTTCGGCTCCAGGGCGCGGGTGAGCGACTGGAGGTGGTCGTCGAATCCGAGCTGCACGTCGGTGGGCTGCTTGCCGGCCAGTCCGTACGCCTGGCGTAGCACGGCCTGCATCTTGGCCAGCAGCGCGCTGCGCTGGTTGGTCAGGGCGGCATGCGCCCGGCGCCGGTCGTCGGGGTTGAGGTGCTCGGCGTGGCTGTCGAAGCGCTGCCCTTCGAGCAGCTTGTCGATGATGACGAGCTTGCCCAGCTCGGTGCGGCGTTCGATGGTCAGCGCGGCGGGGATCCAGCAAACGGTGCGGGGGCTCATCCGGCTGGTCAGCTCCTGCACCCGCTGCCGGTCGTCGGCCGGGCCGTGGCTGCCGTCGTCGAACGGGTAGTCGATGATCATCCGCCAGCCGGCCGGGTCGTTCGGGTGGAAAGCCTCGTCCCGGATGTCGTGCGGGTCGCGGACGTTGCCGTAGACCAGCTCGACCGTGCGGCGACTCCCCCGCCAGGTCAGCCCCGCCTCGGCGAAGAACGAGTCGCTCCACGGCACGCCGAGCTGCTGCCAGAGCAGCCGCTGGACGATGTGCTTGCGTGCGCCCTCGTTGTCGTAGTGCTTGGCGGTGGCGAGGACGCTGTCGACGTCCACGCCGACCAACTCCAGCGACACGATCGGGTCGTCGCCCTCACCGATGCGGATCTCGGCGAACCGGCCGGCCCAGTCGGCGAGCTTTCGGTTGACCTGGGCGACCTCGCCCCCGGGGATCGGGCTGGTGATGCTGCCGTGGTTGAGCGCCGAGAGGCGTCGGGCGGTGAGGTTGCGCAGCGCCGGAACGCTGGGGGCCAGGGCGCCGAGCAGCAACGTCTTGATCAGCCGATCGTCGCCCGTGAAGGCCCGGATACGCCCGGCCATCTCGGCGGGATGTGCGTCGCCGCGTCGGGCGGCGTCCAGGTCGTCGTCGGTGAGGTCGTACTGGCCGAGCAGGTAGGGGCGGAGCTTGAGGTCGTAGAGCTTCTGGGCCATCTCGAACTCGGCCTTGAGCTTCTCGGTGAAGGGCTGGTCGCCGCCGCCGCTGATCACGTCATAAAGGTCGCCGAGCGGGACGAGCTGACCGAGGCGCAGGGAGTCTCGGCGGTCGACCAGCAGCTGTCGCATCAGCTTGAGCGCGGTGCGGGAGCGCTGCAGCGCGCTGGAGACGTGCACCAGCGTGGAGAGGAACGCCGGGCTGAACGGGTACGTCGACCGGAAGGCGTCGATATCGGCGCCGCTGCCGGAGTCGGTGCCGAGCAGGGTGTCGAAGACCTCCCGGCGCACCTTGGTGGTGGCGTCGAAGGCCTTGCCGATCGCCTCGCCGGCCGTGGTGTCGCGGGGTTTGAGCAGCCGGCGACGGGCGATCTCGGGAAGGTTGCGGTCCTCCAGCTTGATGACGTCAAAGCGGCCGCTGGCCAGGTTGAGGGTGTCCTGGTAGCTCAGCTCGTTGGCGCCGGTGACCTCCTCGCCGACGAGTTCGCGCAGGTCACGCTGGCGGGCGATGAAGCTGACCACCGGGATCGGCCGACGGGTGTCGCCGCCCTCGACGAAGTTGGTGATCTTCTGGATCTCGCGGGAGACGAACTGCTGGTCGCCGATGGAGTTGGCCAGCCAGAGGATCAGCTCGTCGAGGAAGAGAATCAGGCCGTGGTAGCCGAGCTCCTTGGCGTGCCGGCTGATCTCGGTCAAGCCCCGGTCGAGCGAGACGAACGCCTCAGCGTCCTCCCGGGCGTTACTGAAGAAGCCCTTGTTCCAGCTGGTCAGCAGGTCGTTGACGAGCTTGCGGCGCAGCTCGTCGGAGTACGCGCCGGCGAACGCCTGGTCGAGTCGCTCGGACGTCCAGAAGGTCTCGCTCTCGCCCCACTCGTCCTCGACGTCCCCGCCGGGCAGGCCGTCGATGAACTGCTTGTCACCGATCTTCTCCCGCAGCGAGGCGGCCTGCTCCAGCAGCGAGTCGGTGCGGTGCACGGCCGGGATCGGCGCGTCGGGGTGCAGGTCACGCACCCGGTCGACGTAGCCGCCGAGCACCCGCTGCTCCAGCGAGCGGGCGTCGAGGAGGTGGTACGGGACCAGCAGGAACTTGCGGCCGTCCAGCCAGACGCTGTGCTTGGCGACCAGCGGGGCCAACTCGTCCCGGCCCCGGGCGGCGGCCTCGCCGCGCAGCAGCGCGTGCAGCACGGCCATGAAGTGCGACTTGCCGGAGCCGAAGGAGCCGTGCAGGTAGGCGGCCTTGGAGGCGTGTCCCTCGACCGCGGATCGGATCAACCCGAGCGCCTCGTCGAAGTTGCCGAGCAGCCGGTCAGTGACGACGTAGTCACGAAGGGTGGCGTCGGCGTCAGCGACACCGTCGGCGAGCTTGAGCACGAAGTCGCTCGTGCTCGTGCGCTCCGGGATGTCGATGTAGTCCCGGAGCAGCGGCGCAGGGGTGGGCGAAGACATGCTGCATACCGTACCGAGGGAGGTGCTGATCGCATCCGCCCTGGGTGTGGAGCGGGTCCACAACGGCACGGGGTCTGGCACGAACAGACGTATCCCTTCACACGAACCGTCCGGGGCGATGAACGATCGGCAGAGGCACTGTCCGGTACATGTCATTGACAGGGCGTCACGAAGCTGACAAGACTTTGCATTCCCCCGCCGCCGATCAGCCACAAGCCGACGGTCGCCCCTCGTCTTCCGGTCACTCCGTGCGACCCCGCGCTGCCACTACCGCCGCTGACGCTGGCCGATGGGCAGGCCAACGGCCAGCCACCTCACCGTCCTCGAGCTCCGTCCAGAAGCGATGCGAAGTGCTGCGCCAAGTCCGGTGTGGACATGTAGAGCAGAAGGGAGTTCTCGTGGAACTTCATCCCCGCAGCGCTGTTCGAGTTCCGCATCGGCGCGTAGGGAAGCGCCTTCTTGCTGATGATGAGCACCATGAACGTCCCGCTCACGTGAACCATGCGCTCCACCTCGGCGACCTCCGAGACGGCGATCTCGCGTTCGAGCTTCCGCTTGAATTCCATGACCCGTTGCGATGTGAGCACCGCCAACCGCTCGAACCCGCCGTTGAGAAAGCCGGGAACGATGGTCAGCAGTTCCTCCCCACTGCGCAAGTTCGCATCGATAATGGTCTGTCTCGCGGCGAGCTTCTCACATCCGGTCCGGTACACCCGCTTGCCGACCTCGTCCGATTTAAAGTACGGGCTCAGGGCGTCCGCGTACTTCGAGGTGAGCGGTGTCGTCGAGGAGAACAGACCCAAGATCAGTGCCTTTCTGTGAAGGGAATGGTGCGGCCGGTCGGCTACCGGTGGCGTGTCCCGGCACACCCGGGACGCGCCACCGGTACCGGCGTTTACTTCGAGCCCTGCGCGCCCTTGATGGCCGCGCTACCCAGGGCCGACTTGGTGCGGTCCGACACCTCCTTGCGGGGCTTGGTCTCACTCGCGTTGGGGCTTTCCTTGTTCTCCGGCGAACGGGGCATCTGCTCCTCCATCTCATGACTGGTCGACATCGGTCCACCGGCCCAGGATGGGCGCTCGGCACCACCCGGAACGGACGTGAACAGCCTCGCCCGACAGCGACATCCACGTCAGCGGCATGGGACAAAGATGGGACAGCGACTTCATGGACGGTCGACTCCTCGCCTCCAACCACGAGATCGGTGCAGCGCTGAAGCGGTTCCGGGGACGGCGGAGCCTCCGAGATATGGCAGAGGCGGCCCACGTAAGCAAGTCCAGCCTCAGCCGCTACGAGAACGGCGCACCGATCCCACTACATCTGGCTTCGGTGCTCGACCGTGTCTACTCGGCCCAGGGCTGGATCGAAGCCACTGTCCTGTCCGGCAGTCGGGGGCACTGGGATCCGTGGCGCACCGACGAGGTCAGTAGCCTTCACGTGCACACCTGGCCATCCGGGTACAGCGGCCTGGTGGCGATACACCTGCGGCCGACGCCGGCAACCGTCGGCCGGACACACCAGATACGACTGGCCTGGGGTCCGTGGAGTGCCCGGTTGACACTGGCCCTCCCCCGACCCGGCTCACGGCTGATGACCGGCAAGAGCCGCGACGAGGTGTCCGTACCGGTCCAACTCGACTGCGACCCGCCCGTACACGCGCTGTTCCTCGTCGGCGCGCCGGACGATGAACCACACGTCGACATCCGGTCGCTCTGGTACCGGGCGGTGGGCTGATGCTACGGATCATGTTGTGTGGCGCCCACGACACAGAGCGCTACCGCGAGGACTTCATTCACGTCGCCAACGGCTTTGACGCGGAGGTCTGGCACTACCTGTCCGGGGACATCCTGCATGTCAACCATGCGCAGGCGAGCTGGGAGACCAACTCGCGCGACACAGTGCAGCACGCACATGTGTGCGTGTTCGTCATCGTCGAGGCGTACGGGGAGATCACTTGGAGGACGGAGCTGCGGGAGGCGCTGGTCATCGGGAAGCCGACCCTGGTCTTCTGCCTCGATCGGACCTACCAGGTGTACAAGACTCTCACCAGAGAGGCCGCCGGAATCCTCGACCCCGACAAGCAGAAGCTTGTCGACATCCTCAGCGAGGTGGAGTCAGAGCGCCAGTTGACCATCATCCCGTTCTCGTACGGAGGCTTCAAGGACCGCTTCAAGAGTCAGCTGTCCAGACTGACGGAACTGGCCCTACGCCAGATGGAGGAACGCAACAGGCGGGCTGCGGTGGCCCGGCTGTTCAATGAGCCCACTCGGCTCAGCCGGTCCGAACTACTGGTCGGCGCTGCAATCGCGGTCGACGAGTTCGAGAACAAGATCGCCCGTAAGCAGGCGATTCGCGTGCTCGCCGCGCACCGCGCCGCAGACGAGGAGATCATCATCGCGCTGATGTCCAGCATGGAGCAGGGCGTACAGCGACTAGCGATCGAGCTGCTACCGCAGCTCTA
Organism: Micromonospora sp. CPCC 205558; assembly: GCF_036902955.1. Lineage (NCBI taxonomy): Bacteria > Bacillati > Actinomycetota > Actinomycetes > Micromonosporales > Micromonosporaceae > Micromonospora > Micromonospora sp. CPCC 205558. The sequence goes on from NZ_JBAKHR010000007.1 coordinate 238,662, forward strand.
CGTACCCCGGCCCGCCGATCCAGAGTTCTTCGCGCACTGCATCTCGGTGGCAAACCGGGCCGCTGACGTCGGCGTCGCCAGACGCCTCATCCCGGCGCTGGTCGACATCGACCTGCCCGCCGCCGTCCGCGCGATGGCTACGCTCGAACTCGTCGAGTCCGGTGCCCGCCGTCGGCTGGCCGAAACCCTCGAGACGTACGAGCAGCACATCAACGATCCCGAGGTGGTCGACGGCGTGTGTTCGCTGCTCACGCGCTGTCTGACGAGCGAGGCAGAATTGGACTGGAAAAATCGCTGCCGCGCGTTCTACGAACGGCTGACCTCGGGTCGGCCCCGCGATGGCGGCCACTCCAGCCACAATGGGGATGGACGGCCACAATGTCCGGACGACGGCAACCGAGCGGCCGATTGAGCCCACCTAAAGATCCAACGCAATTTCGTCCGAAAGTCGTCGTCGAATTGACAGATCTTGTATAGCGCGTGAATCAGGGGTTGCGATTTCCCTGTAAGTAGAGTGCACTCACTTTTGCCCCGACGATGGGCAGAAGGCCGGTGCGACCGAGCAATTACTTCTGACGCATGAGCGCCTTCTTCGTCAAGAAACGGCATAGGAGGGTCAACATGGCGACTTGGGCCGACCTCAAATCCTACGTACGGTCGAACTACAAGATCTCCGATGAGCAGCAGGACCTGATCAAGCTCGTCTTCGAGACCGGGAACCTCCGTTCGCAGGTGGTGCTGCTCTGGCATGTCACCCTGGCGGACGGGTCCGAGGAGTGGGTGCAGATCGAGTCATCCTTCGGGGATTTGCAGTCGGTCAATGTGGTGCAGGCGCTGCGCGAGATCGGAGACACGGTCTGCGGTGGGATGTCCGTCCTGGGCGACATGGTGACGTTCCGCCACGCCGTGCCGCTGCTCAACCTGAACATCAACGAGTTCGAACGGCCACTGGCGCTCGTGACCTCGACCGCCGACCGACTTGAGCACCTTCTCACCGGAGCCGACCGGTACTGAAGCGTGACGCGTCGAGGGCAGGCACGACGGGCTGCTCCAGTCAGGGAGCTTTCTGACCGCGGCCGCCGGCGGCGAGATACCAGCCTGGAGCGATTCGACCGCCGACACGAAGCAGGCGTCTGGTGTTCGAGAAGAACTGGCGCGGGTGACGCGCCGCGAAGTGAAACAGGAGGCAAACGTGGGCTGTGCATGCGTCAAGGCAGGCAAACCGAAGTGCGCGTGGTGCAAGGAGGCTGAAGGGCTCAGGCGGAAGCCCTCGGGCCACAACTGTCAATGGGGAACCTGTTCCTGAACGCCCGCCGAGCCGTAGATGCCCCTGATCTGTCCGAGCTGGCCAGGTCAGGGGCCTTCGGAGCTGGGCCACTCAGTCTTTCTCGTCGCGTTCCTCGCCGTCCCCGCGCCGACGTAACGCTCGTTCTGCGATCCGGCTCAGCTGATCAGTTCGCGCCGGCCTTCCAGTTCAGGCGGCGACTGCAGGGAACACCACGAGCGATCCGTCGCTGCCTCGTTCGATCTCAATCGCCATGTCGGTCTGTTGGCTTCCCACGGCGAGCCCATCACCCCAGGCGCGCAGGCGGTACGCCGCCTTGAGCAGCTCGTCGACCTCGCCCTGCGTGAACATGATGTTTCGGATACCGCTGTGCCGCTTCAACTCCACCGACGACAGCCGAAGCAGAACCGAGTTGATGCCTGACTCCAGCTCGTCGATGCGGCGCTCATCCTCTTGCAGGCTCACGACAAAGCTTTTGAAGGGGTTGTCCGCACCCGCCAGCTGGGCATGTTCCACCGCTTGGAGCACGAGCACTCGGCGTTTGAGCGCGATGGCGAGTCGCGCCAGTTCCAGGTGGGCGCGGAACGCGCCGCTTTCCTCATTGATGCCGGGGAACGCTTTCGTCAACACGCCGAGCTCCAGCGGGCCGTCGGGTAGCGCCGCAAGCGCCTGTTGCCACTTCGTGAGCCGACGTTTGGTTCCCTCGATCGCCGTGTTGATCGCGTACGAGGAGGAATCCAGGCCCAACGACAGGCCGACGCGGCCCTGGTCCAGAAGGACCGACGTCGCCTTGTCGATGGCGTCACGGCAGCCGTCCAGCGCGTTGCGTTCTCTTTCCAGGCTGTCGTCGTGCAACTGCTCCAGGAGGTCGGTGATGCGCTCGATAGCCTGCTGGCGTTGGTGATCGGCGTAGGCGCTGACGCCGACCGCGACGGCCATCAAAACGAGTGGCGCGGCCACTGTCAACGCTCCGGCCCCGGCCGCTGCCACACCCGCGGTGGCGGCTGAGCCGGTCGCCGCCCCGGCAACGGCGGTCTTGCCGGCAACGGGCACGAATGTGGCCTGGGCTGCGATGCCGGTGGAGTTGACCAACGCGCTGTGAATGCCTCCCGCGGATGCCCTCGACGTCATGGGTCGGACGAGTCCCTTACCGACCTGCGCGGCGACCTTGGCCGGCACCACCATGCGGTAGAGCACGTCACCCGAGGTGGCGGCGTTCAACGTTCTGGGCGCTGAGTTCGCGGTCTGACTGACGAGGTGCGACAACTGCTGAGCGAGCGGGCTGGTCGCGTGCAGCGGAATCCCGCTCGCCCGGTCGCGTCTGGTCGAGATCGGATAGGCCTCCAGTGTGGCGATGGGGGCACCTGCGAGTGTCGCCAGGGCCGTTCTCAGCTCGGCGAGCCGGGCCGGCGTCATGCCATCGGCACCGAGCACGTCGGGCACACTCACCGGCTCCGTGGCGAGCGTCCACAACGGCACCTGCGCCGTGTCAACAGTGGTCACGTCTTGTTCCCTCCCCGAACTGACAGCACCATCGCCGCGCTGGCGACACCAACAGAATCCTCAGGGCGTTGATCGCAGCCTGGTCGTCCAATCCGCTATGCCCTCGCCCTGGATCAGGACGACCTGGTTCTCAGCGCAAATGTCGAACCAGGCCTGGGCCGTGCATCTCGACACGACCAGCACGGGCGTCGCATCGACTCCACGCCTCGCGAGGAGGTGACGGTATTCGAGGACCTGGCCGAGGCCCAGCCGCAGCTGCTCCACCTCGTTGCCCCCGACCACACTTTTTACCTCGGCGATGAACTGTCGCCCATCGGCATCCCGCCACGCCAGATCCACCAGGACGTCACGCAGTCCCGCACCAGCCCGTATGCCCTCGGCGTCGAGGTGGTCGATCAACGCCCGGCACAGCCGATCGTGCTCACTCACCCCGGCCCGGTAGGCGTTCGCATCAAACGACCGCTGCGCCGGCAGGTCGGCCGGCGCAGCCGACCCGGCGTACTCCCGGTCGAAGCCCCGCTCCCCGCCGGTCTCGGCGGACACCGCATCGGAGATCAGGGCCTCGCCGGCTCGCCAGGCACGGCCAGCTACCTCGGGCCGGTATCGGCTCTCGAACGGGAACGGGCCAGCCGCCACCCAGGCGTTGAGCATCCGCGCGGCGGCCATGACCGGTGGCTGCCGGAGCAGCCACAGCGCCGTATCGATGTCGGGGCAGGTGAAGAGCAGCTTGTCCTCGGCGAGGGTCTTCGTCAGGTCCTCCCCCACGTCGATGCCGCGCCGTCCCCACTCCTCCAGGTTCGCCGTACCGGCGTCCATGGCCAGGCCGATCGGTGCCGCGGCCACCCGCAGCCACACCTCCTCGCCCGACTCGTACACGCCGAGGGTTTCCAGCACGCCGACGGTCAGCCGCAGCAGCGGACCGTGGCGGTCGCTCACCCGCGACAGCAGCCAGTGCGTGCCGGCGGTCGGTGCCGCCTCGGGCACCGCCATCCGGGCCACCCATCCCGCAAAGGCCCAGGCGGCGCGCTGCGATTCGTCCAGCCCATCGGCCCAGTCAGTGTCGAAGGCTGCCGGCGGCGGCTCCAGTGGCGCTGGCTCCGGGTCGGCGAACACCCACGCCGCGAGGTCGGCCGGCTCGGTGAGCTGCCACAGCCGGGAACGGCGGGCTGCCAGGATCCCGGTCAGCTCCTCGACGTCGTCCGCCGACCACAAACCGGCCGGCACCGACTCGGTCGTCATACCCTGGCCTTGCGGCCGCGGGTGGCTTTCGCCGGACGCCACGACGTGAGCGCCTCATCGGTGAGGTGCAGCCGGTTGGTGGTCTCGGCGAGAAAGCCCTCGTAGATGTCCGCCGGCGACGCGCCCCACTCCGGGTCGAACTCGCCGTGCCACTGGCGTACCCAGGGAAGGATCTCGCGCAACCCCGCGACCAGCGGCAACAGCCGGTCGTCAGCCCAGCCGTCCTCCTGCTCGCGGGCCACGATCAGGGTGGCCAGGGCCTGGGCCTGCTCGCGGTGGTCCCAGCCGGCCCAGCCGACCAGCAGCGACGGGTCGCCGTCGCGACTGGCGCCGGGGTACGAGACGAACCGCTCCTTGGGTACGTCGAGCTTGCCCCGATGCTTCCAGAAGCTGCTCTTGAGGAAGTCCGCCGAGGTGTACTTCGGCGGCACCGGGATGCCCTTGCGGAACTCCCGCTTCGCCGCCTCGTCGGGCAGCGCGTCCTCCTGCCGTTGCAGGTCCCACACCTGCTCCCAGTCGGCGCGCTTGACCAGCCCGGTGTCCTTGTAGCGCAGCGCGGCCAGGTGCGGCACGTGCTCGTCGGCGACCAGGTCGGCGATCACCTTGCCGAGATCCTGACCGGGCGCGTAGAGGCTGGCGACGGTGAGCACGTCGGCGTCGCGGCGCAGCTCGTCGGCGAGCTGGGCGGTGGTCAGCGGGCGCGGCTGCTCCAGGCCGTCGACGTGGTGGTACCACAACTCCCGCGCCTCGCACCGGTCCAGCAGCCAGTCCCGCAGGGCCTTTTGCTGCATGACGTCCCAGCCCTCGCTGGCCCAGCGTCGCTTGCACTCCGGCCGCTCGATCAGGCCGATGTTGCGGTTGCCCTCAATGACCGCGATCCGCCGCTCCACGACCGCCTTGTACTCGTCCGACCAGTGCGCCGGCAGCTCCGTGATCGGCGTCGACTTGTGTCGAGCAAACCACTGCGTCTCCGCCTCACCAGCGGCCACCTTGCGAGCGAGCACGATCTCGAACGCCCGCTCCCCCAGGCTGAGCATCGGCGGCCGGACGCTCTCCGGCGCTGTCAGATCCTCGTCCAACAGCCCGTAGAGCGAGTAGACCTGCCAGTCCAACTCCTCCTGCAACGAGATCATCTGGCCCCGTGTGATGTGCCATTCGTATGCGGCAGGGTCCAACCGTTCACGAATGGGCACCCCGGAGGCCGTGACCGCCGCTGGGCTCACCGTGGCGAGCCGCTGCGCCAGGCCGTCGATCTCCCGGCTCAGGTCGAGCGGGTACGCAGGCGGCAGCGGAAACTCCTGCAGCTTGGTTCCGGTGAACTCGTAGAACTCTTCCCACTCGTCGCCCCGGTAACCTTCGTTAACACCCCCATTGCCCTTTCCATGGCTGACCTGCTTAAGCCAGAAGCAGGCGGTCGAACTGTTGAGCAACCCGAGCAACCGCAGGTGGTCTTCCTCCGAGGCCGCCTGCGGCAACTTGATTACCGGCGCCGACTGCTTGAAGACCTTCCCACCTCGATCCAACACAAAGTGGTTATGCGTCGTCACGAAAGCGAATGCGATCGACAGCGGTGTCCGCAGTTTGCTCGGGTAGACCTCCTGCCATTCCCACCAAACCATCCCGCGCTGAAGCATCGGCACTCCGAACCGCTTCCGGCCAGAAATCGCACTGCGGAATGGCTCCAGGTAGGCCGCATTGCCTACCTGCTTCGCCAGCGGCAGCACCTCAAGGTTGTCGTCGTAAACCCACACGGCCTCCGCATCGACAGCGATCAGGTAGTCGCGGATCATATCCCCGGTTACAAGTGGCCGGGTGTCATCGACGCGAAGCCTCTTCCGGGCACCGTTGATGGGAAGAAGGAAGAGGTCGTCTTCCCCAGTCACCGAGGTGATCCCAATTGAACCGGCAGTCGCGGAGAGCCTTGCTGACGCCGATTCCACAGCCGCCAGTAGAGCGTCGGCCCCACCGCCGCTGAGGCTCCACGGGTGGGATGCGAGCCCCGTCCTGGCGAGGTCACTGACGCTGACCCACTGGCTTTCCGAGCCTGGGCGGACGACCTGGTCGATAATCGCCTGCCACACGAGGCCGTCGCGCGGGTTGTCCGGCGCGCTGGGCTCACCGCGGATACCCATGACCGTGCGGATGGTGCCAGCCCGGCCGCGGTTGGTGTTGCGGCCGATCAGGATGACGGTCGGGGTGCCATGCCCGGGGATGTAGGCGCCGGACGTGTCGATGACGTGGGTCAGGTTGACCTCGACAGCAAACAACTTCTCGATCATTTTCTTGCCGAACTCACGCTTCATGAACGAGTTGGCGGTAATCTGCCCGACGTGCCCAGCAGCATTGCCGTCTCCGTTGCCTGGCTTGGCGAGTTGGAAGAAGCGCTGCACGAAGGGCACAGATAGTGCGTACTTGCCGGAGCAGGCGTTGTACATCTCGCGGTATGCCTCATTGAGGCCCTTGTCCTTGACGGTGATGTAAGGCGGATTGCCAACGACCACGTGATAGCGGCCGGGGCTGAGGATGCCGGAGTGCTCCTGCACGTCCTCAGTCGCGTAGGCGAACTCGGTCATGGCGTCGTTGCCGAACAGAGTGCCCTGACGCCGCTTGATAAGCGAGTCGCCGACGGCGAGGTGCATTGGGAAGGTGTAGCCGGCCGAGTCGGCGAGCGCCTTGGCACCGCAGGCGCGCAGAGCAGTTGCCAAGAGACGGAAGCGGGCGATGGCTACGGCGAAGGGGTTGATGTCGACGCCGTGGACGGCGTCGAGGGCGAGGCGTACTCGCTCGTGGGGGTCGCGGTTGGGGGCGTGTTGCTCCCACTCCTTGAGGAGGCGGTGGAACGCGCCGAGGACGAAGTGGCCCGAGCCGCAGGTTGGGTCGATCATCTTGACCACGTCGTGGCCGAACTCGGCGATCGCCGGGGTCAACGTCAGGTCGAGGATGAACTCTTCGACGAACTCCGGGGTCTGGAGCAGGGCGTAGGTCTTGCGGGCTGCCTCGGAGAGGTCCTGGTAGAGGTCGCCGAGGAAGCGGGTGTCCCACTCCGGGTCGGTGAAGTCGTGCACCAAGCCGCCGGACTCGCCGCGCCGGCGCCAGAAGCCGATCAGTTCCTTGGCTACGTCATGTGACAGCGGGATTTGGTAGAGCGGGTTGTGCCGCTTGTCGAAGAGCGACTTGCCGGCCTGGGTGCTGGCGATGGCGTCGTAGCCCTGGTGCAGCCAGTCGCGGAGGGTCTTGTCGGGCTGGTCCCGGAAGAACTGCGCCTCGGCCTCCTCGGCGAGGACCAGGCGATCCGCCGGGCCAGCCAGGTAGGGATCTGGCAGCAGGCCGTTGTCCTCGCAGAAGCGCACGAAGACGGTGCCGAGCACCCAGGCGACGGCGGCCTGGGTGACCCGCTCGTCCCGCCACGCTGTCCAGGTGGCGGCGGTACGCCCGACCTTGAAGGCGTGGTCGTACTCACCACGCAGGCGGAGGCGCACCTCCTCGACCGACTCGGCCTGCTCTCGCAGGTCCTTTTCCAGGTTCTTGACCTGCTTCTGCAGGTCGGACAAGAGCAGCTTCCGGTCGATCACGCGACGACTCTAGTCGCAGGGCTGTCACGAGGGAGTTACCCGTAAGGTCCGTTCTGGCCGACGGGTCGCTACCTACGGCTCCCGCATCCAGGTCCTTGGATCGGTGACGAAGACGCCCTTGCCCTGCTGCCGCCGAATCACCCGCAGCGCCTCCAGCCGGGCGTAGGCCATCTGCACTGTCCCGTGACTGACGTCGTAGCGAGCGCGCAGCTCAGCGATCGAGGGCAGCTTCTCCCCCGGCTTCAACCTCTTCGACCTGACGTCGGCGATCACATCATCGGCGATGCGCCAGTAATCCGGCACTTCTCGCATGGCACTCCTCGCGTGGCAATCCGATTTGATCACACCGCGACTCACCTAACAAGCAACGTTGACTCATCTGACATGTCTAGTTATGTTGGTTCCGAGCCGCTTCTCGCGTGGCAACGAGTTCGGCTCATCCCCTGGTCGGGGCGGGTGCGTGTGCCCGTCCCGACCCTCCGGACTGCTCTGCTGTCGTACCGCTGAATTGGGCTGCGGCGGCGGAGCCGGGCGGGTCGCCCGCGGCCCCCGAGCGGACGGCCCGCCCTTCCAGACCCACCACAAGGACCTTCCGCGCTCCCGCCTGCCCTCAGAGAGGATCGTCGTGGCTCAGGTGTATCGAGGTGGCCAGCCCTACCCCGCTGGCTACCCAGGCCGGTTGACGCCGCACGAGGTGCGGACCCGCGAGTTCGCCGCATGCCGGCGCGGCGTCGACCCCGGTGAGGTACGCGAGTTCCAGGCCCGGGTGGCCGACGAGCTGGCCATGCTCAACGAGACGGTACGGCTGCTCAGCCAGGAGAATGACCGGATCAAGCGGGCGCTGCGCGACTGGCAGACCATGCATGCGCGGGAGTGCCGCCCACCGAACACCGGTCACTGGTGACCGTGCGGCCCTCCCCCGGCGACCTGCTCACCATCGACGGCCGGGCCTCGGTGCAGTTCGCCGGGGACCGCGCCCTGACCTTCCGCGTCGTGTCGGTCTGCGACCAGCCGACGTACCAGGGCTGGGTCTGGTTGACCGGCTACGTTCTGAACCGCCGCGGCGAGGCGACCGCCAAGCGCGAGGTCTACGTCCAACTCGCCGGCCTCCGCCCCGCGCCCGAGCCGGTCGCCGAGCGGAGCGCGACGGCGGGTCGGGGCAGATCACGTGCTCCGGTCAGGGTCAACGGCTCCAGTCGCTGAGGGAGATGTCATCCGTCCAGTCGGAGCCGACCAGCGTCCCGTCGGGAAAGGCGGTGGCTGCCTCGTCCGGCTCAAGGTCGGCGTCGAGAATTTCCACGATCGACTCGTACAGCCCTGACAGCTGCCCCTCGCTCGCCTGCCTCACCCTGACGGCGACGTCCCTGCTCAGGCCGACACGGAGGTTGAGCAGGCCAAAGTGGGAGGTGAGGTAGCGCGGGTCCCGCACCTGCGGAGTTCCTGCGGCGATGGCGGCGAGGAACGGTTCGTAGTACGCCAGCATGTACCGGTCCAGGTCCAGGTCGATGTCGACCGGCTCGGGCCCGTCTTCGTCCGGGTCCACCACAGTGATCGACAACTCGTCCCGGTGCGGCGGGAAGGATGCGACGCAGCCCAGTGCGAGCCAGGGGCGTTTGCCGGAAATGGACTTCACCGAGCGCTTCTGAGCGACGAGGGTGTTCGGCAGGTCCGCCTCGATGCCGTTCGAGCGTCCCTTGGCCTCGGCGACCACCCAGCCTGCGGAGGCCAGGCCGAACAGATCCGCCCGTTTCCTAGTGGCGGAGAAGGCGACGTCCCACCTGCTCGCGTAGCGATCCATGTGCAGCAGGTGCGTCACCCCCAATTTTCGCTCGCAGAAGATTCCGGTCATCGCCTGCCCGAGCGAGTACGACAGCGTCACCTTCTCCGAGCGGTCCAACTCCCGGGCGAGGTCCGACTTCACCAGCCCGCCGCCGTCGGTCCTGCGCACGTACGCGGGGATGAGCGAGGTGCGGTGGACGAACTCCCACACGGATGCCCACCCGTGGCGCGCCTCGTCGCCTGGTGCCCTGCCCGTGGTGAACAGGGCATGGGCGAGATCGTCCGTCGTAAACTCCAGAACCGCGTTTGGTGAGATCAGCCCTGCGGGAAACGCAATGGCGCGGCAGGAGGCCGTGAACCTGTTCCGATGCGGCATCACGCACCCACCACCTCCGCCGCCGTGGGCTGCACCTGGTCGACCTGCACCGCCAGCCAGCGGAACTCGCCGTTGCGGCCGTCCAGGCGGGCGTAGTCCCGCCAGATCAGCGGGTAGTCACCGAGCAGGTCGCGCTGATTCGCCGCGAAGTAGCTGCCCTCGGTCCCCCAGCGAAGCCTTCCGCGAAGCCTGCGCCCCTCGTGCAGGCGGAACTCGCCGTCCCGCGTCGGCCGAGAGCCGGCCGGCGAGCTCCACATCCCACGGTCGTTGGTGAGCAGAACGGCCAGACCGTTCATCGGAGTCGGGCCCGGATGGCAGAACCGTTCCAGCCGGGCGATGTCGACCACGAAGCCCCGCCGGGCCAGATCCGGGGCGCCGTGGTGGCGCAGCCGGAACTCCTCGCCGGTGCGAGGGTCGACGCCGTCCCAGAGCGCGGTGAAGTACTTGAACTCGATCGCCGTCCGGCCATTCGGGCCAGAGCAGAGCAGATCCAGATACGCCCTCTCCTCCTGCCGGACTTCGAGCCGCACCTGCACCTCGTTGTCCAGGCAGTGCACCGCCCAGGCGAAGGCGTGCTGGAAATCCGCCTCCGAGTGGAACACGGTCCGCTCGGCCCGCAACGCGTCCATCACCACTGCCAGCGGGAGCGATCCAGCGATTCGCACCTCTGCCTGCTTAATCACGCTTCTATACCGTCAGCAGTTGTCGCAGTTCGGGTCATAGCCAGGCATGGTTCCTCCGTCGTCAGATGCTCGGTCGGGGAAGCGGGATGTAGGGCTCCAGCTCTGCGCTCACCCAGTGGGGCGGTGACTGCAGCGCCAGGCCGACATTGACGAAGACCTCGTAGAGCGAGGCGGCCTGCTTCCACTGGCTACCTCGCCTTGGCCTTGAAGACGATCCGTGGCTCCGGGCGGCCCCGGGCAAGCCAGACAACCAGGCTGACCGGCCAGAAAACCAGCGTCAGCACGGACGCGACGAACCATTCCAGACCGACTCCGCCGTCACCAATGACCTTGATCCGGCCCTGACCGAGACCCGCCCTGGCCCGAACGAAGATCATGCCGATGAAAAGGCCGACGAAGTAGATCAGCGGCACGACACATTCCATAGGGGTGCTCCCATCGCACACAGGCCATCCGTGGTGGCCGAGGGGCTGAGACTGAATCTTCTGCCGATCCATGCCGCATCGGCGCTGACGGTTAAGCCACGCTCACTTTGCGCCGGGTGGAGGCTCACCGTACGGAGTCTCGCGAAGCGACATCAAGGGCTTCCGATGAGTTACCGTCGGGTATGGACGATCCGGTCCCGTAGACGAGACCGGATCGGATTGGGCAGGCGGGAGACGGCCATCAGGAACTGACCGGTCGGCCGGCCACTTCACCTACCGGCCCGGTCAACCAGGGCGACTCGGTTGCTCAGGCCAGTACGCTGCGGTGGGCGTTGACCACCCAGGCGTCCGGCAAGCCGATCCACTCGTTGTCGCCCACCCGCACCACCGCACCGTCCAGCTTGGGCAGCAGCGCCGGGTCCTCCATCGGGCAGAGCACCCACACGCCCCCCGCCCCACCGCGCGCCGCGTCGGCCAGCTCGTAGAGCCGGTCCATTGCCCGGTACCGCGCCAGGACCGCCGCGTCGTGCAGCAGCACCGGCCCAGTCGCGGTCGACAACGAGGCTCGCAGCGACGGCACGGTGAGCTGCCACGCCTGTTCGACGTACTCCCCGAGCTTGATTGCCGCCCGGGAGCCCTCCTCGGCGATGTCCGCACCGAGCACCGTCTCCCAGGTCGGCTTCGGCCTGGCGTCGACCAGCGCGTGCAGGTGGTCGAGGAAGCGGGCCGCCACGTTGACCGGCCGGGCGTCGAAGCGCCGGACCAGCTCCTCCCGCGCCAGCCCGTACCGGGACAGTCGTACCGTCAGCGCCAGGAACCCGCCGACGGACCGCGCGCCGGTCAGTCGCTCCTCGGCCCGCATCGCCGCTGCCAGCTCCGGCGACTCGGCCGTCCAGCGGCTCAGCGCGGCGGTCACCGACGGACGCCGCTGCAGGATCGACATCGACGACGAAGCGGCTCGCGGCGGCGGCACGTACCGGTCGCGGTCCCAGCGCAGCTCGAAGCCGGCTTCGGCGAGTAGCCGGTCCAACTTGGGATGCGGCGGCAGCGGATCCAGCTCCGGGAAGCGGGCGGTCACCCGGTCGGCGACCTGCGTCGGGGTAAGCCCTCGCCGCCCTTCGCTGGTCGGGGGCACCACGCCGGCCTGGGCAAGCCGCAGCGCCCGTACCGGATCGAGGTCGCGCGGGTAGAGCTCCAGTCGCGCGGTCGCGGCGGCGCGCTCCGAGGCCACCGCGGCGAGCAACACCCGTCGCCGCTCGTCGATCGCGTCGGCCGCCCCGCCGGGCGCGGTCACCGCCGCGAGGGTACGCAACACCGTCGCCGGGCTGGGCAGCACCTCGCTGGCGGCGAGCTTGTCGGCGGCCTTGCCCAGCGCGTCGGCGTAGTCCAGCAGGGCCGGCGCGGCCGGGGTGTCCGGCGCGTCGTCCTCACCGGCCTCCAGCGCGACCAGCAGTCGGTCGCCGCGCGGGTGCGGCTTGCCGTTGATGTCAGCGCGGGCGTGCCGGCGCAGCAGCAGGCGCGGCTCCTCGGCGAGCGCGTCGACCTCCACCGCGGCCCGCACCGCGGCGACCGCCACCGCGAGACGCAGCGCATCCCCGGTGCGCACCGAGCCGCGGCTGCTCAGCAGGGCCGCGGCCAGCTCGGCGACGCCCATCACCCGGCCGCCGTCGCGCAACAACTCGATGATCTGGGTACGCACGCTGCCGACCACCGGGATGTCGTCCCAGCGTTTGCGCTGCTTGCCGAGGATCTGCGCGATCCGGGCAGGGGTGACACCCAGCGGCTTCGCCACCTGCGGGTGCTGCGGCCACAACGGCAGGTCCGGCAGGGCGCCCGCAGCGTCGGGCAGGTGCAGAGCCAGCCTGGTGGCCTCGACGTCGTTGGGGTTACGGCTGGCCGGGACGAGCAGCGTGGCGATCGCGTCCAGGCCGACGCGTACCAGATCGGGGTCACCATCCCCGGCTGCGGCCTCGGCGGCGACCTCCTCCGTCGCGGCCTTACGGGCGGCGGGCGTGGTGGGAATGGTCTCCCGCTCCCCCAGCCGGCCGCGCCACTCCTTGACCCGGCGCTGCAACTCCTGCCGGGTCTTCGCGCCGAGGCCGGGAAGGTGGGCGAGCTTGTTGGCCACGGCGAGCAGGTCGCCGACGGTGGTGGCCTCCAGGCGGTGCGCGGCAGAGACCGCGCGCGGGGTGAGGCCGGCGGCCTCCAGCGCGGTGGCCCGGGTGGCCCTCGTGGCCGCCTCGTCGCGGGCCGCCTCAGCGCTTTCGACGTTCGGCTCGTCGGGGGCGATCTCCGGATGGTCGGTGCCGACCGGGGCGCTGGCGTCGGAGCGGCGGAAGACCTGCTGCCAGGCGTCGCGCAGGTCCTTCAGCGAGGCGTACCGCTGGCGATGATCACGGTGCAGGGCGCGCTGGAAGAACTCCACCAGCTCATCGCGGATCGCCGGGTCGAACGCCTCGGCGGCCAACACCGGCGGGCCCTCGGTGAGCTGCGGCTCGGTGCCGCCGTCGCCCCAGACCGGCAGCTCGCCGGAGGCCATCTCGTGCAGGGTGACCGCGAGGGCGTACCACTCGGCGTGCTTGTCGTAGACCTGCCGGGTGGCGGTACCGAGGAAGGGGTCGAGGTAACGCGGCGTGCCGGCGTTGATCTCCTTGACCGAGACCCCGGCCAGGGAGAAGTCGAACAGCACCAGCTGCCGGGTGCGGTTGGGGCGGATCCGGATGGCGATGTTGTCGGGCTTGATGTCGCGGTGGTAAACGCCCTCACCCTCGAGATAGTCGAGGGCGCCGAAGAGGTAGTCGCTGTAGGTCTCCAGCTCATCGACGGTGAGTCGGCCGTCGTCGCGCAGCTTGCGGGCCAGGGTGTGGTCGCCGGCGTGCTCCAGCACCACGACAGTCCGGTTGCCGAGCTGCAACGGCTCGGGCCGGGCCAGCCGGATCACCCGGGAGTCGGTGAGCGGGCCCAGCACCCGGGCCTCGTGCGCGAGGCGGGCGCCCTTCTCGTCGGAGAGCCCGACCTTGAGCACCTCCTCCCGCCGGGTGCGCTCGTTGAAGCCGAGGAACGCCCGGCAGGTCGAACCGGTGCCGAGGCTCCGGACGATCTTCCACTCGCCTACCCGGTCGCCGCCCCGCGCTTCGAGAGGGTCGACCTGCTCGGGCTTCGGCTCCTCGGGGTGCACCGAAGGGGCGGACGGGGCGGTCAGCTCGTCCTCGACGACCTGGAGCATCTCCACGAAGTCGGCGACGGTGGTGAGCCGTTGGGTGGGCACCGGGGCGGTAGCGGCCTGGATCAGCTCATCGGCGAACTCGCTGATCCCGTCGGCGACCGCAGCGGCCCGCAGACCGTTGTCCCGGGCCAGCCGGGCGAGCAGCTCCGGGCGCTTGGCCGCCGGCGGCTGGCCGGTCAGGATCAGGTACGCCAACGCGCCGAGGCCGAAGACGTCCATCGCGACCGCGTCGGGCTTCGGCGCGGTCAGCTCGGGCGCGAGGTACGCCTCCGCCGAGCGCTCGATGTGCGAGGCCGCGTGCGAGGAGAGGGTGACCGGGTCACCGCTGCTTCCACCGCTGGAATCTGCGCCGCGGGTCGCCGCCTGCCAGTCGCTGATCTGCAGCTGGGGCATCAGCCATGCTTCGTCCTCGCTGCCGCCTCTCCTGGCGCGCCCCGGGCTGACCAGTACGCTGCGGGCCGACAGGGCCCGGTGGTGCAGCCGCCTGCGATGCGCGTACGCCACGGTCTCGGCGAGCTGGCGGATCATCGCCAGCCGGCTCAGCGCGTCCAGGCGGTCGCCGTACTGGGCCATGTAGTGGTCCAGGCGTACCGAGCGGGGGTCGTACCGGAAGATCAAAGCGGGGCCGGCCTCGTGCGACTCCATCGAGTCGACCTGCACGATGCCCGGGTGGTTGATGCCGTGCAACGCGAGCATCTCGCGCTTAGCGGCGCGTTCGATGCTGGCCCGCTCGGTCTGCACGGCGTTGCGTTCGACCAGGTAGATGCGCACCCGGCGGCGCTCCCGCTCCAGGTCACGGTGCCGGGCCTGGTGGTCCTGCCACGTCGGGCCGACGTCGAACGGACGGGTCTCCAGGTCCCACGCGCCGATCTGGTAATGCCGGCGGCTGCGGGCGATGCCAACCGCCTTGAGGAGTTCCGGTAGCGCCGCCGACACCTCCTTGGCGACCCGCTGGCGCTCGTCCTGTGGGGGCCGCTGCAGCAGCGAACCGATCGTCGGCAGCGAGCCGGGCTGGTGGCCGGGTGCCGGCTCCGGGCCGAAGATGCCGTGCAGGTGGTGCTCGGAGAGGCCGACGTGCAGGCCGGGCTTCGACAGGAAGACCGCCGCCTGCACGAAGGGGATCCTGACCGGCGGCCCCTTGCGCTGGGCCGCGGCGACCTGAAGCAGGGACTTGAGCTTCTTGGCCTTCATGTCCGCCAGGTGCAGCGGGTTGTCGAAGGTACGGGTCGCGCTCCCCGACGGGCCCTGCAGGATCCAGTTGGAGCCGCTGGAGATCAGTCGACCGTTCAGGCTCTTGATCTCGATGAGGTAGAGCCCGCCCGGGGCGGCGACCAGCAGGTCAACCTCGTAGGGGTGCCCGGTCTGGGCGGTGAAGGTGAAGTTCGACCAGGCACGGTAGGGCTCCGTGTCGGGTAGCAGAGCCTGGACGTGGGCCAGCGCCTCCCGCTCGTGCGCGAACTGCGACGGCGTGATCGTCGTCCACCGGCCCTCCTGCATTCCAGAGATCCTAGGGGGAGCGGGCTGAACCATCGGGGACCCCACCTGCGCAATCAGAGCCGGGAGAGTATTTCCGCCTTCTTGGTAGTAAATTCGACGTCAGTCAGAATGCCTGCGTCACGCAGCTCGCCGAGTTGTCGGAGCTGCGCGATCGGGTCGACCGGAGCTGCGCTCAGCCTCCCGCGATGCACCCCGGCGCCGGTCTCCCCGTCCAGGCCCACATCTCCAATGCGTGCCGGTCGACGAGCGTGATGTCCAGCTGCCGGGCTATCTGGATGCCGTCGCCCGCGGTGAAGAAGCTGTTCGTCACGAGCATGCAGATCTCGCCGCCATGGATCACCCGGCAGGTGCCGGCGAACCGCTGGATAGCGGCGCTGCCCACCCGGTTGTTGACGCTCTGCCGCTTGCACTGCACCACGACGCGTCGGCCGTCGGGAGCCAACGCCACGACGTCGGCTCCCCGGTCGCCGGAGCCGCCGCACACCGTCACGTCGCGAAACCCGGAGGCGACCAGGAGCCGGGCGAACCACTGCTCGAACTCGGGGCCGCTCATCGCGTCGGTCACGGCGATCAACCGGTCCCGCTGGGCCTGATCGGCTCGCTCGCGGGCCCGCTGCTTCGACACCAGGAGAACCACCGCGACCGCCCCCACGACGACGAGGCTCACCAGGAGCGCGGCCCAGTATGGATGCCGCCGCACGAAGTCGATGACCGCGCGGAGGAGCACGAAGACGACGACGGCACCCAGCGCGAGCACCCAGCCGTTGGCCGACCTGCCGCCACCGCCCACGCGGCGGACCGTCGATCTGCGCCGAACACTGCCGGTGCGCCGCCTTCGGTAGTGCGCCCGAACTCGCGCGCCACCTTTCCTGGTGTGTGACCTGACGTACGGCACGAGGCACCTCCCCGGTCGAGGAGGCTCCAGTGTCGCGGCAGCGTCCGACAAACCGCGCACACGATCGCCGAGAATGTCAGGTACCCGTCAGCCGTGGTACCACATGGGGGCGCTGCGCTTGACGGTCTGCACGACGATGGCCGGCTCGGCGAGGACGGCAACCAGCAGCCGGGACGCCGCGACCGCGAGCGGGCCCAACGTCTGGTGCTCGATCACGGCGTGGCACAGCTGGAGTCCCAGCTCGGCCAGCTCGCGTCGGCCCAGCTCGATCCGCCGCGGGTGGTCCCGCCGCTCGGCCAACACCGCCCGGATGCGGCGGCGCAGTTCGGCCTGTTCGTCGGTGTTGCGGCGCATCACCTCGACCGACCAGCGCCACATCTCGACGAGGAGCAGCAGGTCGACCCGGTCGGGCGGTTGATCGGCAAGGAGTAGTTCGTGATGGCAGACAACCAGGGCTGTGCCGGGTTCACCGGCGTCGACGAGCATCCCGGCGAGGAGACCGGCGCCGATAGGGGCCGGTTCCCCGACGTCCTGACTGGCAGCGGTGCGCAACAGGTCCAAGCGCTCGCGCGCCACTTCGACGTCCCCGCTGACGTGGTGCAGGACGGCGAGGAACTCCAGCACTCCGGGCGCCGCCGGGCGGGTCGCGGAAGCGGACTCCGGCGGGACGCCGGTGGCCGCCCGGTTCAGCTCCTCGGCCGCGACGATCAGTTGGGTGACCGGCGCGTCGTCGGCGATCAGCTGGGCGAGCCGCTGTCGCTGCACCGCCAACGGCGTCGGCTCGTCGGGTGGTGGGATGAGCGCCAGCAGGCTCGCCAGTTGGGTCCACTCCCCCGCGGCAGCCCCGGCCAGCAGCGCTCGGCGCAACGCCGCCACGGTGAGGTCGTCGGCGTGCCCGATGCTCGCGGCCCGTGCCTGCGTGACGTCGGCGAAGACGCCGAGCGACTCCCGCCAGTAGCCGGCGCGGGCAAGCTCGACGCCGAACTCCTCACGCAGTCGGCTGCCCCGTCGGGCGCTCACCGAACCGGCGGCGAGTCGGCTCTGCAGCCGTCCGTGCCGGAACCGGTAGGCTCCCGCGCCGTCGCGCAGCAGCCCGACGGTCTCCGCGTACGCCAGGAAGGCGAGCAGCCGGTGGGGCGTGCGGCCACGGACGGCGAGAGCGGCACGGGTGAGAGCGAAGCGGATCCACGCCCCGCCCCCGCGCCGGTGCAGCCACCAGCCCAGCCCGAGTCCCACCCCGGCCCAGACCAGCGCCGGCAGCGGCGGCATTGCGGACAGCACCCCGGTGAGACGCAGCGCCGCGACGACGATGAGTAGGCGAATGACGCCGGTGGCGGCGCTGGCCAGCGCGGACGCGACGCTGGCGGCGCGGTCGGCTTCGACGGTCTCGACCACGCTGGTCGCCCCGAGTTCCGCGGCGGGCGCGGCGACGTCCACCCGCAGTCCAGCTCGGACCGCTCGGAACGCCCCAGTCACCAGTCCGAACAGGACGGCGGCCCGGACCGGGTCGGGCCACGGTGGTAAGCCGGGCACGCGGTCCACCAGCGCGACCAGTTGTGGCGTGGGCGCGAACACCGTGAGGAAGCCGAACGTGAGCAGCGCCAGGAAGGCCCCGCTGAACAGCCCGTCGAGCAGCCCGTCGCGAAACGCCCGGAGGCCGCCGACGAATGCCACCCGGCGGGGTCGTTCTCGACCGGCCCGTCCCGCGCCGCGGACCAACGCCACGACGCTGGCCAGCAGGAAGGCCGTGATCGTCAAGGCGTCCGTCTCGCGGACCAGATCGTTGAGGAGATCCCGGGTCGGAGGGTGGGCCACCAACTGCGCCGTCGCCGTGAGAGCGTCTGCGGAGAGGATAAGCGTCAGCCACACCGCCCCCGCGGTACGCGCACCGGCGACGAGCGCCCAGAACGGGCCGGGTTGCGCGTTGGCCAACTGCCACCAGCGGAACTCCCGGACGTCGAGCGACTCCAGGTGCGCAGCGAGGAAGGACAGGTAGCGCCGGGCGGTCTGGGGCTCCCAGCGCCGTAGCCCCTGGGATCCGCGGCGGGACCGCAGCGCGGCGTCCACCGCCCTGGTCAGCAGGTCGTCCTCCACGGAGCGCTGACCCCGCTCGCGCGCCAGGGGCACGAGGTCCCGGGGATCGGTCACCGGCTGGTCGAAGGCGCTACGGGCCATCGACACCATCAGCGGGGTGGAGAGCGCGGCGGTCAGCTGCGGGGTGACCTCGAGCGCGTCGGCGACGGCGGACCAGTTGTCGGCCTGGTGCAGCGGGGCCGCGTCCACCAGGTAGTCGGCGACCTCGGCGGGCGCCGGCGGTTCGAGCATGACCACGGCGGTGCCGCGCAGCTTCTCCCCCTGGGTCAGGTAACGCTCATAGACCGAGGTCCGGCAGGTGAGGACGAAACGCTGGGTCGGCAGTGCGTTGAGCTCGTCGAGGCAGGCGATCAGCCGGTCCTCGGGCACCTCGTCCAGTCCGTCGAGGACGGGTACCACCAGGTCGGTCTCGATGAGGTCGCGCAGCACGGCGTCGCTGCGTGGGTGACCGGCCGCGAGCTGCGGATAGCGCCGGGCGATCCGGTCGACCAGCCAGTCGTGGAAGCCATCCCGGTCGGGATCCCAGGAGTCGGCCGGCACCAGCACCGGTACGGGCGTGTCCGGATCGCGGTGCACGGGCAACTCCCGAGCCATCCGCAGCGCGAGGATCGACTTGCCGGAGCCGGCCGGCCCCAACAGCAGCAGCCGGCCGGAGGGCACCCGCCGGTAGCAGCCCCACAGTGTCCCGTTGCCGCCGGCGAGGTCCATCGGGGCGGCGGCGCTGGATCGGCCGATGGCCCGCCAGGAGGGGAGGAACCGGTCGGGAGCGGTACGCCACCGCACCGGCAACGGGTACGGCTCATCGACGGTACGCAACAGCGCCTCGTCGGTCGGGTCGCGGCGGATCAGCTCCATGAGCTCGTCGGCGGCGGCGCGACGGTGCGCGGCGACCTCGGCGAGACCCTCCGTTCCGGCACGGAAGAGCTGATCCAGCAGGACGTAGACGGCGATGACCCCGGCGACGACGCCCCAGGTCCAGTTGACCTTCTCGAAGTCGTACCTCAGCCACACCCACGCTGTGCCGCCCGCCGCCAGCGCGGCCACCACGCCCAGCAAGCCCCACTTCCATCCGCGTCGCCGCACCGCACGATTGTGGTCGACCCGCGCCAGCCAGGACGCCCCGCCCGTATCCCGGCCGGTGATCGGCCGTCAGTCGCAGCGCTCGAGCAGCAGGAACGATGGGGGCGTCCCTGCCGGGTCACCGCCAGAGCACGTACCCGAGCACCAACTCGCGCGGCGCCTCGACCGAAACGGACTTCACCGTGAAAGCGCCGGTGTGCCCTTCGCTCGTCCGCACGCACCACCACCTGCCGAGCGACTCGGCATCGATGTCGAGGTCGCCGAGCCGGTTCGTGGTGAGAGCGTCGACGCAGGCATCCTTGCGTGGGTCACTGCCGATCGTGCTGAAGTAGGCACCCATGGGGGTGCCGTTCAGCCCGAATGCCCGCCCGCCGGGCATGACCACGAAGTCCTGCCCTGGCACACCAAAGCCGACGATGCCGCTCTCCAGGTCGGCGCTCGCGATGGCCGAGATCGTGAGCAGGCCCTGACTCGACGCTCCCTCCACGCTCGGCGCGACCGGCACCTTGGCGGTCGAGGTGCGGGACGGTGAGCCTGCTGGTGCAGAGTTGGCACCTGCACCGGGGCCGGTTGCATCCTGTGACGGTGCCGCTGCTTCGGTGCCGCCGATGACACCGACGACGTGCAGTGTCCCGATGAGCGCCCCGATCGCCGTGATGACGGCCGCGACACCGGTCAGCAGGCCCCCCAGGGTGTTCCACCAGCTCGCCTGCCCGGATTCCGTCACGGGTCCACTGTAGGCACTGATCGCCTCAGCCGAGACCCGGCGCGAGTGGTCCAGACCGCCCACGCAGAAGGCAACGATCAGGCGAACACGTCAGGACGGGACGTCGCGGTGGCGGAAGGCGGCCACGCCGACGGCCAGCAGGGCCGCGGCCACCGCCGCCAGCACCAGCAGGGGAAGCGCCGCCGGGTCGACCGCCGGCACGGCCGGCACATGGGTGTACGGCGAGACGTTGAGCGCGGCCTGCGGCAACTCCAGCACCGCACCGAGCTGCCCGAGGAGCAGGAAGACCAGCAGCGCCGTCCAGGACAGCACCACCGACCAGCGGGGCAACAGCCCGAAGATGGCGGTCACCACCCCGGCCACCACGAGCAGGGCGGGCAGGCGCAGCAGCGCGGCACCGCCCAGCTCGACGGCCTGGCCGAGCGGGTCGCCGGCGACGATGCCGTAGCCGAGGCCGGTGGTCACTCCGGCGAGGAGCAGCAGGGCGACCGCGCCGAGCGTCGCGGCGAGCACCTGCGTGCCGAGCCAGCGGGTACGACTGACCGCCGTGGCGAGGGCGGCCTCCAACACCCCGTCAGCTTCGTCGCCGCGGACCCGGAGCAGGGCCTGCACGACGTACGCGCCGATGGTCAGCGCGAAGAGGCCGAGCATCGCGGTCAGGTACGCGTTGATCAGGTCGTCTCCGCCACCCATCGCGTTGATCGCCTCGGCGGCGGCCGGATTCGCGTCGATCATGTCGTTGAACTCGTCGGCGGCGACGCCCATGGGGAGGCCGAGCGCCGCCACCCCGACCGCCCAGCCGAGCAGTGTGCCGCGCTGCATCCGCCAGGCCAACCCGGCGGGGCTGAGCAGCCGTGGCGCGCCGGTCGCCGGGCCACGGCGGGGGGCGATCAGCCCGGCGCCCTGGTCGCGTCGCTCGGCAAGGGCGTACGCCAGTGCCACCCCGGCGAGCAGCAGCGCGACAGGTAGGGCGAGCACCCACCAGCGTTCACCGTCGAAGGCGCGTACCTGGTTGCCCCAGCCCAGCGGGGAGATCCACGAAGGCCAGGCGCTCTGCACCCGGGTGCCGTCGGCGCTCTGCTCGCCGAGCACGTCCCCGGCGGCGCGCAGCACGAAGGAGAGCCCGACGGTGGCGGCGGCGAGCGCGTTGGCGCCGCGCGAGGTGACGGAAAGCTGGGCGGTGACCGCGGCGATCGCGGTGAAGGCGACCCCGACGCCGCCGATCGCGGCCGCCGCCGCGACGGATCCGGCGAGCGGTAGACCGGCGGCGACCAGCGCGACCACGAGCAGCACGCCGGCCAGGGCGTTCGCCGCGACGATGACAAGCAGCGCTGCGGTCAGCGGCGCGTACCGGCCGACGACGGATGCACCGAGCAGCTCGGCCCGGCCGGTCTCCTCGTTCTGGCGGGTGTGCCGGGTCACCGCGAAGGTGCTCAACAGCGCGACGATCAGGGCCAACGTCACGTACGTCTCGGCGACCACCACGGCACCGAGGTCGGTGCCGTGGATGGGGCCGTTGAAGGCGCGGGCGACGAGGCTGGACGCCGAGGTGGTGGCGTAGACGAACCGGGCCTCCTGGTCCGGGTAGATTGCGGCGACGCTGCCGGCGAGGGCGTAGCCGAGCAGGGGTGTGCCGAGGATCCAGATGGCGAGGCGGATCCGGTCGCGGCGCAGCACGAGCCGGGCCAGCCGGGTCGTGTTGGTGAGGGCGCTCACCGGGCACCGCCCTGCGGGGCGTCAGCCTGCGCATCGGCGACCGAGACGCCGTCGCCGGGAGCACCAGTGGCAGCGACGGCGGGGGCACCGGTGGTGGCGACGGCGGGAGCACCCGTGGTGGCGCTGTAGTCGCCGTAGTGGCGCAGGAAGAGCTGCTCCAGGGTGGGTGGTGTGCTGGTCAGCGCGCGGACGCCGAAGCGGATCAGCTGGCCGAGCAGTTCGTCGAGGTGGGCGGGCTCGACCTCCAGGTGGGTGCGGCCGTCGACCTCGTGCACGTCGTGCACGCCGGGCAGCGCGTCCAGGCCGGTGACCGGGCGGGCGGTCTCGACGGTCACCGCCGTGCGGGTGAGGTGGCGCAGCTCGGTGAGGGTGCCGGACTCGACGGTGCGGCCCTCGCGGATGATGCTGACCCGGTCGCAGAGCGCCTCGACCTCGGCGAGCACGTGGCTGGAGAGCAGCACGGTGGCGCCGGCCTGCTTGACCCGCCGGACCTCGTCCTGGAACACCGCCTCCATCAGGGGGTCGAGGCCGGAGGTCGGCTCGTCCAGCACATACAGCTCCACTGGGGAGGAGAAGGCGGCGACGATGGCGATCTTCTGCCGGTTGCCCTTGGAGTAGGTGCGGCAGCGGCGGGTCGGGTCCAGGTCGAAGCGGTGCAACAGCTCGTCGCGGCGACGCCGGTCGAGGCCGCCGCGCAGTTGCCCGAGCAGGTCGATGGCTTCGCCGCCGGTGAGGTTGGGCCAGAGACTGACGTCTCCGGGCACGTACGCCAGCCGGCGGTGCAGGCGGACCGCGTCGCGCCACGGGTCGGCCCCGAGCACCTGGGCGTCGCCGGAGTCGCGGCGGAGCAGCCCGAGCAGGACCCGGATGGTGGTGGACTTTCCGGAACCGTTGGGCCCGAGGAAGCCGTGCACCTCCCCCCGCTCGACGTGCAGGTCCAGCCCGTCGAGTGCCCGGATGGCGCCGAACGTCTTGACCAGGTTGCCGATCGAGATGACGGGCATGACCCCTCCTGCCGTTGGCTGCGTCGACCGCCCCCACTGTACTGACCGCTGGTCAGTCGAATCAACGGTAATCGTGCCCGTCGGTCAGGACGTCGCTAGGCTGGCCGACATGACCGCCGATCCCGCGGACGACACCCGCACCCGGATCCTGCGCGCCGCACTCGACCTGTTCGCTGAACACGGCTACCAGCGCACCTCGCTGCGCCAGATCGGCGAGCGGCTGCGGCTCACCAAGACCGCGATCCTGTATCACTTCCCGGCCAAGGAGCACCTGCTCGCAGCCCTGGTCGAGCCGTTGATGGCGGACCTGGAGGCGCTGCTCGACTCGGCGCAGGCACAACCCACCGAGCAGGCCAGGTGGACGGTGCTGGAGGGCTGGGTGGACATCATGCTCGCCCATCGCCGACCGCTGGGCATGCTCTTCCACGACATCGCGCTGATCGGCCGGGGCGACACGTACCACCGCCTGATGGAGGTCGCGATGCGGGCCAACGACCTCATCGCCGGGCCGAACGCGGGGCGCCGTGAGCGGGTCCTCGCGGCGCAGGCGGTGGGCGCGTGCAGCGATCCGGTCGTCTTCTTCACCGACGTGTCCGACGAGGTGCTGCGCGCCGACATGCTCGACGGCGTACGCCGACTGCTGGCCCCACCTCCCGCGGACGCCGCCGCGGGGTCGCCCGCGGACGGGCCGCCATCGGGCGTGGCCAACGGTGCGGCGATGGCGCGTCGGCGGCCGGGACGGCCGCCTGCGCTGCGCCGGGAGCAGGTCGAGGCGGCGCGGCGGATGCACGCGGCGGGCACCCATTCGGTGGACGCCATCGCCGCCGACCTGGGTGTCTCGCGGGCCACCGTCTACCGACACCTCGGCCCGGAATTATGAGACAGTTCTAAGACTATTTCGAGACGGTTGTAAGCCGGGGTTCAGGCCGCCAGCGTGGCGTAGCGGCCGTTGCGGTCCAGCAGGCTGTCGTGGGTGCCGGCCTCGACGATGCGACCGTGGTCGAGCACCGCGATCTGGTCGGCGTCGCGGACGGTGGAGAGCCGGTGCGCGATGGTGATCGTGGTGCGCCCCTCGGCGAGCACGTCGAAGGCCCGCTGCACGGCCCGTTCGGTTTCGGTGTCCAGCGCGCTGGTGGCCTCGTCGAGGACCAGGATGCGCGGGTCGCGCAGCAGCGTACGGGCGATGGCGAGGCGCTGCTTCTCCCCACCGGAGAATCGGTGACCGCGCGAGCCGACCATGGTGTCGTAGCCGTCGGGCAGGCCGACGATGAGGTCGTGGATCTGGGCGGCTCGGGCCGCGTCCTCGATCTCGGTGTCGGTGGCCTCCGGCCGGGCGTACCGCAGGTTCTCCCGAACTGTGGTGTGCAGCAGGTACGTCTCCTGGCTGACCACGCCGACGATCGCGGCCAGATCGGCCAGGCGCAGGTCGCGCAGGTCGACTCCGTCGACGGTGATCCGGCCGGCAGTCGGGTCGTGCAGCCGGCTGACCAGCCCGGCGAGGGTGCTCTTGCCCGAGCCGGTCTCGCCGACCAGGGCGAGGCTGGTGCCGGCGGGCACGTCGAGGGTGATCCCGGCGAGGGCGGCGGTGTCGCTGCCCGGGTAGCCGAAGGTGACGTCCTCCAGGCGCAGGTGGCCGCGTACCCGGGCCGGGTCGAGACGGACCGGTTCGGCGGGGTCGGCCACGTCGACCGGGAGGTCGAGGTATTCGAAGATCCGGGCAAAGAGCGCCAGCGACGCGGTGAGTGAGACACCCACGTTGAGCAGCCCCATCAGCGGCCGGAACAGGCCGCCCTGCAGGGCCGTGAAGGCGACCAGGGTGCCGATGCTCAGCGTGCCTGCGGTGCCGGGCAGCCCGGCGGCGAGGTAGATGACCGCCGGTACGGCGGCGAAGATGATGCTCATCGAGGTCATCCGCCAGCGGCCGGCCAGCTCACTGCGCAGCTCCAGGTCGACCAGTCGCTCCGAGGAGGCGGTGAACCGGTCGATCAGCGCGGGACCGGTGCCGAGGGTCTTGGCCAGCTGGACGCCGCTGATCGAGAGCCCTTCCTCGACGGTGACGTTGAGGTCGGCGAGTTCGCGTTGCCGTTGTGCGGTGATCTCGCGGCGCATCCGGGCGACCCGACGGGTCAGCCAGATGGCCGGCGGCAGCACCACGAGCGAGACCAGGGAGAGCTGCCAGGACAGCGCGACCATGGCGACAGCTGTGGCGACGACGGTGGTGAGGTTGGCCGCGACGGCGGTTGCGGTGGAGGTGACCACCGACTGCATGCCGCCGATGTCGTTGGTGATCCGGGACTGCACCTCGCCGGTGCGGGTGCGCGTGAAGAAGCCGAGCGACTGGCGCTGGAGGTGGCTGAAGACGTCGGTGCGCAGCCGGTGCATGACCCGCTGGCCGACCTGCGTGGAGATCCAGGTCTGCACGACGCCGAGGGCGGAGGTCACGGCCGCGACGGCGACCATGCCGAGGACCAGCCAGACCAGCAGAGTCACGTCGCCCTGCGGCAGGGCCCTGTCGATCACGGCACGCAGCAGGAACGGGCTGGCCATCGCGATGATCGAGGAGAGCACGATGATCGCGGTGACGGCGGCCAACGCGGGCCGGTGGGGGGTGAACAGGCGGCCGATGCGGCGCAGCGACACCTGGCGGGCCTGCGCCTTCTCTTCGGCGCCGAGGGTGCGGTGGCCGCGGTCGCGGCCCATCGGGGTGGGTTCCAAGGGGGCACTACCTCTCGTCGGCAATATTGCTGAGGTTACCTCATCATGAGGGAGCAACCACATTTCCTGCTACCGTATTCCGGTGACCGAGCACACTTCCGACAGCGCCGACGACGAGAGCCTGGCGGAGACGTTCTGGGCGGTGGCGTCCCGTCTACGCCGGCAGGCGCGGGACTCGCTGGCGCCCTGGGACGTCACCCCCAGCCAGTCCCGGGCGCTGCGCGTGCTGACCCGGCACGGCGAGGTACGCCCCGGCACAATCGCCGAGCACCTGCGCATCGCGCCCCGCTCGGCGACGGAGGTCATCGACGACCTCCAGACCCGGGGGCTGGTCGAGCGCCGACCCGACCCGACCGACCGCCGG
The DNA here is from genome assembly GCF_036902955.1 of Micromonospora sp. CPCC 205558. NCBI lineage: Bacteria > Bacillati > Actinomycetota > Actinomycetes > Micromonosporales > Micromonosporaceae > Micromonospora > Micromonospora sp. CPCC 205558. The sequence goes on from NZ_JBAKHR010000007.1 coordinate 264,842, forward strand.
GCGACCCTTGTCGCGCTCACCGAGGAGGGCGACCGGGTCAGCACCGCCATCCGCGCCGCACGCCGGGCCGAGGCCGACCGCTTCTTCGGCCACCTCAACGACACCGACCGCGCCGAGCTGGCCCGCATCCTGCGCACCCTGCTCGACTGAGCCGGACACGAGATCACCTGCGGGTTTGCCCGCCCGCTACTCGGGTAGCCAGCGCCCCCGTTCCCACCGCGGGCCCCGCCACCACCAGTCGGGGAGACCTGACAGGAGGGGCCATGTCTGCCCTGAACCAGCACCGCCCCGGCTGATGTGCGGGATCAGCGGGGAGGCGCGATTCGACGGCCACTCGCCCGACGCGGCGGCGGTCACCCGGATGACCGAGGCGATGCGCTCACGCGGCCCGGACGACGAGGGCCTGTTCGCCGACGGCTGGGTGACCCTCGGGCACCGCCGGCTGACCATCATCGACCTGTCCGACGCGGGCGGGCAGCCGATGGTCCGCGACGACCTGGGCCTGGCGTTGGTCTTCAACGGCTGCATCTACAACTACCCGGAGCTGCGCGAGGAGCTGCAGAACGCCGGGTACGCCTTCGGATCCACCAGCGACACCGAGGTGATCCTGGTGGCGTACGCGCACTGGGGTGAACGTTTCGTCGACCACCTGGTCGGCATGTTCGCGATCGGGCTGGTCGACCGGGCCCGGCGGCGGCTGATCCTGGCCCGCGACCGGCTCGGCATCAAACCGCTCTACCTGGCCGAGACGCCGGGGCGGCTCCGGTTCGCCTCCACCCTGCCCGCTCTGCTGGCCGCCGGCGACGTCGACACGGGCATCGACCCGGTGGCGCTGCACCACTACCTGTCCTGGCACTCCATCGTGCCCGCACCGCGCACCGTGCTGCGCGGTGTGCGCAAGCTGCCGCCGGCCACCCTGCGGGTGATCGAGTCGGACGGGCGCAGCCGCGAGGAGGTGTACTGGCGACCCGACTACGTACGGGAGCCCGCCGACGCAGGGATGGACGCCGCCGCCTGGCGGGCCACGATCGGCGACGCGCTGCGCGCGGCGGTACGCCGACGGCTGGTCGCCGACGTACCGGTCGGGGTGCTGCTCTCCGGCGGACTGGACTCCAGCCTCATCGTGGCGCTGCTCGCCGAGGCCGGCCAGCAACACCTGCGCACGTTCAGCATCGGCTTCGACAGCCGCGACGGCGAGTCCGGCGACGAGTTCCACTACTCCGACCTGGTCGCCCGCGCGTTCGACACCGACCACCACCGGATCCAACTGGCCGACGACGACCTGGTGCCCGCCGTCCGACAGGCCGTGCTGGCGATGACCGAGCCGATGGGCAGCCACGACGTGGTCGCCTTCCACCTGCTCTCCGAGCAGGTGGCCAAACACGTGAAGGTGGCCCAGTCGGGGCAGGGCGCGGACGAGGTGTTCGCCGGTTACGGCTACCACCAACCACTGGTCGAGGCGCCCCGGCACGGCGCCGCCGAGACGTTCGCCGCCGCGTTCTTCGACCGGGACCACGACGAGCTGCGCCGCATCGTCGGCCCGGCGTACGCGTTGGAGAACGACGCCAGCCGGGACCTGCTCACCGGGCACCTCGCCGCGCCCGGGGCACAGACCGCGCTGGACGCCGTGCTGCGTCTGGACACCCACCTGATGCTCCCCGACGACCCGGTCAAACGGGTCGACAGCATGAGCATGGCGTGGGGTCTGGAAGTGCGCACGCCCTTCCTCGACCAGGACCTGGTCACCCTGGCCGCGCACTGCCCGCCGGAGCACAAGGTCGCCCAGGGCGGCAAGGGCGTCCTCAAGGAGGTCGCCCGGGAGGTGCTGCCCGCCGAGGTCATCGACCGGCCCAAGGGCTACTTCCCGGTGCCGGCGCTGCGCAACGTGGACGGCCCGGTGCGCGAACTGGTCGCCGAGGCGTTGCAGGCGCCGGCCGCGCGCGAGCGAGGGCTGTTCCGCCCGGAGTACGTGGCCCATCTGCTCGCCGAGCCGGACCGGGCGCAGGCGGCGGCCGGCAGCAACAAGCTGTGGCAGCTCGGTTTGCTGGAGCTGTGGCTACAGACGCACGACATCCGCTGAGCCACCGGCGCGCCCGACGGGCGGTCAGCCCGCGGCCGTGCGGGCGACCAGGTCGTCGAGGACCGCGTGCAGTTCCCCGGCGCGCTCCAGCACCTGCCGCTGCCGGCTCGCGCCGGTGCCGTCGCGGCGCAGCCGGGCGAGCTGCGCCAACACGTACCCGAGGTCACCGTGGCGCAGCAGGGCCGGGGCGATCACCGCCATCAGCTCGTCGACGAGCGCCCAGGCCGGGCGGGTGCCGCCGGCCCGCAGATCGATCAGCTCGCCGTCGAGGCCGTCGTGCGCGGCCCGCCAGTGCGCCGCGGCGACCAGGCAGTCCCGGACGTTCGGGGCGCTCACCCCGGCCCGTACGTCGTCGGCGAGGGTGGCCACGAGCGAGCGGACCAGCGCGGCAACCAGCACCGCGTCGTCCACCTCGGTGCAGACGTCACCGACCCGCACCTCCACCGTCGGGTACGTCGAAGACGGCCGGGCGTACCAGTAGACCATCGCGGCGTCGAGCATGATGCCGGCGGCGATCAGCTCGTCGACCGTGCGGTCGTAGTCGGCGGCCGAGTCGAAGTACGGCGTCGGCCCGATGCTGGGCCACCGTTCCAACTGCATGGAGCGCCAACTGGCGTGCCCGGTGTCGTAGCCGTCGTGCAGCGGCGAATTGGTGGTGATCGCCTGCACCACCGGCAGCCACACCCGCAGGTGGTTGCAGACCTGCACGGCCAACTCCCGGTCGGGCAGCCCGACGTGCACGTGGCAGCCGCACACCGCAGGGTCGTGCGCCACCGGCCCATACCGGCGGGACATCGCGTGGTAGCGCGGTTCGTCGGGGACCGTCCGGTGCGGTTCAGCCACCGGGGTGGCGCCGACCGCCACCAGTCGGGCCCCGGCCGCCGCGGCGGCCTCGGCGGCGGAGCGACGCAGCGCCACCAGGTGGGCGCGCAGCTCGGTGAGGTCGGCGCAGACCGGGGTGACCATCTCCACCATGCTGTGCCGGAACTCCTGACGGCTCTGGTCCCGGGCGGGGCCGCGCAGCGCGGCGAGCACCTGGTCGGCGACCGGGAGGTTCCGGCCGCTGTCCGGGTCGAGCAGCAGATATTCCTCCTCCACGCCGAGCGTGAGGGTGGACAGGTCGGGTGCGGTGTCGACGGCGGTCGGACGGTACGCCATGGCCCCTCCCCATCCCTGCTGCGGCGGTGCCTCGGGGTTCCCGGCCGCCCCGGCGGCAAACGCGCCCTCAGGGCGTCGCCAGGGCCGTCACGCGTGCGGTGAGAAAGGCCCGTTCGGCCGCGTTGTCCGTAAGGGCGACAGCCATCCGGTACGCCTCGACGGCCTCCCCGCCCCGGCCGAGCCGGGCCACCGCCATCGATGCAGGCTCGCTAGGTCAAGGCCCTACGGCGGCTCGCCGACCTCTCATCCTTCATACGATCGGCCGCCGTCCCAATCGACAGGTCCGCAGAAGATTCTCGGCCCCCGACCCGAACCCGGTGGTGATGCGCCCTTTGCTCTGCACCCGCGGAGGCACGGGGGCGCAGGCCGGGTGTCGCATCGGTGGGTGCGGAGCAAAGGGCGAAGGACAGGGGTCGCGCCCGCCGGTGCCGGGAGCCGGAGCCGACAGTCATAGCGACGACAGTTGTGGGTAGACCCCGGTGTGGCTGACGCCTTGCGGGTGGTCGTGGTCGGCGCCGGTTTCTCCGGGCTCGCCGCCGCACTGGCACTCACCCGCGCCGGCGCCCAGGTGCGACTGCTGGAGGCCCGCGACCGGGTGGGCGGTCGGGTGTTGACCCGCTGGCTGCCCGAGCTCACCCAACTCGACCTGGGCGCGCAGTGGATCGGCCCGACCCAGGACCGGATGTACGCACTGGTCGCCGAGCACGGGCTGTCGACGTTCCCGTCGGCGGCGTTCGGCCCGCCCACCGTGCTCTGGGCCGGCGAGCGCCGAGGCGAGCCGTCGGCGCAGGCTGTCCGGGTCCTCGGCCTGCTCGACGAGTACGCCGCCCGGCTGGACCCGACCGCGCCCTGGCAGGCGCCGGAGGCCGCGCAGTGGGACCGGACGGTCCTCGGCGGCTGGCTGCGCGCCACAGCCGGGGACGACGACACCGCCGACTACCTGGGGCGGGTGCTGGCCGGCGGGCTGCTGGCCACCGGCGCGGACGAGGTGTCGCTGTTGCACCTGCTGTTCTACCTGCGCAGCGGCGGCGGGACCGGGCCTCTGCTGGTGATGGCGGGCGGCGCTCAGCAGGACCGGATCGTGGGCGGGCCGCCGGCGCTGGCCGAACGGATGGCCGCTGCCCTGCCACCGGGGGTGCTGACGTTGGCCACACCGGTGCGGGCCGTCGAACAGAGCGTCGACGGGGTGACGGCGTGGACCGACACCGGGCGCGTGAACGGCGACTTCCTGGTGGTCGCGCTGCCCCCGACGCTGGCGGGCCGGATCCGGTACGCCCCGCCGCTGCCTGCACAGCGCGACGGGTTGACCCAGCGAATGCCGATGGGTTCGGCGCTGAAGGTGCACGCCGTCTACCCGGAGCCGTTCTGGCGCGCCGACGGGTTCTCCGGGGTGTCCACCAGCACCACCGGTCCGCTCACTGAGACGGTCGACAACTCCACGCCGACCTCGTCGCTCGGGGTGCTGACCGGGTTCAGCTACGCCTCGGACGCCGCGGTGTTGCGCGAGATGTCTCCCGAGCAGCGTCGCCGGTGCCTGTTGGACGCGTTCGCCACAGTGGTCGGGCCACGCGCTGGTGACCCCGTCGACCTCGTCGAGTACGACTGGACGACCGAGGAGTGGACGCGGGGCTGCTTCTGCGGTGCGCTCACCCCCGGCGCGTGGAGGGCGTACGGCCCGCACCTGCGGGCGCCGGTGGGCCGGGTGCACTGGGCGGGCACCGAGACGGCGACCCGTTGGACGGGCTACCTGGAGGGCGCGGTACGCGCCGGTGAGCGGGCGGCCGCCGAGGTGCTGGCCGGCTGACGTGCCGCCGAGCGAACGCGACCGTGGCCGGCCCGGTCTCGGCGGGACCGGGCCGGCCTCGGCCCACGGTGCGACCCGGCCGACCCGGTCCGTCAGACGGCCGGGCCGGCGCGGGCGCCCGGGTCAGGGGTAGGTGGTCAGGTACACCGTCTGGTTGGCCGCGTTCGCGGTGCCTCCGGCGTTGTTGATCACCCGGTTGATGGTGCCGACGCCACCGAGCGAGACGGTGACCATGTTCGTGAAGCGCACGTTCGGGTTGGTGGGCACCTCGAAGGACCGTTCCTCGACCACCGCGGGGTTGACGTTGAAGTAGCTGTAGCTGCCCAGGCCGAACGCCTGGTGACTGGTTACCGAGTCGGCGACCTTGTACGCGGCGTAGCCCCGGGTCGACCCGTTCATCCAGGCCTCCTGGTTCGGAACGTCGTACGGCAGTTCGTTCTGGTAGAAGTACGTCCGCCCGCCGTTGCCGTTCCAGATGGTCTGGTACTTCTGGTAGTGCTCGACGAAGAGGCCGTACATGGTGACGTTGTCGCCGTTGACGGTGAGCCCGGTGTCGGCGGTGTTCAGCGTCCACCCGGTCGGCACGCCGCTGGCGGCGTGGTCGGCGCGCCACAGCCACATGTGGTCGCCGATCACGTTGTCGCTGTTGACTGTCAGCGTGTTGGTGGCCCTGCCGACGTGCGGCCCGCCGATGCGGAAGAACACGTCGTGCAGCGAGGTCGGGTTGGTGGCGTGGCTCGCGGACGAGCCGGACGGCCCGACCTCCATCAGCACCGGCGAGTTGGTCGTGCCGGCCTCGAACATGATGCCGGCCACCTTCACGCCGTCCACGTCGGCCACCCGCATGCCCACCGCGCCGTTGTCGGTCTGGATGGTGGCCAGGCCGAGGCCGAGGATCACCGTGTCGGCCCGGTTGACCTGGATCGGCTCCGTAACGTGGTGCACGCCCGGGGTGAAGAGCAGGTGCCGCCCCTGGGCGAGGGCCGCGTTGATGGTGGCGGCGCTGGTGCCGGGCTGCACCACGAAGAACTGCGACAGCGAGATGGACGAGCCGGCCGGGGTCTTGTTGTACCAGCTGGTGCCGGTGGAGTTGGCCCGCAGCGCCGGCACGAAGACCCGATACTCGCCGCCGCCGTCGACGTAGAGGAACGGCTTCTCCCGGACCTGTGGGGTCTGCGCGATGACGGTGTGCGACGGGTTGGGGAAGCTCGGCGCCGGGGCGCCGACGACGCCCTGGAAGACCATGTTCCAGACCGAGCCCGTCCAGCCGTTGCCGAATTCGCTGTTGCGGGAGTACCACTGCTGCTGCGAACCGGACACGACCAGACCGTCGACGCGGGTGTCGGCCAGCAGCCCGCCGCTGGACCAGCCGTCGCCGCCGTTCCAGAGCTGGATCTGGTTCTGCCCGCCGCGCAGGTGCATCCGCCGGTACGGCGCGGCCTGGGACACCGCCCACCGCTCCACGGTCTGCCCGACGGGCAGGGTGACGGAGAGGTTCTCGGCGGCCCGCCAGAAGTTCTGGGTGGCGTTGCCACCCATCCAGAACGCCTCGGTGCGGACGTGGCCGTTGAGGTTGACGTCGTCGGGGCTCATACCGAGCCCGGCGACCTGGGTGAAGAAGCCGAGGTTGACGTCGGCGGTGTAGGTGCCCGGCTTGAACAGCACCGCGTAGCGCTGCGGGCCGAACTGGTTGGTTTCCTGCTGGGTGAAGAGGGTGTCCAGTCGACTCTGGATGGTCGACGTCGGCGTGCTCGGGTCGAAGACGAAGGTGTTCGCGCCGAGATTGGGGTTGTACGGGTCGGTGGGTGTCACCGGTGGCTCGCCGGTGCCGCCGCCTGTGGTGTTGACCGTCAACTCCCACAGCGAGTAGCCGTAGGCGGTGCCCCGGGCGGTGCCGTACATCCGCAGGTAGCGGCCGCTGCCGGTGACGGTGAGGGACTGCGTACCGCCGGTGGCCGTGGTGGTGGAGTAGACCGTCGTCCAGGTGGCCCCGTCGGCCGAGGTCTGGAGCTGGAAGGCCCGGGCGTACGCGGCCTCCCAGGTGAGCACCACCCGGCAGATGGTGCGGGTGCTGCCGAGGTCGACGCGTAGCCACTGCGGGTCGCTGGCGGCGCTGGCCCAGCGGGTGCCCGGGTTGCCGTCGACGGCCGCGGACGCGGCGAGGCCGGCGTCCTGGATGGACGAGGCGGTGGCCGGGCTGCCCTGTGCGACGTTGGCGCTGCCGCAGGTGGGGGTGCTGCCGCCGCTCTCGCCGTACACCTGGAACTCCCAGAGCGAGTAGCCGTAGCCGGTGCCCCGAGTGGTGCCGTTCATCCGCACGTAGCGCCCGGCGCCGGTGACGGTGAGGTTCTGGGTGCCGCCGGTGCCGGTCGTGGTCGAGTAGATCGTCGTCCAGGTGGCCCCGTCGTCGGAGGTCTGGAGCTGGAAGGCCCGGCCGTAGGCGCCCTCCCAGAGCAGGTTGACCTGGCTGATGGTGGCGCGGGCGCCCAGGTCGACCTGGAGCCACTGCGGGTCGCTGAACGCGCTGGCCCAGCGGGTGGCGGTGTTGCCGTCGACGGCGGCGGAGGCCGGGGTGCCGGCGTTCTCGGTGGACGAGGCGGTGGCGGGGCGACCCTGGGACAGCAGGGTGGGCGCGGCCTGCGCGGGCGTGGTCGGGCCGGTCGGGGTGAGCGCCGCGACCAGGGCCACGGTGAGCCCGACCAGCAGGTGCCGGACGACCCGGGGACGCGGGCGTACGGATGTAGCACGAGATGTCATGACATCGCCTGTCGATAGGGGGTTACGGGTTGCCACACGGAGGGGATCGGGCGCGCCCGTAGCGCCGTGGATGGTGCCGCCGCCGACGCGACACCGGAGGGAGGAGAGCGCTCTCGTAGGAGTGTTGCGGCGAGATTGCGACGGCGTCAAGACATCGATCTATAACTTCGTTATTTATCCCGAGAGCCGGGTTTTGTGTAATTCTTCCCCGCCACCGACCGTCAGCCCGCCACCGACCCCGCCCGTGATCGACCCCGGTGATCGATCGACCGCGCCCGGCCCGATCCAGGCGCCCATGATCGTGCTCGATCCAGGAAAGAGGGCCCTCCCCGCGCCGCGAGGCCACTACAACCAGGATCGAGCACGATCACGCGGGCAGGGCACGAGCGCACGGGCAGGGCGGCGGGCGCACGGGCAGGGCGGCGGGCGCACGGGCAGGGCGGCGGGCGCACGGGCAGGGCGGCGGGCGCACGGGCAGGGCGGCGGGCGCACGGGCAGGGCGGCGGGCGCACGGGCAGGGCGGCGGGCGCACGGGCGGGGCGGCGGGGGTCAGGTTCGGCGGACGCCGCCCTCGGTGAGGAAGCGGGCGATCGGGAGAGTCGCCGCGCCCAGCGCCACCGCGTCGACCCCGAGCCGGCACAGCTCGATCGACGCCTGCTCGTACGGCTGGCGCAGCGCCTGCCGGCCGGCGGCCTTCCGGACGGCCGGTAGAAGGTCACCGAGGGCCATCGCCGCCCAACCGCCGAGCACCACCCGCTCGGGGTTGAACAGGTTGATCAGGTTGGCCACCCCGGCGCCGAGGTAACCGGCGGTGTCATCGAGGACCCGTCGGGCGGTGGTCGACGTGTCGGCGGCGGCGACGAGCGCGGCGAGCTGGGACTCCTCGTCCTCGCCCGGCACCGGTCGACCTCTGCGCGCCTCGCGGTAGCGGTCGATGATCGCCTCCGCCCCGACGTACGCCTCCAGGCAGCCGCGCGCGCCGCACCGGCAGGCCCTCCCGCCGTACACCAGGGTGGTGTGCCCCCACTCCCCCGCGCTGCTGGACGCGCCCCGGTAGGTGGCGCCGTTGGTCACCACCGACGCGCCCACTCCGGAGCCGACCAGCGCGAAGACGGCGTGCCGGGCGCCCCGGCCGGCACCGAACCACATCTCGGCCTGGCCCAGCGTCTTCGCGCCGTTGTCGATGTGCAGCGGCAGGTCGGTGCCGGCGCCGATCAGGCGCTCCAGCGGCACCCGGTCCCAGCCGAGGGCCTGGGCGTGCACGACGGCCTCGGTGCCCTGCTCGACCACGCCGGAGACGCCGATGCCGACGCCGAGCACGTCGCGGGTGGCCACCCCGGCCTGGCCGGTGACCGCGTCGATGCCGGCCAGCACGTGCCCGGCCACCAGGTCGGGCTCGGTTCGGGCCGGGTCGAGGGGGTACTCGACGCTGGCCAGCAGGGTCATGGCGAAGTCGAAGAGCTCCACCCGGACCCGGGTCTCGCCGACGTCCACGCCGATCAGGAAGGCGAAGCGGGGTTTGATCCGCAGCAACATGCTGGGTCGACCGCCGTCGGACTCGGCGGCCCCGGCCTCGGCGACCAACCCTTCGTCGATCATGTCGGCCACCACGTTGCTGACCGCGGGCTGGCTCAGCCCGGTGCTGCGCACCAGGTCCTGCCGGGTGAGCGGACCGTCGAGGAAGAGCTTGGTCAGCAGGGCGGACCGGTTGCGCAGCCGCACGCTGCGGTTGGTGGCACGCGCCAGCTCCACTCGTCACCTCATTCCTGTCGGCCGTTCGAGGCGACTGTAACCGCCTCGTGCTTGACGACCCACCGGCCAACAACTTTAATGACGACATAATTTAAGCCGTGATGTAACTCCCGGGAAACGCCGACGGACCCCGACGGCGCACCCCCGAAACCCTGCCCGCAGCCGGCCCCCGTCGCCCGACCCCTATCGGCGACGAAGGTCAGCGGACCCCCACCACGCACCGGAAGGGCTGACCCGTGTCGAGACGACACCTCGGGATATTCACCGCCGCCGTACTGGCCGCCGCCTCGCTGACCGCCTGTGGCGGCTCCGGCGACGACTCCGCCGCGTCGCCCAAGACGCTCACCTACTGGGCCAGCAACCAGGGCGCCAGCCTGGAGGCCGACAAGACCATCCTCCAGCCGGAGCTGGACAAGTTCGAGAAGCAGACCGGCATCAAGGTCACCGTCGAGGTGGTCCCCTGGTCGGATCTGCTCAACCGGCTGCTCGCCGCCGCCGCGTCCGGCAAGGGCCCGGACGTGGTCAACATCGGCAACACCTGGTCGGCGTCGTTGCAGGCCACCGGCGCGCTGGTCGAGTTCGACGACGCCGCCCTGCAGGCCGTCGGCGGCAAGGACCGGATCGTGCCAGCCGCGCTCGCCGCCGCCGGCGCCCCCGGAAAGCCGCCGGCCGCCGTGCCGCTCTACTCGATGGCGTACAGCCTGTACTACAACAAGAAGTCGTTCGCCGACGCCGGCATCACCGCCCCGCCGACCACCTGGGAGCAACTCGCCGAGTACGGCAAGAAGCTGAGCACCGGCGGCAAGTGGGGCCTGGCGATCGAGGGCGCCAACCCGTCGGAGAACGCCCACCACGCCTTCACCTTCAGCCAGCAGTACGGCGGCGAGTGGTTCGACTCGGCCGGCAAGCCGACCTTCGACACCCCGCAGAACGTCTCGGCGATCAAGCGGTACATCGACTTCATGGCCGCTGACAAGATCACCAACCCGAGCAACGCCGAGTACGCGCAGAACCAGTCGGTCTCCGACTTCGCCAACGGCAAGGCCGCCATGCTGCTGTGGCAGTCCGCCGGGTCGAACCTGAAGACGCAGAACATGCCCGCCGACGCGTACGGGGTGGCCCCGGTGCCGTTCCTGGCCAGCCCGCCGGCCGGCGGCAAGAAGGTCAACAGCATGGTCGCCGGGATCAACATGGCGGTCTTCAAGCACACCAAGAACAAGGACGGCGCGCTGAGCTTCGTGAAGTTCATGACCAGCGACGAGGAGCAGACGATCCTCAACAAGACGTACGGCTCGCTGCCGGCCGTGAAGACGGCGGCCTCCGACCCGGCGTTCACCGCCCCGGAGCAGAAGACCATCCAGGAGACCCTGGTCACCACGGCGGCCCCGCTGCCGCAGGTGCCCGAGGAGAGCACGTTCGAGACCCTGGTCGGCACCGCGATGAAGGAGCTGTTCGCCGACGCGGCCAGCGGCAAGCCGGTCACCGAGGAGTCGGTGAAGGCCAAGCTGACCGACGCGCAGCAGAAGATGCGCTGACCCAGGCGTCACCGGTGGCCGTGGTCGGGTGCTGAGCCCTGCCACGGCCACCGCCTCCGAGAGGACCCCGATGGCAACCAGCACCACCGCGCCGGACGCCGACCAGCGCGAACCCCGGGCCGGGTCACCGGCACGGAAGCCGGTCCGCCGGCCCCGCGGCCCGCGCCGCTCGCTCCTGCCGTACCTGCTGCTCGCACCGGCCATCGTGCTGGAACTCGCCATCCACGTGATCCCGATGGTCGTCGGGGTCTGGATGAGCCTGCTGGAGCTGACCCAGTTCCACATCCGCGACTGGTCCACCGCGCCCTTCATCGGGCTGGAGAACTACCGGGCGACGCTCGACCTGAACAGCGCCGCCGGCAAGGAACTGCTGCACTCGTTCTGGGTCACCCTGGCCTACAGCCTGCTCTCGGTAGGGTTCGCCTGGCTGCTCGGCATCTCGGCGGCGGTCGTGCTGCAACGGCCGTTCCGGGGTCGGGCGATCCTGCGGGCGCTGTTCCTCACCCCGTACGCGCTGCCGGTCTACGCCGCCGTCATCACCTGGAGCTTCCTGCTGCAACGCGACACCGGCCTGGTCAACCACGTCCTCGTCGACCAGCTCGGGCTGATGAACGACCGGCCGTTCTGGTTGATCGGCGACAACAGCTTCTGGTCGCTGCTGGTGGTGTCGGTCTGGCGCAACTGGCCGTTCGCGTTCCTGTGTCTGATGGCCGGGCTGCAGAACGTGCCCGGCGAGCTGTACGAGGCCGCCGCGATCGACGGCGCGGGTTTCTGGCGCCGGCTGCGCTCGGTCACCCTGCCGATGCTGCGGCCGGTCAACCTGGTGCTGCTGCTGGTGCTGTTCCTGTGGACGTTCAACGACTTCAACACCCCGTTCGTGCTGTTCGGCGGCTCCGCGCCGGAGCAGGCCGACCTCATCTCCATCCACATCTACCGCAGCTCCTTCAAGACCTGGGACTTCGGCTCCGGGTCGGCGATGTCGGTGGCGCTGCTGCTGTTCCTGCTGGTCGTCTCGGCCGCGTACCTGCTGATCACCAACCGTCGGAGGGACGACCATGCGTGAGACCGCCGGTGAGCGCTGGGGCCGGCGCATCGTGCTGACCCTGCTCGCCCTCTTCGTCGTCATCCCGCTCTACGTGATGGTCACCTCGGCGGTGAAGCCGTTGCAGGACGTGCAGAACGGCTTCACCTGGTGGCCCAGCCGGCCCACCGTGCAACCGTTCATCGACATGTGGAGCACCGTGCCGCTGGCCCGGTACCTGGTGAACAGCCTGGTGGTGTCGAGCATCGCGGCGGTCTGCTCGGTGGCGGTGGCCATCTTCGCCGCGTTCGCGGTGAGCCGGTACCGGTTCCGCGGGCGGGGGGTCTTCTCGGTGACGGTGCTGTCCACCCAGATGTTCCCCGGCATCCTGTTCCTGCTGCCGCTGTTCCTCATCTACGTCAACCTGGGCAACGCCACCGGCATCGAGTTGTACGCCAGCCGGACCGGCCTGGTCATCACGTACCTGACCTTCTCGCTGCCGTTCTCGATCTGGATGCTGGTCGGCTACTTCGACTCGATTCCGCGGGGTCTGGACGAGGCGGCGCAGGTCGACGGCGCCGGTCCGCTGCGTACCCTGTTCCAGGTCATCCTGCCGGCCGCCGTGCCCGGCGTCGTCGCGGTCACCGTGTACGCGTTCATGACCGCGTGGGGTGAGGTGCTCTTCGCCTCGGTGATGACCGACGAGGGCAGCCGCACCCTGGCCGTGGGCCTACAGGGCTACTCCACCCAGTTCAACGTCTACTGGAACCAGATCATGGCGGCTTCGCTGGTGGTCAGCATCCCGGTCGTCGTCGGGTTCCTGGCCCTGCAGCGGTACTTCGTCGCCGGCCTCACCGCCGGCGCGGTCAAGTGAGTCATCCAACCCCAGAGGAGAACCAACCCGTGCCCGACCTGTCCAAGCTGCCACCCGACTTCCTCTGGGGTGTCGCCACGGCGGCGTACCAGATCGAGGGGGCCGTCGACGTCGACGGCCGGGCGCCGTCCATCTGGGACACCTTCTCGGCGACTCCCGGCAACGTCGACAACGGCGACACCGGCGCGGTGGCCTGCGACCACTACCACCGGTGGCCGGAGGACCTGGCGCTGCTGCGCCGGCTCGGCGTGGACGCGTACCGCTTCTCGGTGGCCTGGCCCCGGGTCATGCCCGACGGCGTGGGGCGGGTCAACGCGGCTGGGCTGGACTTCTACGATCGGCTCGTCGACACGTTGCTCGCCGACGGGATCCGGCCGTTCGTCACGCTCTACCACTGGGATCTGCCGCAGGTGCTGCAGGACTCCGGCGGTTGGCCCCAGCGCGCCACCGCCGAGGCGTTCGCCGACTACGCGGCGGTGGTCGCCGGCCGCCTCGGTGACCGGGTCGCCGACTGGTGCACCGTCAACGAGCCGCTCTGCGTGTCCTGGATCGGGCACCTGGAGGGGAACATGGCCCCCGGCGAGCGGGACCTCACCCGCGCGGTGCACACCTCGCACCACGTGCTGCTCGGGCACGGCCTGGCCACCCAGGCGATCCGCGCCAACGCCGCCCGGCCGGCCTCGGTGGGTCTGGTGCTCAACCTCAGCCCGATCGAGGCGGCGACCGACCGGCCCGAGGACGTGGCGGCGGCCCGCCGGGCGGACGGGCACGTCAACAGGTGGTGGCTGGACCCGATCCACGGGCGCGGCTACCCCGCCGACATGATCGCCACCTACGGGGTGGAGCCACCGGTGCGCGGCGACGACCTGGCGGTGATCGCCACGCCGACGGACTTCCTCGGGGTGAACTACTACTTCCGTCAGCTGGTGGTCGACGACCCGGCCGGCGCGGCGCCGTACGCCCGGCAGGTGCCGGTGCCGGGCTCGGTGGAGACCGCGATGGGCTGGGAGGTCTACCCGGCGGGCCTGGAGCGGCTGCTCGTCGACGTGCACGAGGAGTACCGGCCGGGCCGGATCATCGTCACCGAGAGCGGCTCGGCGTGGCCGGACGAGGTCACCGCGGACGGCACGGTGGAGGACAAGGAGCGCACCGACCACCTGGAGCAGCACCTGGCGGCGTGCGCGTCGGCGGTGGCCCGGGGCGTGCCGCTGGACGGCTACTTCGTCTGGTCGTTGCTGGACAACTTCGAGTGGGCGTACGGCTACGACAAGCGCTTCGGGTTGGTCCACGTGGACTACGCCACCCAGCAGCGGACGATGAAGGCGAGCGGTCTGCGCTACGCCGAGCTGATCCGCGCCCACCAGGCGGTCGCCCGGGCGACCGGCACCGCCACGCCGGTGGCCTGAACGGGGGCGTGCGGCCGCCCGGGGTGTCGACCCCGGGCGGCCGTTCGGCGGTGCTCAGCAGCGGGGCAGGTCGGCCGGGGTGTCCACGTCGACCGGGGAGCCGACGTCGTCGCAGGGCACCGCGACCACCAGATCCGGCCGCTCGCGGAGCAGGTCGCGGGCACCCCGATCACCGACGGCGTACCTGTTCAGCAGCGGCCAGGTCCGTCGACACAGCAGGATCGGGTGGCCCGGTCGGCCGGCGTAGGTGGCGACAACCACCGCGCCGTCGGCGTACGCCTCGCGTACCCGCCGAACGGCGACCGGGCTGAGCAGCGGCTGGTCGACGAGGACCACGACCGCGCCCGACGCGTCGACCGGCAGCGAGGCCAGGCCTCGGCGCAGCGACGAGCCCAGCCCGTCGGCCCAGCGATCGTGGCGCACCGGCACCGCGCCGGGCAGGTCGGGCACCTCGTCGGCGCCCGCCCCGAGCACCACGTGCACGGGTGCGCAACCACCGTCGGCGAGCAGTCGGACCCCACGCCGCACCAGCGGTTCCCCATCCAGCTCGACAAGCGCCTTCGGGCGGCCGTACCGCCGTCCGGCCCCGGCGGCCAGGAGCAGTCCGGCGATCACCGTCGTCCTCTCGGGGATGAAGAGCTTTGCGTTATTGGCACCGACATATACCGATAAGGCTAATCTGGCGCGGTGCAGGACGGACCGGAGAACGCGACGACGCCCGACGAGCGGCACTCGTCCCGGTTGACGCTCGACGTCAACGGCGCGTCCCGCGAGGTGACAGCGGACAACCGCACCACCCTGCTCGACGCGCTACGCGAACACCTCGACCTGACCGGGGCGAAGAAGGGCTGCGACCACGGCCAGTGCGGCTCCTGCACGGTGCTGCTGGACGGCCGCCGGGTGAAGAGCTGCCTGGTCTTCGCGGTCACCGTGGACGGCCGCTCGGTGGTGACCGTCGAAGGTCTGGCCGGGCCGGACGGACTGTCCCCGTTGCAGGCCGCGTTCGTCGCCCACGACGCGTTCCAGTGCGGCTACTGCACCCCCGGGCAGCTCTGCTCCGCCCGCGGCATGCTCGACGAGGTCGCCAAGGGATGGCCCAGCGCGGTCACCGACGACCTCGCCACGCCCGCCGAACTGACCGACGCGGAGATCCGCGAGCGGATGGCCGGCAACCTCTGCCGCTGCGCCGCGTACCCGCACATCGTCGCGGCCGTGCGCGAGACGGCGGGTGTGCAACCGCTGGCGGCCGACGCGACGAGGGCGGCGACGCGGTGAGGGCCTTCCGCTATCACCGGCCCGCCGACGTGGCGGAGGCGGTCGCCGTGCTGGCCGCCGAGCCGCAGGCCGCCTACCTGGGGGGCGGCACCAACCTGGTCGACCTCATGAAGCTCGGGGTGCAGCGCCCCGACGTGCTGGTGGACGTGACCCGACTCCCGCTCGACACCGTCGAGGAGCTGCCCGACGGCGGGCTGCGGATCGGCGCCACCGTCCGCAACAGCGACCTCGCCGCCCACCCGGTGGTGCGCCGCGACTACCCGGTGCTGGCCCGCGCCCTACTCGCCGCCGCCTCCGGGCAGCTGCGCAACATGGCGACCACCGGCGGCAACCTGTTACAGCGCACCCGCTGCGTCTACTTCCAGGACACCGGCAAGGCGTGCAACAAACGCGAGCCGGGTAGCGGTTGCGCCGCCCTGCACGGCCAGAACCGCGACCTGGCGGTGCTGGACTGGTCCGAGCAGTGCGTGGCCACCCACCCGTCCGACCTGGCCGTCGCGCTGGCCGCACTCGACGCCGTGGTGCAGGTGCACGAGTCCGACGGCGTCCGCGACATCCCGATCACCGACCTCTACCGCTCCCCCGGCAACCACCCGGAGCAGGAGACCACCCTGGCCCGGGGCGCGCTGATCACCGCCGTCCGGCTCCCGCCCCTGCCGGCCGCGCGCCGCTCCACGTACCTCAAGGTGCGCGACCGGGCCTCGTTCGCCTTCGCCGCAGGGTCGGTGGCCGCGGTGTTGGACCTCGACGGGGACGTGGTCCGCGATGTCCGTCTGGCGTACGGGGCGGTGGCACACCGGCCGTGGCGGGCGTACCGGGCCGAGGAGGAACTGCGCGGCCGTCCGTTCAGCCCGGACCTGGCGGCGCGTGCCGCCGACGCGGAGCTGGCCGAGGCGCGCCCGCTGCGGCACAACGGGTTCAAACTGCCGCTCACCCGGGCCATCACCGTGCGGGCACTCACCGAGCTGGCGTCGTCGTGAGCGCCGACGCGGTCGGCCGCGCGTACCCCCGATTGGAGGGACGCGAGAAGGTCACCGGCACAGCCCGGTACGCGGTGGAATACCCCGTGGACGGGGTCACCTACGGCTGGGCGGTGCCGTCGGCCGTGGTGCGGGGCCGGATCACCCGGATCGACACGACGATGGCGCTCGCGTCGCCCGGTGTGCTGGCCGTGCTGCACCACGGAAACGCGCCGCGGATCGCGCCCAGCCAGCAGACGGAACTGTGGCTGTTGCAGGAGCCGACGGTGCACTACCGGGGGCAGTACATCGCCGTCGTCGTAGCCACCAGCCTGGAGGCCGCCCGCGAGGGCGCCCGACTGGTCCGGATCGACTACGACACCGGCCCGCACAGCACGGTGCTCACCGATGACCACCCGGGCCTGTACAAGCCGGACCACGTCAACCCCAGTTATCCGACGGACACCGCCGAGGGCGACTTCGACGCCGGGTACGCGGCCGCCCCGGTACGGGTGGACGCCACGTACCGCACTCCGGCGTACCACAACAACCCGATGGAACCGCACGCCACGACGGCACAGTGGCACGACGGACGACTCCTGGTGCACGACTCCAACCAGGGCGCGTCGTCGGTACAGGCCACCCTCGCGGAGCTGTTCGCGCTGCCGCCGGAGTCGGTCCGGGTCGTCGCGCAGCACGTCGGCGGCGGTTTCGGCAGCAAGGGGTACGCCAAGGCCGCCGTGGTGCTGGCCGCCCTCGCCGCCCGACACGTGGACCGCCCGGTGAAGCTGGCGCTGACCCGCCAGCAACTGTTCGGCCCGGTCGGTTACCGCACCCCGACCATCCAGCGGGTCCGCCTCGCCGCCGACACCGACGGCCGGCTCACCGCCATCTGCCACGACGCGATCAGCCAGACCTCGACCATCCAGGAGTTCGCCGAGCAGACCGCCGTCTACACCCGCAGCATGTACGCCGCGCCCCACCGCCGCACCACGCACCGGCTGGTCCGCCTCGACGTGCCCACGCCGTTCTGGATGCGCGCCCCGGGCGAGTGCCCCGGCGCGTACGCCCTGGAGTCGGCGATGGACGAGCTGGCCGTCGCCGTCGGCATCGACCCGGTGGAGTTGCGCATCCGCAACGACACCGCTGTCGACCCCGACCAGGCGCGACCGTTCACCAGCCGCAACCTGGTGGCCTGCCTGCGCGAGGGCGCACAACGGTTCGGCTGGGCCGGCCGTGACCCGTCGCCCCGGTCCCGGCGCGACGGGCGTTGGCTGATCGGCACGGGGGTGGCCGCGTCCAGCTATCCGGCCCGGGCCCGGCCGTCGTCGGCGACGGCCACCGCCCGGCCCGACGGAAGCTTCCTGGTGCAGGTCAACGCCACCGACATCGGCACCGGCGCGCGGACAGCCATCTGGCAGGTGGCCGCCGACGCACTCGGGGTGCCGCCCGAACGGGTGGAGATCCACATCGGCGACAGCGCCCTGCCGACCGCACCGGTGGCCGGGGGCTCGATGGGGACCGCCAGCTGGAGCTGGGCGGTGATGCGGGCCGCTCAGGCGCTGCGCGAGAAGCTACGCGACGGCGTGCCGCCGACCGGCGAGGTGACCGCCGAGGCGGACACCACCGAGGAGGTGGGCGGGCAGCCGGCACTGCCCCGGTACGCGTACGGCGCGCAGTTCGTCGAGGTGCGGGTTGACGCGGACACCGGCGAGGTGCGGTTGAACCGGATGCTCGGCGTGTTCGCGGCGGGGCGCGTGGTGAACCCGACGACGGCGCGCAGCCAGCTCATCGGCGGCATGACGATGGGGCTGTCGATGGCGCTGCACGAGGAGGGTCTGCTCGACGAGCGGTACGGCGACTGGGTCAACCACGACCTGGCCACCTACCACATCACCGGTTGCGCGGACGTGGAGTCGATCGAGGCGTACTGGCTGGATGAGCGCGACGACGAGCTGAACCCGGCCGGGGTGAAGGGCATCGGCGAGGTCGGCATCGTCGGAGCCGCGGCGGCGGTCGCCAACGCGGTGCACCACGCGACCGGCGTACGGATCCGGGAGCTGCCCATCCGGTTGGACAAGCTCATCGGAGTATCGGAACTGGCTTAAATAAGCCGTCAGTGATACAACTGTCGCGTGCACGCCTTCGACGTGCTGGGCGATCCCGTCCGGCGCCGCATCCTGGAGCTGCTCGCCGACGGCGAGCAGACCGCCGGTGCGCTCAACGCGGTCATTCGCGAGGAGTTCGGCATCTCCCAGCCCGCCGTGTCCCAGCACCTCAAGGTGTTGCGCGACAACGGCTTCGCCACCGTACGACCGGAGGGCGCCCGGCGGCTCTACGCGGTCGACCCACGCCCACTGCGTGAGGTCGACGGCTGGCTGGAGCACTTCCGGCGGTTCTGGACCCCACCCCTGGCGGCACTCGCCACCGAGCTGGCCCGGGGTCGACGTGAGCGTCGACTGCGCGGGCCCGCCGACCCATCCGACGAGAGGAACACCTGATGTTCGACGCCACCGAGCAGATCAACGCCGTCCAGCGGAAGGTCGGCAGCCGCACCCTGGAAGCCGGCGAGGCGCGGGTCACCACGATCAGTCAGACCTACCAGGCGACGGCCGAGGACCTGTGGGACGCCTGCACCAACGCGGAGCGCATCCCGCGCTGGTTCCTGCCGATCTCGGGCGACCTGCGGCTGGGCGGCACGTACCACCTTGAGGGCAACGCCCACGGCACCATTGAAAGCTGCGAGCCGCCCCACCGCTTCACCGCCACCTGGGAGTTCGGCGACGAGGTGAGCTGGATCGAGGTGAGCGTCACCCCGGTCGACGGCGAGCGATCCCGCCTCGACCTGGACCACATCGCGCACGTCGACCAGGACCGGTGGGCCCAGTTCGGCCCGGGCGCGGTCGGTGTCGGGTGGGATCTCGGGCTGCTCGGCCTCGCCTCACACCTGGCCGCCGACGGCAGCGGGATCACCCCGGAGCAGGGTGCCGAGTGGACCGCCTCCGACGAGGGACGGCGGGCCATGGAGCTGAGCAGCCACCTGTGGTGCGAGGCGAGCATCGCCGCCGGCACCGACGCCGACGAGGCCAAGGCCGCCGCCGAACGCACCACCGCCTTCTACACCGGCGCCCCGGCGGCCTGATTCCGCGCGGGGGCGCGGCGGCCTGATCCGGAACGGGGGCGCGGCGGCCTGATCCGGGACGAGGGCGGCGGCGCGGCGGCCGGGGCGGCGATCGGAGTAACGTGCTGCGGCATGACCGGCACGCCGTACTCGCACTGTTCCTACTGCGGCGCCGCCTACCCGGCGACCGCCGGATGGCCACGGGTCTGCGCGGTCTGCGGCGAGACCGTCTGGCGCAACCCGCTGCCCGTGGCGGTCGCGGTGCTGCCGGTCCGCACGGCCGAGGGCCTGGGTGTGGTGGTGGTCCGCCGGGACATCGAGCCGGCCCGCGGCCTGCTCGCGCTGCCCGGCGGCTTCATCGAGTACGGCGAGGAGTGGTCCGACGCGCTCGTCCGTGAGCTGCGGGAGGAGACCGGCCTGATCGCGGCGGCCGAGGACGCCCGCCTGTTCGCGGTGCACGGCGCACCCGCGGGCGGCACGATGATGATCTTCGGAGTGTTGCCCGAGCGTGCGGCCGAGGAGCTGCCACCGTCGGCGCCGACCGAGGAGGCGACCGAGTGGTTGGTGCTCACCGACCCGGTCGAGTTGGCGTTCTCCACCCACACCCGGGTGCTCGCCGACTTCCTCACCCCCGGTCGCCAGGCCTGACCCCGACACCCGCCCGGCCGACCGTCCAAGATCGCGCTCGATCCTTGTTGTAGTGGCATCAACAACCGTCGAGACCACTACAACAAGGATCCAGCATGACCTTGAGGCGCGCCACGAGGCCGACCCGCCCGCGTGGCGGCGGGGATCATGAACGCCGGCGATCGCCCACTGTCCCTAGGTGGTCGGGACGTCGTCCGTCGGGCTCTCGCTGATCGGCAGCAGGACCCGGAAGGTGGTCCGCCCCGGCTCGGTCTCCACCCGGATGTCACCGTGGTGTTTGTGCACCACGATCCGGTACGAGATGTCCAGCCCCAGACCGGTGCCCGCGCCGACCGGCTTCGTGGTGAAGAACGGTTCGAAGATGCGCGGGCGCACCTCCGGCGGGATGCCCGGCCCGGTGTCGGTGATCTCCACCGCCAACAGGTCGCCGACCCGACCGGTGCGGACGGTCAGCACACCCTTCTCCCCCATCGCGCCCAACGCGTTGTCGATCAGGTTGGTCCACACCTGGTTCAGCTCGGCCGCGTACGCCGGGACCGGTGGGAGGGACCGGTCGTACTCGCGGACCAGCTTGACCTCGGCGGGAATCTTGCCCTTGAACATCACCAGCGTGGCGTCGAGCAGGTCGTGCACGTCCACCACCCGGTGCGGCGCGCGGTCCAGCTGTGAGTACTGCTTGGCGGCGCCCACCAGCCCGGAGATCCGGGTGACCGCGTCGCCGATCTCGCGCATCAGCAGCTCGGTGTCGACGGTGTAGGTGAGCCAGCGCACCGCCGCCTCCAGATCGGCGGCCCCGACCGCGGCCTTCACCTGCGCCAACCAGGCCGCGTCGAGCCCGCCGCCGACCAGGATCGGCGCCAGATCCCAGGCCCCGCCGACCCCGTGCTCCTCCAGCCAGTCGGTGAGGGTGTCCTCCGCGTCGGCCGTCGCCATCGGCGTCAACTTCGGCGCGGTGGCCACCCGGGCGACCGCTTCCTCCTGCAACGAGACCAGGCCGTGCAGGGCGCTGCCGTCGAGCCGCCCGTCGGCGATCATGGCGAGCTTGTGCCGCATCCCGGCGACCCGGTCCCGCAGCACCGACGTGGCCCGTACCGCCGCCGCGGCCGGGTTGTTCAGCTCGTGCGTCAGCCCCGCCGAGAGCGAACCGAGGGCCAACAGCCGCTCCCGCTCACCGACGATGGCCTGACTGTCCCGCATCCCAAAGAACAGCCCCTCCAACAGGTGCATGGGCATCGGGAACCAGGACCGCAGGGCGTACGCGAAATCCTCCGCCGGCAGCACGAAGAAATCCGAGTCGGTCACCGCCCGCAGGCTGTTGCGGTAGATCTGCTCGACCTGCTCACCCAGGTACGCCTGGGTGGCCCCGCCGTACACCCCGCGCTGATCGGTCCGGCTGACCTCGACGTCGTCGCCGCGCACCACACGACTCAACGCCACCGCCCCGCGCACCAGCACGAAGAAGCAGGTCGCGGGCTCGCCCTCGCCGTACACGAGGGTGCCGCCGGCGCGCTGCTCGACCCGGCCGTGCTCTGCCAGCCAGTCGAGCTGCCCGTCGTCGAGCGCCTCAAAGAGGAACAGGGTGCGCAACTGCGCCGGGGTCAGCCGGTCAGACTCGGTGGTCACTGGGACTCCTTCGCTCGCAAAACCGGCTCACTCCTCGCGCTCACTGGGCCTCCAGGTAGCGGTGCACCAACGACACCGCCATCGCGCCCTCGCCGACGGCTGAGGCGACCCGCTTGACCGACTCGGCCCGCACGTCCCCGGCGGCGAACACGCCCGGAACGCTGGTCTCCAGGTGGTACGGGTCGCGCGACAGCGACCAGCCGGCCGGTCGCCGCCCCCCGGCGAGGAGGTCCGGGCCGGTCACGATGAAGCCACGCTCGTCGCGGACCAGCACCCCGTCCAGCCAGTCGGTGCGGGGCTCCGCACCGATGAAGATGAACAGCCACGAGGTGTCGACCGAGCGGGCCTCCCCGGTGCGGGTGTCGCAGAGGATGAGTCGTTCCAGGTGGTCCTCCCCCGCCGCGCCGACCACGGCGGTGTGCGGGTGCACGGTGATCTTGTCGATCCGTTCCAGCTGGTCGATCAGGTAACGCGACATCGAGGCGGTCAGGTCCGCACCCCGGATGAGCAGGTGCACCCTGGCCGCGTACCGGGAGAAGTGGACCGCCGCCTGACCGGCGGAGTTGGCCCCGCCGACGATGTAGACGTCCTGCTCGACGCAGCTCGGCGCCTCGGTGGCGGCGGCACCGTAGAACACGCCCCGCCCGGTGAAGTCGGCCAGCCCCGGGGCATCGAGCACCCGGTACGACACGCCGGTGGCCAGCACCACGGTGTGCGCGGCGATCTCGGTGCCGTCGCCGAAGCGCAGCAGCCGGGCGCCGCCGGCCTCGCTGAGACCGACCACCTCGCGGGCGCTGAGCAGCTCGGCACCGAACTTGACCGCCTGCCGCCGGGCCCGGTCGGTCAACTGTGCGCCGGACACACCGTCCGGGAAGCCCAGGTAGTTCTCGATCCGGCTGCTCTGCCCGGCCTGACCGCCGGTGGCTCGTCGCTCCACGAGCACGGTGCGCAGCCCCTCCGACGCGCCGTACACCGCCGAGCCGAGACCGGCGGGGCCACCACCGATCACCACCAGGTCGTAGAAGTCACACGCCGGCACCACGGTCAACCCGGCCAGGGCGGCCAACTCGGCCTCACTCGGGGCGACCAACGCCTTACCCTCGGGCGTCACCACCAGCGGGACGTCCGCCTCGGTGGCCCCGGCCGCGTCGAGCAACCGGACACCCTCCGGGTCGTCGGACAACAGCCACCGGTACGGCACCAGATTGCGGGCCAGGAAGTCCCGGACCTTGAACGACGGCGCGGACCAGCGGTGCCCGACGACCCGGATCTCGACGGTCGCCGCGTCCGGGCTGACCGCCCACGCCTCCAGCAGCCCGTCGACCACCGGGTACAGCTTCTCCTCCGGCGGGTGCCAGGGCTTGAGCAGGTAGTGGTCCAGGTCGACCACGTTGATGGCCTCGATCGCGGCGTCGGTGTCCGCGTACGCGGTGAGCAGCACCCGACGGGCGGCCGGGAAGATGTCCATCGCCGCTTCGAGGAACTCGACGCCTGTCATCTCCGGCATCCGGTGGTCGGCCAGCAGCAGCGCCACCTGTTCGCCGCGCAGCTTGACCTCGCGCAGCGCGTCCAGCGCCTCCGGGCCGGAGGAGGCTCGCAACACCCGATAGCGGTCGCCGTAGCGGCGCCGGATGTCGCGGGCGACCGCCCGGGACACCACGGGGTCGTCGTCGACGGTCAGGATCACCGGGTTCGCCATGGCGCCATGAAATCACCTGTCAAGGGTCGACCGCACCATCGGCCGGGCCCGGTCCACGGTTGATCGCCTCGCAGAGGGGTAAGCCGGGGAGCCGCGCGGGTGGCCAGACATCGACGACCCGCCCGGTTGCCGCGCACACCTCGGGGGGCCCATGGCGGACGCGACACCGACCGGACCGGCGACGTCGGCCGGGATCGTGGAGCTGCGGGTGCACGGTGTCTCCGGCGCGGGCGCGGACCAGGTGTTGAACCGGCCGTACGTGCACCAGGTCGCCGGGGACCGCAGCGGAGGGTTCTTCCGACCGCGTCCCGGCTATCCGGACTCCACCGGGACCGACGGGGTGACGCTGGAGGCGTACCGCTGGAGTGACCTGCCGTCCGGCACGGCCGTGCGGACGTTGTCGCTGGTCTTCCTGCTGCCGTTCATGCTCTGCAACGTGGCGCTCTGGATGCGCCCGGCGGAGACCGCTTCGAAGCGCGGCTTCATGGCGCTGTGCCGGGTGCTCGCGCTCACCCTCACCGCGCTCTACGTGCTCTCCATCGTCGGGGTGGCGCTGGATCTGATCGCGTGGCGCTGCATGGACACCCCGTCGTGCCTGGCCGGCCGGAGCTGGCTGTCCTGGCTCGGCGGACGCCCGCCCGGGCTGCGCCTGGGTGTGCTGGCGCTCGTGCCGGTCACCGCCATCGGGGTCGTCTGGTGGCTGGGCGCTCGCCCGAGCCATTCGTTCGACGCGTTCCGGACGCCGGCGACCCCGACGTCGAAGCACCAGTTGAGCGCCGTCGGCCAGTGGGACGGCGAACCGCTGGTGGGTCGACTGCGCTCGGTCCACGTCGCGGCGGCGTTCGCCACCCTGAGCGGCAGCCTGTTGGCCGCACGCGCCAGCCAGCACCGCTCGTGGGCGATGGTGGTCCTGCTGGCGGCCACCGGGGCGGTGCTGCTGGCGTGCCTGGTCCTGGTCACCGTGGTGGCGAGCATCGACCACACCGATCCGTCGCCCCGGGTGGACGGCGTCTGTCGCGGGCTGCGCACGATCGCCGGCGGCGTGACGATGCTGGTGATCGTGCACGTCGTCATCAGCCCGGCGCCGTGGCCGCAGGGCGGTGCGCTGCCCGGTTACGGCGCGATCGTGGCCTGGCTGTTCGTCAGCCAGACCGTGCTGGTGGTCGCGCTCGCCGCCCTGGTGATCTGGCGGCGGGGTGGTGGGCAGCGCCGGTCACCTCTGCGCGCGTTGGGGTCGCCGGTCTTCATGACGATCTCGGCCGGGCTGGCCGTGGCGTTCTCCGCCGAGCTGGTCTACCGGGTGGCGGATCTGCTCGACCGCGACGGAACGACGGCGGACCACCTGGCGACCAGCCCCCCGCTGGCGTACAAGTGGGCGATCTTCGGGTTTTTCCTGGCCGTGGTGACCGCTCTGCTGGTGGCCGCTCTGGTCACCAGGATGACCCGGGGTCGGCGGCGGCGGGCCGCGCGGGCGATCGTGGCCGCCGACTTTCCGCACGCCCCGCCGCAGGCGGCGGACCGGCTGCGGCGGGTCGAGCAGACGGTGGCCCGGGCCCGTTTCACCGAGAATCTGGAACCGCTCTCCGTGGTGTACGCCGGCCTGGCGGCGCTCGGCCTGGCCACCAGCGTGCTCGGCCTGCTCCAGCTCCCACCGGGTGACGTGGCGCAGCACTACGTCGGAGTGCCGGAGGGCATGGTCAACTTCCTGATCGGGTCGGGTAGCTATGTCATCGCCGCGATCCTTCTCGGCCTGGTGGTGGGCGGCATCTTCGCGTACCGGACAGCGCAGTTCCGTCGGTACGTGGGTGTGCTCTGGGATCTGGGCACCTTCTGGCCCCGGGCGGCGCACCCGTTCGCCCCGCCCTGCTATGCCGAGCGGGCCGTGCCGGAGCTGGCCAAGCGGATCTCCTACCTGGTGGAGCAGGGGCAGGGTGTGCTGCTGGCCGGGCACAGCCACGGCTCGGTGCTGCTCGCCGCCACGGTGCTGCAACTACCCACCCGGATCACCGAACGGGTCGCCCTGCTGACCTACGGGTCGCCGCTGGGCCGGCTGTACTCCCGGCTGTTCCCGGCGTACGCCGACGAGCCGGCGCTGCGGGAGATCGGTGAGCGGGTCGGCTGGCGCTGGATCAACCTGTGGCGCGACACCGACCCGATCGGCGGCTGGATCTTCGCCGCCCACCGGCCCGGAAAGGCCGAGACGCTGACCGGGCCGGCGGCGACCGTGGATCGCCGGTTGGTCGACCCGCAGGACGTGGTGCCGGCACCCAGTGACAGCGTTCCCCCGCCGATCCTGGGCCACTGGCCGTGTGAGTCGCAGGAGGCGTTCGACGAGGCGGTACGGGAGCTGACCGGGCGTCTGCGCCCCGAACACCGGACGACCGGCTGAGGCGGCGGCCGGATATCGTCGCGGGGTGAGCCCGTCCACGCCGCCCGCCCGCCGGTTGATCGCCTCGAACAAGAAGGCCCGGCACGAGTACGAGGTGCTGCGCACGTACGAGGCGGGCATCGTGCTCGTCGGCACCGAGGTGAAGTCGCTGCGCGAGGGGCGGGCTTCACTGGTGGACGCGTTCGCACACGAGCGCGACGGTGAGATCGTGCTGTACGGCCTGCACATCGCCGAGTACGCCTACGGCACGTGGACCAACCACGCTCCACGCCGCAACCGCAAGCTGCTGCTGCACCGGGCCGAGATCGACCGGATCCTGGACAAGGTCCGCGAGGGCGGGGTGACCCTGGTCCCGCTGTCGATGTACTTCGAGAACGGCTTTGCCAAGGTCGAGTTGGCCCTGGCCAAGGGCAAGCGCTCCTACGACAAGCGGCAGACGATGGCCGAGCGGGACGCCAACCGGGAGATCGCCCGCGAGCTGGGCCGGCACCTCAAGGGCCACCCCCGCCGGCCCTGACGCCAACGCGGTTGGGTCCGCACGCGCTCTTGGCGGGGCGCCGTCGATCTTCGTCGTGGGCGCGCTCGTATCTGCGGTGCCTGTGGGTCGCGGCGTGGCGCGCCGGGACATCGTTGACGTCATCCGAGAGACGTGATCTGCTCAGTCGACGCCGTTGTTGAAAACGGTAATCATTAACTGATACGGAGGAGAACCATGTCGCTCACCGTCCCGCCCGCCCTGCTCGACGCCGCCGAACGCGGCCCCATCGACGACGACGCGTTCATCGCCTGCGTCCGCGACTCGCTGCCGTACGCCTGGGCCACCGTCAGCCGGGTGGTCGCCGAACTGGAGGCCGGTGACGACGACCTGGCCGACAACGTCGTCCCGCCGCCCACCGACGCCGACCGGGGGCAACTGCTCCGGGCGCTGGCCAGCGACGCCATCCGCGCCGGCCTGGAACGGCACTTCGGCGTACGCCTGGCCTTCCAGAACTGCCACCGCGTCGCCGCGTTCCGCCCGTCGGCCGTCGACGGGGAGCGCTACCGCCGTTTCGTGTCGACCCGTGGCCAACTGCTCAACCAGTCGCCGGAGCTGCGCAACTGCTGACCCTCCCGACGGGCGGGCTCCCACGAGCCCGCCCGTCGTCGTACGCCCCGCCCCAATCCCGCCCCCGCCCCACCCACGGCCACGCCCACGCCCACGGCCACCGCCACGGCCACGGCCACGGCCACGGCAAGATCGTGCTCGAACCAGGATGTAGTGGCCTCATCGATACGCCGACACCACTACTTCCTGGTTCGAGCACGATCTTGTGGACGTGACCCAAGGGATCCACAGGCGCGTCAAGGCATCGAGCGCAGACGCAAGTGCTGGCGCGATCACCCCATCGCCTATGCAACTACCGTCCATTTGAGGCCTTCACCCTGGTAGGTGCGAACGTTAAGGTGAGCGGGTGACGACGTACCGGATCGGTGAGGCGGCCGACCTGCTCGGTGTCAGCAGTGACACGATTCGCCGCTGGGTGGACACCGGGCGACTGACAGCCGGGCGTGACGAGCACGGTCACCGGGTGATCGACGGCGTCGACCTTGCCGCGTTCGCCCGCGCTCAGGCCGCCGACCCGGACGCGGGCACCGAACTCTCCTCAGCCCGCAACAGGCTGCGCGGCATCGTCGTCGATGTCCGGAAGGACACGGTGATGGCCCAGGTCGACATCCAGGCCGGCCCGTTCCGGGTTGTGTCGCTGATGAGCCGGGAGGCCGTCGACGAGCTCGACCTGCGGGTCGGGTCGGTGGCCGTCGCGGTGATCAAGTCAACCACGGTGGTGGTGGAGCGGGCCGCACCCGCCACCACAAGGGGGAGGTCGGGCGGATGAACGCGCTCCCGGGAGCGCTCCTGGATCAACCGGGCGATCCGCGCAGAAGGCGCACAGCGGTGGCCGTACTGGTGTCGGCCGGCCTGGCGCTGGCCGGGTGCGGCGCGGGCGACGACGGGGCGGCCGGCGGCAGCGGGGACGGCCAGGTTTCCGGCGCGGTGACCGTGTTCGCGGCGGCCTCGCTGACCGAGTCGTTCACCCGCCTCGGGAAGGACTTCGAGGCCGCCAACCCGGGCAGCAGGGTAACCCTGAACTTCGCCGGCAGCTCAGCACTGGCCAACCAGATCAACCAGGGCGCGCCGGCGGACGTGTTCGCCTCGGCCGCGCTGGCGAACATGACCACGGTCACCGAGGCGGGCAATGCCGACGGCACACCGAGCACCTTCGCCCGCAACCAGTTGGTCATCGCGGTGCCCCGGGGCAACCCGGCAGGCGTGAGGGGGCTGGCCGACGTGAGCGGGCCTGGCGTGAAGGTGGCGCTCTGCGCCGACCAGGTGCCCTGCGGCGCGGCGGCCCGCACCGCCCTGGACGCGGCCGGTGTCGCGCTGACGCCGGTCACTCTGGAGCAGGACGTCAGGGGCGCGCTCGCGAAGGTGAAGCTCGGCGAGGTCGACGCTGCTCTGGTCTACCGGACCGACGTGCGAGCGGCGAACGCCGACGTGACCGCTGTGGAGTTCCCCGAGTCGGCGCGGGCGGTCAACGACTACCCGATCGTCGCGCTGAAGGACGCTCCGAACCCGGCCGGCGCACGGGCCTTCGTCGCGTACGTCCGCTCGGCGCCGGCGCAGACGGTCCTCGCCGAGGCGGGGTTCCAGGCCCCGTGAGGCAGGTCCGCGACGACACCGCACGCGAGCGTGACGACGCGGCACGCGAGCGCCGGGCCACGCCGCGACGGCGGGGGCGGGTGCCGGCGGCGCTGCTGATCCCCGCCGGGTTGGGGCTGCTCTTCCTCGTCCTGCCGTTGGCCGGGCTGGTGATCCGGGCACCGTGGACCACCCTGCCCCAGCGGCTCACCGAGCCGGGCGCGTTGACCGCCCTGCGGCTGTCGGTGCAGACCGCCACCCTGGCCACCGCGCTCTGCCTGCTGCTCGGGGTGCCGCTCGCCTGGGTGCTGGCCCGGGTCGAGTTCCCCGGCCGCCGGCTGGTGCGCGCGCTGGTCACCGTGCCGCTGGTGCTGCCGCCGGTGGTCGGCGGGGTGGCGCTGTTGCTGGTCTTCGGCCGGCGTGGGCTGCTCGGCGGCTGGCTCGACGCCACCTTCGGCGTCACCCTGCCGTTCACCACCGCGGGTGTCGTGCTGGCCGAGTCGTTCGTGGCCATGCCGTTCCTGGTGATTGCCGTCGAGGGTGCGCTGCGCGCCGCCGACCACCGCTACGAGGAGGCCGCCGCGACGTTGGGCGCCAGCCGGTGGACCGCCTTCACCCACGTCACGCTGCCGTTGGTGGCGCCCGGGTTGGCCGCCGGGGCGGTGCTCTGCTGGGCGCGGGCGCTCGGCGAGTTCGGTGCCACCATCACCTTCGCCGGCAACTATCCCGGCCGTACGCAGACCATGCCGCTCGCCGTCTACCTCGCGTTGGAGACCGACCTGGAGTCCGCGATCGTGCTCAGCCTGGTGCTGCTCGTCGTGTCGGTGGGCATCCTGGTCGCGTTGCGCGAGCGCTGGATGAGCAGCGCATGAGCGAGGCGCTGCTGGACGCCCGGCTCGTCGTCGACCGGGGCGCCTTCCGACTCGACGTGCCGTTGCGGGTCGCGCCCGGCGAGGTGGTGGCGCTGCTCGGCCCGAACGGGGCCGGCAAGACCACCGCGCTGCGCGCGCTGGCCGGGCTGCATCCGCTCACCGCCGGTCACGTCACCCTCGACGCCGTCGACCTGGACCGCCCGGCGACGCGCGCCTGGGTGCCCACCGAGCGCCGGCCGATCGGCGTGGTCTTCCAGGACTACCTGCTCTTTCCGCACCTCAGCGCGTTGGACAATGTGGCCTTCGGGCCGCGCCGGCACGGCGTCGAGCGGCGGGCCGCCCGCGCCACGGCCCGGGAGTGGCTGACTCGGGTGGGGCTCGACGCGCAGGCGCAACGCCGGCCCCGGCAGCTCTCCGGCGGTCAGGCGCAGCGGGTGGCGCTGGCCCGCGCGCTGGCCGTGACACCGTCGCTGCTGCTGCTGGACGAGCCACTCGCCGCGCTGGACGCCCGCACCCGGCTGGACACCCGCGCGGAGCTGCACCGGCACCTGTCCGCGCACCCGGGCGCAACGGTGCTGGTCACCCACGACCCGCTGGACGCGCTGGCGCTGGCCGACCGGCTGGTCATCGTCGAGGGTGGTCGGGTGGTGCAGGAGGGCGACGGGCCGAGCGTCACCGCCCGCCCGCGCACCGACTATGTCGCCCGGCTGGTCGGGTTGAATCTGTACCGGGGACGCGCCGATGGGCACGGGGTGCGGGTTTCACCGGAGCTGACCCTCACGGTCGCCGACCGGTTGGACGGCGAAGCGTTCGTGGCGTTCCGCCCGGCCGCGGTGGCGCTGCACCCGGCCCGGCCGGAGGGCAGCGCGCGCAACACCTGGGCGGGCACGGTGTCTGGCGTCCAGCGACACGGTGACAACGTGCGGGTGCAACTGGACGGGCCGATCGGGGTGGCCGCCGACGTCACGCCGGCCGCCGCCGCCCAGCTGCGGCTGATCCCGGGCCAACTGGTGTGGGTGGCGGTCAAGGCGGCCGAGACCCACGCGTACCCGGCCACCGGCTGACCCCGGGCCGCTGACCAGCCCGGGCCGGCGCGGACACGGGTCAGCCGGCGAGCAGGTCGTTGTGCGCGGCGCGCAGCCGGGCCAGCGTCGGGTCGCTGCCCGGGACGACCCGGCGATCCAGCTCGGCCCACACCTCGGCCAGCGCCGCGCGGACCGCACTCAGCTCGGCGGCGTGCCGCTGGCTGCTGCGTCGGTGCTGCTCGTCGAGACGCCGGGCCCAGCCGGCGGTGACCGTGGCGAGCCGGTCGGCGTCGGCGCGGGCCTGCGCGCCGCTGCGGGCCGCCGCGGCGGGGACGATCGCGGCGACCGGGCGAGGGTCGCCGTCGCGGGTGACGACGGTGACGGCGTCGGTCAGCTCGGCCAGCGCGACGAGCTGGCTGAACCGGGTGCGCGCCTCACGCAGCGGCACGGAACGCGGCGGGTCGGAATGAGGGGTGAGCGCGGGGACGGCCATGGATGCATGGTGCCGCCCGGGTACGACAACTATTCGCTGTCGTCAGTGGACGGTGCGTGGCGGGGCGGCCCACTCGTCGGCCAGCACCGACCAGACCTCAAGGTCGATGCGACCGTGCGGACCGGGGCTGACCTGGCGCAACGTGCCGTCCAGGCGCAGGCCGAGCCGACGCGCGAGGGCCTTGCTGCGGGTGTTGTCGGCGTTGGTCCGCCACTCCACCCGCTGGATGCCGCGCTCGCGCACCGCCCAGTCGACGATCCGGCGGACCGCCGGCGCGACCATGCCCTTCCCCTCGGCTGCCGGCTCCACCCAGCAGCCGACCTCGCAGACACCCCGGGTCACGTCGAACGACACGAGCAGGACCCCGCCGACCAGCGTGCCGCGCCACCACAGCCCCCAGATGCCGCCGCTGTCGCTGGCCCACCGGTCGGCGTACCGCTGCAGCACCGCTCGGGCCGACGACAGGTCGGTGGCCACGAAGGTCGGCGACACCCACGGCTGGATGTGCTCGCGGGCCCGATCGAGGTTGGCGAGGAACTCCTCGGCCCGCCACGGCTCCAGCGGGCGCAGCTCGACATCCTCGGTCAGCGGTAGGGCGAACACCGGGCCTCCAGCAGAGGTGCGCTTCCAACGACGGGTAGCAGGCTCGCACAGGCGCCGAGCCGGTGATCGACCCGGGGGCAAGGGCCCGATCAGATGATCGTGTGGGTCCAGTAGCTGAGCCAGAGCACGAACAGCACGCCCTGCACCACGGCGAGCGTCGCCGTCAGCCACACGTCGACGCTGGCGTGCCGGGCCCAGCGGGCCAGCACCAGTGCCACCGGGAAGGCGGCGAGCAGATAGCGCAACAGGCTCTTGTACACCGGCGGACCCATCGACAGCGGCACCAGCACCATGAGGACGCCGTACACCAGGTAGGCCAGCTCGCGGCGGCGGAACCCGGCGACCAGCACTGCGAGGACTGCCACGGCGAACCACACCCGGGCGGCGTCGCGCGGCTCTCCGGTCAACCCGTTCAGCAGCACCGGCACCGGGTTCTGCACCTTGATCCCCCACCCGGTCTGCTGCGCGTGCTGATAGGCGAACCAGTCCCCACCCCGCCACCGGCAGTACGCCATGAAGGTGAACCACCCGAGGGGCAGCAGCAGCAACGGCCAACCGATCCGCAGGTAACCGAGCAGGGCGCGCGGGCCGAGCCGCCAGTCGTGCTGCCGGAGCAGCACCAGGGCCAGCGGCAGCACCACGAGCAGGCCGACGGAGCGGCTCATCGCCAGGAAGTAGCCGATCACACCGACCAGCAGCCACCGACGTCGCTCGGCGTAGTAGAAGGCAGCCAACGCGAGGCAGACGAAGAGCGACTCGGTCAGCGCGGCCTGGAACAGGAACGCGGTCGGCAGCAGCACCAGGTACCGGGTGAACCGGCGGGCCACGTGCGCGTCGCCGAGCAGCAGCTCCGCCAGCCGGTAGCCGTACCAGAGCGACAGCAGGAACGCGACGTTGCTGATCAGCAACAGGGCGAGGGCGGTGTCGCCGCCGAACAGCACACCGACCGGCCGGGCCAGGAACGGGTACAGCAGGGGAAAGCCGAAGTCCACCCACGGTCCGGTCAGCGGCAGGGTGCTCAGCCGCAGGTAGAGCAGGGAGTCCCAGGCGAACCAGAAGGATATCCACCGGTGCCCGGAGATCTCCCCCTGTTGGGTCCACATCAACGCCTCGTCCGGCGGCGGGGCCCCGGGGACGCCGTCCCAGGCGTGCAGGACCAGGAGCCCGAGCACGGTGAGCAGCAGCTTCGCGCCGAGGAACAAACTGATGACGTACGGCCAGGGCGCCGGCACCCGACGGGCCAGGCGCGCCCCGCCGCGGCCTGCGACGACCGCCCGGGCGGCCAGCGCCGCCGCGCCGCTGCGCCACCTGTCCATCCGCCCGCTCCCCCGCTCCGCCGGCCGCGCGGAGAGTCGCTCTATCTCGTGGTACGCCCGCGGCGCGCCCCGCCGAAGCGAGGGCCAGCCATCACCAAGTGTGACATTCTGCGCAGAACGGGTAGACGCCGCATCTCAACCATGGCGGTGAGCAGGGGGAGCGCGTCAGCATGAGCGAGCAGAGCGGCACGGTGGTCATCGGTGCGGGGCCAGCCGGGCTGACCGCGGCGTACGAACTGCTCCGGCACGGCCGGTCGGTCCATGTGTTCGAGGCCGACGAGGTGGTCGGCGGGATCAGCCGGACCGTGGAGCGCGACGGGTGGCGGTTCGACATCGGCGGGCACCGGTTCTTCACGAAGGTGCCGCGGGTGCAGGCGTTCTGGCACGAGATCCTGCCGGACGAGGACTTCCTGACCCGGCCCCGGATGAGCCGCATCTTCTACCGGGGAGCCCTGTTCGACTACCCGCTGAGCGCCATGAACGCCCTGCGGAACCTGGGTCTGCCGGAGGCCGCCCGCTGTCTCGGCTCGTACGCCCGCGCCCGACTACGGCCACCACGCGACCAGTCACACTTCGAGGGCTGGGTGTCGGCCCGGTTCGGCTGGCGGCTGTACTCGATCTTCTTCAAGACGTACACCGAGAAGGTGTGGGGTATGCCGGCGGACCGGTTGCAGGCCGACTGGGCGGCGCAACGGATCAAGAACCTGTCGCTGGCCACGGCGATCCGCAACGCGCTGCTGCCCCGGCGTCGGCGCACCGACGTGACCAGCCTGATCGAGCAGTTCCAGTACCCGAAGTACGGGCCCGGGATGATGTGGGAGCGCTGCGCCGAGCAGGTCCGGGAGCGCGGCGGGCAGCTGTCCACCGGCAGTTGGGTCACCGCCGTGCACCGCGACCCGGCCCGCCTGCGGGCGATCAGCGTGACGGTCAACGGCGCGGGCGGGCAGCGTACCCAGGCAGCCGACCATGTGATCTCGTCCATGCCGATCTCGGAGCTGGTGGCCGCGCTGCACCCACCGGCGCCGCCGAAGGTGCTGGCCTGCGCGGCTGACCTGCGCTACCGCGACTTCCTCACGGTCGCCCTGGTCGTGCCGGCGGAATTCTCGTTTCCGGACAACTGGATCTACGTGCATGACCCGGCCGTGCGGGTGGGCCGGATCCAGAACTTCGGCTCCTGGTCGCCGTACCTGGTGAAGGACGGCCGCACCTGCCTGGGCCTGGAGTACTTCGTGTTCGAGGACGACGAGATGTGGCGTACCCCGGATGCCGATCTGGTGGCCCTCGCCACCGCGGAGCTGGAGCGGTTGGGGTTGGTTCGGCCCGGTGTGGTGGAGGCCGGCTACGTCGTGCGCATGCCCAAGGCCTACCCGGTGTACGACGAGCGCTACCAGCACAACGTGGACGTGATCCGGGCCTGGCTGACCGAGGCGGTGCCGAACGTGCATCCGGTGGGCCGCAACGGCATGCACCGCTACAACAACCAGGACCACTCGATGCTGACCGCGATGCTCACCGCCGAGAACATCGCCACCGGGAGTACGCATGACGTCTGGTCGGTGAACGTGGAGCAGGACTATCACGAGGAATCCGGCGGCGGCGACAGCCGGCGGGGCACGGGCCGGGACGCGCCGGTGGTGCCCAGCCGGATCATCGCGGCCTCGATCACCGCGCCGGAAGGGTCGGACGACCGAGCGCCTGCCGCAGCTCCCCCCGCGTGAGCCGAGCACGACCTCACCGCAACGCGCCGGCGGACAGGTCGGTGGCGGACTGGAACTTCGCGTAAGCCACTGTGGCGTCGTCCGGTGCCGGCGCATCGGCGTCAGCGGCGGTTTGCGCCTCGGCCTGCCGGACCCGAGCGATGACGCCGGCCGGCCCGGGGGTGTGGAGCAGGTCCAGCAGACCCGGCCAGTCGGTCCGGCCGTACGGGCTGACGATGCGGCTGACGCCGTTGCTCAGCAGCGCGACACCGTTCACGCTGGCGAGGGGCTGACTGCCGGTCACCGCCTCCCGGGCGGCGCGCGGGTCATCCTTGGCGATCCAGTAGCCGCCCGGCTGGTTGCGGCGGGCACGCAGCGCGGTGACGCAGGAGGCGCGCACCCGGTCGTACTCCGCTGTTCCCCGCACAACACCGGCCAGCGGCGCTGAACATTCGCGGCGAGCAGTCATCTCACGCTCATCGGTGACCACCTGCGGGCCGGCGTCGGCTCGATCGAGGACGAGAAAGCAGTCCGCGAGCAGGAGCCAGTCGAGGCGGCCCTGGTGGGCGCGGACCATCGCGACCGTGGCCTGCGGGCTGCTCGGGTCCGCGATGTCGCAGGTGTCGCCGTGCTCGCCGGCAATCTCGCCGATGGCGGTGGCGAGGATCGCGGCGAGGTCCCGCCCGTCGCCGCGCGACAGGTGCCCGAGCAGCGCACCGCCGAGGCGGTGCGTGTACCAGGCGACGCCGTGGAAACAGAGCGACTCGGCTCCCGGAATGCCGGCGCCGTCGAGCAGGACGACAGCGCCGGGAACCGCGCCGACGAAGTCCTCGTTCGGCCGATCGGCCCTGCCAGCGCTCGTCGCCATACTGACCTGCACTCGTCGGCTCCTGTCTGGGTGATCAGTGACCTCGCTCCGGCGAGCCGTCGGGGCGCTGCCCGCAGAGCAGTGGGTCACGTTCGGGGTCGGCTGGTGATGCCGTCCAGGACGGTGGTCAGGTTGTGGTCGAAGGTTTCCTCGGCATTGAGGTGGGCGCCGTCGATGACGAGCCGGGCCACGGTGGGGTACCTGCCGGTGTTCAACATGCGCGTGAGGTAGGGGCCGAGGCTGGCCTGGAAGGCGGCTTCGTCGGTGCCGGTGAAACGTGTGGTGCGGCGCTCGGTGACCTCTCGGCGGACCGCTCCGATGATGAAGGCGTTGAGGGCGCCCACGGCTCGCTGGAGGTCGTCGATGTCGGGCACGCCAAGGGCCTCGCTGAGCGCCGCTGCGGTCGCTTCGCCCACGG
Source organism: Micromonospora sp. CPCC 205558 (assembly GCF_036902955.1). Classification (NCBI taxonomy): domain Bacteria; kingdom Bacillati; phylum Actinomycetota; class Actinomycetes; order Micromonosporales; family Micromonosporaceae; genus Micromonospora; species Micromonospora sp. CPCC 205558. The sequence goes on from NZ_JBAKHR010000007.1 coordinate 300,912, forward strand.
CGAGCGCGTGCGGTCCCAGGTGCGGCCGTCCGCCGAGCAGGTCGGAGAACCACTCATGGTCAAGGGCGGCATCGCGGGTCGCGTGGGCGATGGCCAGCACCGTGTCGCGCCACCCGGAGCGTTGGCCCACCTCGGCGATCCGGGCATAGACGACGTCGACCATCAGATCGAGCAGCTCGGATTTGTTGATCACATAGTCGTAGAGCCGCATCGGACCAACACCGAGCTCTTTGGCGATCTTGCGCAATGACAGCCCGTCGAGGCCGTGCGCGTCGGCAAGCCGGATCGCCGTGGCGGCGATCTTCTGGCGGCTCAACGGCACCGGCACCGCCCTCGGCTGAGGTTCGGGCCGCTCCCACACGGGGAGCGGCTCATTACCGTACGGTGTATCCATATATACAGTGTACGGTAGCGACGTGAGAACGCGAATCGCGATCGCCGGTGGTGGCCTCGGCGGATTGACACTGGCACGGATCCTGCACCAGCACGGCATCGACGCGGTGGTGTACGACCGGGAAGCAAGCCGGTCCGCGCGCCCCCAGGGCGGCGCCCTCGATCTGCACCCGGAGTCCGGGCAACGAGCCCTGGCCGAGGCGGGTCTCGCCGGCCGGTTCCGGTCGGAGGCGCGGCCCGAGGGCGAGGAACATCGCATCCTCGACCCGACCGGACGCACCCTGATACACCATGTGCCGCAACCCGGCTCGTTCTCCGGACGTCCCGAGATCGACCGGAGCGCGCTGCGTGATCTCCTGCTCGACTCCCTCCCCGGCGACACGGTGGCCTGGGGGCATCGGCTCGTCGCGGCGACCGCGCGACCAGACGAGGGCTGGGACCTGACGTTCCACGACGGTCGCCGCACCAGCTGCGACCTCCTCATCGGCGCGGACGGCGCGCGTTCCGTCGTCCGGTCACTGCTGGTCGAGGTCGAGCTGTCCTACGTGGCGACCCTCGTGGAGCTGAGCGTCGACGACGTCGACAGGCGTCATCCGGACCTCGCCGAGTTGGTCGGCCCCGGGAACCTGTGGTGTGTCGGCGTGAACCAGATCCTGGCCGCACAACGTCTCGGCGACGGCAGCCTCCGGGTCGGGATCTCGCTGCGTGCCGAGGACCAGCCCCTCGACACGTACCGTGGCAAGCAAGCCCTGCTGGCCATGTTCGCTGGCTGGGACCCTCGCCTCACCGCACTCATCGAGGCCGCCGACAGCCCGCCGACGCCACGCCTGATCGAGGCGATGCCCACCGGTACGCGCTGGACCAGCCGGCCGAGCGTCACCCTCATCGGCGACGCCGCGCACCTCATGCCACCGGTCGGTGAGGGCGCGAACCAGGCCATGCTCGACGCCGCGGAACTCGCCGGCCAACTCGCCGCCAATCCCGCCGACCCGGATGCGGCGATTCGGGCGTACGAAGAGTTGATGTTCGACCGGATCCACCCCATCGCGGCGATGTCCGCACGAGTCCAGGCGATGATGCTCTCCCCCACCGCGGCGGCGGACATCGTCCGCTTCTTCACCCGGCCGGCGGAACCGGCTCGCGCCTCGACGCCCACCCCGGTGGCGGCGAGACCCGCCCGTTCGAAGGCCGGGCGCGATGGTGGACGGTCAGTGTGACGAAGGCCCCCGATCCACGCCACCGAGGCGATGTCAGGGCTTGCGGGCCACCGCGCCGTAGATGGAGGCGTCGGCCAGGGGTGGGCGTTGCTGCGGCGGCACCTGCGGTCGCCACTCGGTGACCGGGACGATGCCCGGCTCGGCCAGCTCCAGGCCGGTGAAGAAGCGGGCGAACTCGGCGCGGTCGCGGGGCACGGCGTCCTGCTTCATCCGGCCGGCGGCGAACTCGGCCTCCATCCGCGTGACGATCTCGGCGGGGATGTGGTCGGTGGTGAAGTGGGTCAACGCCAGCCAGCTGCCCGACGGCAGCGCGTCGAGCAGCTGGGCGACCCGCTCGTGGGGGCGGTCGTCATCGGTGAGGAAGTGCGTCACGGCGATCAGCACCAGGGCCACCGGTTGGGACAGGTCCACTGTGGCGTGCAACTGCGGGTCGGCGAGGATCTTTTCCGGGTCGCGTAGGTCGGCGTCCAGGTAGGCGGTGGCCCCGGCCGGGTCGCTGGTCAGCAGCGCTCGGGCGTGGACCAGCACCATCGGGTCGTTGTCGACGTAGACCACCCGGGAATCGGGGGCGACGGACTGGGCCACCTCGTGGGTGTTGGCGGCGCTCGGGATGCCGGTGCCGATGTCGAGGAACTGCCGGACGCCGACCTCCTCGGCGAGGAACCGGACCGCCCGGCCGAGGAAGGCCCGGTTTTCCCGGGCGAGCGTGCGCACCCCTGGATAGACGGCCGCGATCTGGTCGCCGGACTCCCGGTCCACGGCGAAGTTGTCCTTGCCGCCGAGCCAGTAGTTGTAGCGGCGCGCCGGATGCACCGTCGTGGTGTCGATCGGGTCGGCACCCCGACCCTCGGGCATTTCCGACGTGGACGGCACCGTCACGAGACCTCCCCAGGTCGACGAGACACGCCGCATCCGCAGGGTCACGGCGCGTATCAAGGGGACATCGTAAGCCGTACCCATCGGCCGTGGGGCCCGCCGAGACGTGGACGCCGGCACGGCGGGAAACCGCTTACCAGTCGGCTATTGACGGTCGTCACTGGCTGTCAGTACCGTGATGCGGGCAGCGAGAAAGCGCTTTCCGACCCTCACCGTCCGACAGGGAGCGCCCCCATGCCCCGACACCTCCGCGCGTTCTGCCTGATCCTGCTCGCCATCGCCACCGTGGTGAGCACCACCACCGCCCTGCCCGCCGAGGCCGCCCCGCGCTTCCGGGTGCTGGTCTTTTCCAAGATCACCAACTTCTACCACGACTCGATCCCGGCCGGCATCGCCGCGATCCAACAACTGGGCGCCGCCCACAACTTCGAGGTCGTCGCCACCACCGACGCCGGCGCGTTCACCAACGCCAACCTCGCCACCTTCGACGCCCTGGTCTTCAACAACACCAACTCGCTCCCCACCTCGGGTGACCTGCTCAACGCCAGCCAGCGGGCCGCGTTGCAGACGTTCATCCGCAACGGCGGCGGCTGGGCCGGCCTGCACGCCGCCTCGGCCAGCGAACGCGACTGGCCGTGGTACGAGGGGCTGGTCGGCACGATCTTCGACTACCACCCCGACTTCTCGTCCACCGGCGGCACCTTCCCCGGCCGCGTCAAGGTGCTCGACCGGGCGCACCCCTCGACACGCAACCTGCCGGAGCTCTGGGAGCAGAGCGAGGAGTGGTACAACTGGCGGACCAACCCGACCGGCAACGTGCACACCCTCGCGCAGATCAAGGTGCGCGACGGCATCAACGGCCTGGACGAGGGCGTCGACCACGCGTACTCCTGGTGTCAGCGCTACGACGGCGGCCGGTCCTGGTTCACCGCCGGCGGGCACGCCAGCTCCCAGTTCAGCACCCCGACGTTCCTGGAGCACCTGCGCTACGGCATCGAGTGGGCGGCCGGCGCGGTCGCCGGTGACTGCTCAGCCACCAAGACCAGCAACTTCGAACGGGTGGGGCTGGTCACCGAGAACCTGGCCGACCCCTTCGAGTTGGCAGTCGGCCCGGACCGGAAGGTCTACTACATCCAGCGCACCGGCGCGCTGAAGGTGGTCAACTCCGACACCCTCCAGGTCACCACGCTGCTGGACTTCGCGTACACCTCCGCGATGACCGACCAGTCCGACGGGCTGCTCGGCATGACGCTGGACCGCAACTTCGCCAGCAACGGCTGGATCTACCTGCTCTGGTCGGACAAGACCCTCAAACAGCTCAACCTGTCCCGCTTCACCGTCGCCAACAACAGCGTCGCGCTCTCCTCGGAGAAGCGGCTGCTGGCCGTCCCCACCTACCGGGGTGAGGGCCGGGCCAACTCGCACATGGGCGGGTCGCTGGCCATGGACGCTGCCGGGCGCCTCTACGCGGCGATCGGCGACAACACCGACCCGTTCGCCTCCAGCGGCTACACCCCGGTCGACGAGCGCGCCGGCCGCGCCGCCTGGGACGCCCAGGGCACCGCCGGCAACACCAACGACCTGCGCGGCAAGATCCTGCGGATCACCCCACAGGCCGACGGTACGTACACAGTGCCGAGCGGCAACCTCTTCCCGGCCGGCACCGCGAGGACCCGACCGGAGATCTACGCGATGGGCATGCGCAACCCGTTCCGGATCACCATCGAGCCGCAGACAAACGCGGTGCTGGTGGCCGACTACGGCCCGGACGCCCGCGCCGCCGACCCCAACCGAGGCCCGGAGGGGACTGTCGAGTTCAACCGGATCACCAGCGCCGGCAACTTCGGTTGGCCGTACTGCGTGGGCAACAACATCCCGTTCAACGACTACAACTTCGCCACCAACACTTCCGGGGCGAAGTTCAACTGCGCCGCACCGGTGAACAACTCGCCCAACAACACCGGCCTGACCACCCTGCCGGCGGCGAAGTCCGCGCTGGTCTGGTACGCGTATTCCGCCTCCACCCAGTTCCCCGAGTTGGGCACCGGCGGCGGCGGGCCGATGAGTGGCCCGGTCTACGACTACGACCCGGCCAACACCCGCACCACGAAGTTCCCCGAGTACTTCGAGGGCAAGTGGATCACCTATGAGCTGACCCGCAGGTGGTTCAAGACGCTGTCGATCCACAAGACGGCGCAGACCTTCAGCAACCCGCGCTTCGGCCCGACCGCCGTCGGTGACCTCCAGTCGATCAACGGGATCTTCGAAAACATGAGCTGGATCCAGCCCTTCGAGGCGGAGTTCGGCCCGGACGGCTCGCTCTACGTCATCGACTTCGGCGAGGGCACCGGCAGCGGACGCGGCGGCAGTAACGCCGGCGCGGGCATCTACCGGATCGACTACGTCGCCAACGGGCGGCCACCGACCGCGAAGATCGCCGCCACCCCGGACAGCGGACGTACGCCGCTCGCGGTGACGTTCTCCTCGGCCGGGTCGACCGCCGGTGACGGGTCGGCGCTCAGCTACGCCTGGGACTTCACCAACGACGGCAGCACCGACTCCACCGCCGCCAACCCGAGCTTCACCTACTCGACGGCCGGGAGGCACACCGCCCGGCTGACCGTCCGCAACAGCGGCAACGGGTTGACCGCCACCGCGGTCACCGAGGTGGTGGTCGGCAACACCCGACCCACTGTGACAATCACCGTGCCCGACGGCGGCTTCTTCGACTTCGGCGACAAGATCCCGTACACGGTGACGGTCACCGACCCGGAGGACACCACCATCGACTGCGCCAAGGTGACGGTGCAGACGCAACTCGGGCACGACCAGCACGCCCACCCGTTGGACGTGTACACCGGCTGCTCGGGGCTGCTCGCCACCGAGGCCGACGCCGGTGACGGGCACGGGCCGGGGCAGAACCTCTACACCCTGATCACCGCGCAGTACACCGACGGCGGCGCGGCCGGCGGCGTACCGGCGCTGACCGGCTCCACCCGCGTCCAGTTGCAGCCCAAGAGCAAGGAGGCCGAGCACTTCACCGCCCAGTTCGGCGTCACCGTCAACGACCGGGCCACCGCCCGCGCCGGCAAGCGGCTCGGCGACGTCGACCACAACGACTGGGTCGCGTACGGGCCGGTGGACCTGCGCAACGTCGGCTCGGTGACGCTCGGGCTGACCAACGGCGGTCTCGGTGGCACCATCGAGCTGCGCACCGGCTCGCCGACCGGCACGCTGATCGGCACGGCCGCCGTCGCCTCGACCGGCGGGTGGGACAACCTGGTCTCCCCCACCGTCACGCTGACCAACAAACCCACCGGCACCACCACCCTGTACGCGAAGTTCCTCAACGCCGCCCAGGTCGGCGGCACCCCGGACCTGCTCGCACTCGACTGGCTACGGTTCAACGGCGCTGGGGTCAAACAGGAACCGGGCGGGACGCTGTCGCTGGCCGCGAACCCGGCGAGCGGCACCGGAACGCTGAACACCACGTTGACCGCCACCGCCACCGCGCCGTCCGGGCAGAGCATCACCGACTACGCGTGGGACTTCGGTGACAACAGCGCCATCGCCCACGGGGCGACGCTGCGGTCGATCGCCCACAGCTATCCCCGCAGGGGGACCTTCACCGCCCGGGTGACGACCACCTACAGCACCGGGGAGACCCGCTCGATCAACCTGACCATCACGGTCACCTGACCGTCGACCGGTGGTGGGCGGGGTCGATCTCCGCCCACCACCGGTCGGCACGACGGTGTTGCTCACCGAACGGTGCGCGCCCAGACGATCTACTCCACCGGCCGTGCCCGGGGCGCAGATGTCGGTGGTCCCGCTGATCGGCCGGCCGGCCGGCGGCGTGCGCGGCGCGGCTCCTCGCGTCGCGTCGCGTCGCGGCTCCTCGCGTCGCGTCGCGTCGCGCGACCGCGCCGGTGACGCCAATCAGCGAGCCGAAAGCGTAGATCTTGGACAGTTTCCGTTACGCCAGAACGAAAACTGTCCAAGATCTACGCTGTGGCGTGGGTGAAGCCGCGGCATTCCGGACCTGGTCGGCTACCACCTGCTGCTCGGCTGGCCGGTGCCGGACCACCTGGCGGCCGCAGCACGTCAGTTCCGCTATCACCGGCGCGTCTTCGTCGCCCCGCCCTGGCCGCAGATATACACCAACGACAGCGAGCGAAACCAGGACTTCACCGAGGCGGTGCGCACCCATGACGCCATGGTCACCGCCTACACCCAACTCGGGTACGAGCTGAGTGCCCTGCCACTCGGGGACGTCGCCACTCGCCGCGCATTCGTCGAGCGAATGGCCGTCTGATCTTGTGGCAGGCCGTGGGGCGGTGCGCTACGGCACCGCCCCACGGTTCAGAAGGGTTTACTGCCAGGAACTCTGTTGGGTGTAGACGAGGTTGCCGGGGATGACAGTGCCGTTGGTGTTCCACTCGGTGTACGCCCAGAAGTCGCCGTCGGCCAGCGGCTTATTCGGCTTGAGCGTGAACCCGTACGTCAGCCCGCGTTCCACGGTGGAGGGCGTCTCCAGCGTGGCACCCGCGTACGTGGCGTTTCGGCCGATGATGGCGTGCTTGAGTTGGAAGTCGACGACCGGACCACCGGGGTACTGCGCGAACACGTACGCCGTGTAGCGCCCCGGCTCGGGCAGGAACTTGTAGGCCTGCTCCGCGCTGGTCCAGTACCTGTCACTGCTGTAGATCAGCTTGTCGCCCTTGTACAGGTACAGGTCGAGGTTCGTGTTCGGGTCGTCGGTGGTGGTCTCGACCACGATGCCTGCGGTGTTGGCCGGCACCGTGAAGTCGACCTTCTTCACTCCGGTGGCCTTCGGGTCGAACACGCCACCGTAGACGCCGGCCGGCATCGAGTACGACGTCCGCTGCATCGGCGTGTAACCGGTGCTGCGGCCGGCGAACGATCCGGTGAAGCCGGGCTGGAGCGAGCCGAACGCACCGTTGGTCATCCGACCGAACTCCTCGCCGTCGTCGGCGTACGGCCGGGGGGTGATGCCCCACGGGCGGGCGGCGACCGGGATCCGGGCGCTGTGTGCCTTGCCCTGCCAGGTGATCGAGCCGGTCACGTAGCGGTCCCAGGGCGCGCTGCCCCGACGGACGGTGATGGTCACCGTCGCGGACGTGCCGGGCGCCAGCGTCACCGATGCCGGGGACACGGTGACCTTCATGCCGGGCAGGCCGGACACCGACGAACGGTAGGTCTCCTTCGCCTTACCGACGTTGGTCAGGGTGCGGGTGACGGTCACCGGGCGGGTGCCGTCGTACTCGCGCAACGAGATGGCCGGCAGGTTGAGTTCCTTGCCGTCGGGCTGTGCCGTCTCGCTGAACGTGACCAGTTCCTTCGCCGTCGGCTGGATGACCAGGCCGGGGTCGGTGGCCTTGGCCAGGTTGATGAACCCGCTGCCCTGCTCCAGGGGGTCGCTGGTGCCGACGGTGTCGGTGGCGGTGGTGCGCAGCGCGGAGGCTACCGCGCCGGGTGACCAGTCCGGGTGGGTGGCGCGCAGGATTGCCGCCGCGCCGGCCACGTACGGCGAGGCCATCGAGGTGCCGGAGTACGCGTCGTAGTTCCGCCCGAAGTTGCCCGCCGGCGAGACCGCGGCGATGATGTTCGACCCCGGCGCGACCAGGTCCGGCTTGAAGACGCCGAGGGTCACCTTGTCCGGGCCGGTGGAGGAGAAGTCCGCCACGCTGGGCAGGCCGGGGACGCTGGAGCCGTCACCGCCGCTGCGCAGGGAAGCCTTCGCGTCGGTGGGGTGGCGCATCAGGTAGTTGAAGAGCGCGCCGGCCTGCTTCTCGGTCGGCAGGTAGACCACCGGGAAGTTGAAGATGGAGTTGATCCGGTAGTTGCCGACCGGGTCGAACACCACCATCGCCGCCCCGCCCTTGGCCTTGATCTCGGCGGCGGAGCCGAACAGGTCGGACAGCGCGCAGGCGACGACCTTGCCCTTGATCTTCGCAGCGTCGAGGCTGCCGGGCTCACAGTAGACCGCGCCCAGATCGGGCGAGCCGGCCTGTTCGCCGAAGACCATCGGCCGCGAGTCGCCACCGGGCATGGTGTCCAGCGAACCGCCGACGAGCTTCGTGCCGTCGCCCAGCTTGATCGTGGCCTCGTCGAGTTTGGTCACCGCCGCGCCGACCGTGGTCACCCACGGCGCCGCGTTGCTGATCGCCCCGCTCACGATGCCGGTGTTGCCGGCGGACGCCGCCACGAAGACCCCGGCCAGCGTGGCGTTGAGGAACGCGACGCCGATGGGGGTGTTGGCCTCCCAGTCACCGAGCTGGGAGCCGATCGAGAAGTTGATGACCTGCACGCCGTCGGCGACGGCCGCGTCGATGCCGGCGATGATGTCGGCGTCGTAGCCCATGCCACCCCAGAGCACCTTGTAGACGGCGATCTGGGCGTCCGGGGCCACCCCGGAGACGGGACCGAAGCCGCGACCGTCGATCGTGACGTTCGGCAGCGGCAGACCGGCAGCGGTGGACGCGGTGTGCGTGCCGTGCCCGGACACGTCGCGGGGGGACAGGATCTCAGCCGAGGGAATCGAGCCGCCGTAGGCGAGCCAGGAGTCGGCGAAGTAGCGGGCACCGACGATCTTGCCGTTGCAGTGCTCGGCCACGAAGGCGACACCGGTCTGGCAGGTCCCGCGCCAGTTCGCCGGGGCGGGCATCTTCTTGGCGAACGACGCGCTCTCCGGCCAGATGCCGGTGTCCAGAACACCGATCACCATGCCCGCGCCGGTACCGGGGCCAGGCTTGCCAGGCTTGCCGGGCTTGTCCGGCTTGCCGGCGTGATCCGCTCCCGCTGACTGGTCAGGGGTGGCGGTGGCCGGGGTGCTGGGGATCGGCGCGGTCGGCGGGGGCGTCGGGGTACCGAGCGCCCGCGAGGCGGTGACGGCGCGGACCCGCTTGTCCGCCCGCAACGCGGTCACCTGCTGGGTGGTCAGCTTCGCCGAGAACCCGTTGAAGGCAGTGGTGAAGGCGGCGGTGACCTGGACCTTCGCGGCGGCGGCGACGGCGCTGCGCTGCGCGTCGAGGTGGCCGCGGTAGGCCCGTGCCGGCGCCGAGGTCACGTCCAGCCGGTCGCCCGCCTCCGGGCGGGTTCGCGCCAGCCCGGACGACCCGCCGGCGTACGAGGTCAGCGGTTCCTCCGCCAACTCGACGATGTACATGCCGGGGCGGGTCTCGTCCGCCGTGGCCTGCTGCTCGGCCGCGTTTCTGCCGCCCGGCCGGCGGTCGACGCCGTCGGTCAGAATGACCTTCTTGTCGGACCCGGGGGTGAAGTAACCGGCGCCGTTGCCGTTACCCGACGGCCCGGCGGGTGCCGCCGACGCCGGTCCCGCGATGCCGGTGGTGCCGGCGATCAGGGCGAAGACCAGCGTCGGTATCGCTAGTCTTCGCACCCTGTCTCTGCTCGTGCTGGTAGCCACGAGGCTCCTTTCAATGGTTCCTTTATGGAGCATTTATCCGATCGCGACCCGCACCTGGGAGCGCTCCCCCACCTAAGCCGCCGACGGTTAATCGAGGATTCGGAGAGTGTTACGGATCGCTGGTGCGTATAAGATCACGATCCGCCGGCCGCGACTAGATCAACTTTCTGCGATGCCGCCACAGCACAGTGCACGCCCCGGCGAGGGCCAGCCCCAGCAACGGCGCGACGCCCACCCCGGCGAGCGTGCAGGCCACCGCGAGCAGCGCCGGCGGCACCCAGCACCAGGCGGGCACGGTACGCGGGACACGACCGCGACGGCGGGCCGCGGCTTCCACGGCCATCGGCACCACCAGCACCGGCAGCGCGGCGGCCAGCAGGGTCAACCACGGCAGCACCAGGCGGTCGAACCGCGCCACCGCCAACACCCCGCCGAGCACCGCGACGGCCAGCATCGCGGCCCGCGCCGGCATCCGGGGAGCCAGGCCACGCAACGCCAGCGAACCGGAGTACGTGGTGGTCAGCGCCGCCGCGAAGACCGCCACCGCGACGAACAGATTCGCGTACGCGGCCAGCCCCGAACCGGCGGCGAGCAACGCGACCACGTCGGCCGAGCCGGTTCGCAGCCACAGGCCGGCACCGGCGAGCACCCCGAGCAGCGCCGGCCCGACCAACAACCCCACGCACCAGGCGAGGTCCCGCCGCCGGGCAAGGCCGACGCTGAAGTCCGGCGCGCGCAGCGCGAAAACGGCCGCGTACCCGATCAGCGCGGCGGCGTCGGCGAGCCCACCGCCGGCCAGGCGGACCGGCGCACCGGGCGGTGGCAGCACCGTCAGGCACCAGCCGACCAACACCACCGCGCTGAGCGTGGTGACCACCGCGACCCGGTTGCCGAGCCGGGCCGGCGCCCAGGAGACGGCGAGGACCGCCACCTCCAGCAACACCGGCCCGGCCCAGCCCGGCAGGTGGGTCAGCGCGGCCAGCGACGCCCCACCGAGCCCGACGTTGAACCCGTTCCAACCGACCATCGACAGGGCCAGCACCGCCGCCAGCAGCAGCCGCGAGGTGTCCCCCAGGTACGCGGGCAGGACCGCGGTCAACGTTCCGCCGTCGCCGAGCGGCCGGCGCAGACCGATGCGACCCTGCCCCCAAAGCAGGACCGCCATCACCACCCCGCCGACCAGCAGCCCGGCCACCGGCACCGCGCCGCCGTGCCGGGCGGCCATCGCCGCGCCGAGCACCAGCGTGGCGGGGGCGGTGCCGATGCCCAACCACGCGCCGACCGCCGCCGGCCAGCGCCGACCGCTGGCCGGTTCGCCCACCGTGGATGGACGCACGCCGCCCGGCGTGCCGTCGGGGAGCCGGTCAGACAACGTGGCGCAGGTAGCCGGCGATCGCCGCGTCGAGCACCTCCGCGCCCGGACGCGCCCACACCTCGGCGGAGAAGACCTCCACCTCGATCGGGCCGACGTAACCGGCCGCGTCGACCGCCTCGCGCAGCCGGCGCAGCTCGATGCAGCCGTCGCCGGGCAGCGCCCGGCCGAGCAGCACCCCCTCGGGCAGCGGGGTCACCCAGTCGCAGACCTGGAACGCCGCGATCCACTCGCCCGCCCGTGCGATCTGCGCGTACACCGTGTCGTCCCACCAGACGTGGTACGCGTCCACGACCACGCCGACCACCGCCGGGTCGAACCGCTCGGCGATGTCCAGCGCCTGACCCAGGGTGGCGATCACGCACCGGTCGGCGGCGAACATCGGGTGCAGCGGTTCGATGGCCAGCCGCACCCCGGCGGCCTCGGCGTGTGGAGCCAGCTCGCCGATCGCATCGGCGACCCGACGCCGGGCGCCGTCGATGTCCCGGCTACCGGCCGGCAACCCACCCGACACCAGGACCAGCTCCGGGGCCCCGAGGGCGGCGGCCTCGTCGATGGCCCGCAGATTCTCCGCCCGCCAGTCGTCGGCAGAGAAGAACCCGCCCCGGCACAGCGACGTGACGGCCAGGCCAGCCTCGCGGACCAGTTTCGCCGAACGGGCCAATCCGTACTCGGCCACCGGCTCCCGCCACAGGCCGATGCCCGGTACGCCAGCCGCCACGCACCCGGCCACCACCTCCGGCAACGCCCACCGTTGCGCGGTGGCCTGATTGAACGAGAAGCGGGTCAGGCTCACTGGGCTGGTCTCCGCTCGCGACTGCGGGGCTCGCAAAACCGGCTCACTCCTCGCGCTCACTGGTTTACCCCCGCCACTGTGAAGAAGGCCCGGGCGCGGGAGGCGGCCAGGTCGGCGTCGGGCAGCAGCCCGGCCGCGTCGGCCAGGGTGAGCAGGGTGGCCAGGTGCGCCGGAGACCGGCCGGACTGCGCACCGCCGACCATGGTGAAGTGGTCCTGGTGCCCGGCCAACCAGGCCAGGAACACGATCCCCGTCTTGTAGTGCCAGGTCGGCGCCGCGAACAGGTGCCGGGCCAGCGGCACGGTGGGCGCGAAGATCTCGTCGTACGCCGTCAGGTCCCCCCGGTCCAGGGCGGCGAGCGCGGCGGCGGCGGCCGGCGCGATCGCCGCGAACACCCCGAGCAGCGCGTCGGAGTGACCCACCTCGTCGCCCCGGATCAGTTCCGGGTAGTGGAAGTCGTCACCGGTGTAGAGGCGCACCCCGGCCGGCAGGCGGCGGCGCAACGCGATCTCCCGGTCGGCGTCCAGCAGTGACACCTTGATGCCGTCCACCCTGGACTGGTGGGCCTTGATCAGCTCGATGACGGTGTCGGCGGCCAGGTCGAGGTCGACCGCACCCCAGTAGCCGGTCAACGCCGGGTCGAACATCGGGCCCAGCCAGTGCAGCACCACCGGCTCGTCGGCGGCGCCCAGCAGCTCGTCGTACACCCGTAGGTAGTCCTCCGGGCCACGCGCGGCGGCGGCCAGGTGCCGGCTGCACATCAGCACCGGCCGGGCACCGGCCGCGCGCACGTCGTCGAGCTGCTCGGCGTACGCGGCGGTGACCGCTGCCAGGGTGGCCGGACCGACCGGCAGTTGGTCGGTGTTGACCCCGGCGACGATCCGCCCGCCCACCGCGCGGGCCTCGGTGGCGCTACGCCGGATCAGCTCCCGGGTCGCCGGATAGTCCAGCCCCATCCCCCGCTGGGCGGTGTCCATCGCCTCGGCGACCCCCAGCCCGTACGACCAGAGGTGCCGCCGGAAGGCGAGGGTGGTGTCCCAGTCCACCCTCGCCGGGGCACCCGGCACGTTCTCCGCGCCCGGGTCGGCGACCACGTGCGCGGCGGCGTACGCGATCCGACTGGTCGCCGGCGCGTCCGGCCGGGCGAAGCCGCCGCCCCCGGCGAGCCGGTGACGCCGACCACCGGGCAGCACCACCTCGGCGGTCATGAGCGCAGCTCCGGCACCTCGACCCGACCGCCCTCGCGGGCCGCGCGCAGCCCCAACTCGGCGAGCTGCACCCCACGCGCACCGGCCAGGAAGTCCCACTGGAACGGCTCGCCGGCCACGACGTGCCGCAGGTACGCCTCCCACTGCACCTTGAAGCCGTTGTCGAACTCCTCGTTGTCCGGCACCTCGGCCCACTGGGCGCGGAAGTCCTCGGTGGCCGGCAGGTCCGGGTTCCACACCGGCTTCGGGGTGACCGCCCGGTGCTGCACCCGGCAGTTGCGCAGACCGGCGATCGCGCTGCCCTCGGTGCCGTCGACCTGGAACTCCACCAGTTCGTCGCGGTACACCCGCACGGCCCACGACGAGTTGATCTGCGCGATCACGCCACCGTCCAGTTCGAAGATGGCGTACGCGGCGTCGTCGGCGGTGGCCGGGTACGCCTGACCGGCCTCGTCGACCCGCTCGGGCACGTGCGTGGCGATCACGCAGGAGACGGCTGTGACCCGGCCGAACAGCTCCTCCAGCAGGTAGTGCCAGTGCGGGAACATGTCGACCACGATGCCGCCGCCGTCCTCGACCCGGTAGTTCCACGACGGCCGCTGAGCGGGCTGCCAGTCGCCCTCGAAGACCCAGTACCCGAACTCGCCGCGCACCGAGAGGATCTTGCCGAAGAAGCCGCCGTCGATGAGGCGCTTGAGCTTGCGCAGACCGGGCAGGAAGAGCTTGTCCTGCACCACACCCGTCCGTACGCCGGCCGCGTCCGCCGCCCGGGCCAGGTCGAGGGCTGCCGCGGTGTCCTCGGCCAGCGGCTTCTCCGTGTAGATGTGCTTGCCGGCCTCGATGGCCCGCCGGATCGCCTTCTCCCGTTGCTGGGTGACCTGCGCGTCGAAGTAGATCTCGACGTCGTCGCGGGCCAGCGCCGAGGTCAGGTCCGTGGTCCAGTCGGTCAGCCCGTGCCGCTCGGCGAGCTCGCGGAGCTTCGTCTCGTTGCGCCCGACCAGGACCGGTTCCGGCCAGATGGTGGTGCCGTCGGCCAACGCCACACCACCGGATTCCCGGATGGCCAGCAACGACCGGACGAGGTGCTGCCGGTAGCCCATCCGTCCGGTCACGCCATTGACGATGATGCCGATCGACCTGCGGGTCATGGTGTTCCTTCCGTCGTGCTGGTCGTGCCGATTCGCGCTCAGTGGTTGGCGGCCGCGCTGCCGAGCAACCCACGCAGGTCGGTGGCGAGCCGGTCGAAGCGGGGGTCCGACATCACAGACGCGTAGTCGCGGTGCGCCGGCAGCTCGACCGGGAAGGTGCGGATGATCCGGCCGGGCCGGGGGCTCATCACCACGACCCGGGTGCCGAGGAAGACCGCCTCGGCGATGGAGTGGGTGACCAGCACCACTGTGGTCCCGGTCTCCCGCCAGATCCGATGCAGCTCGGCGTTCATCTGCTCCCGGGTCAGCGCGTCCAGGGCGCCGAACGGCTCGTCCATGAGCAGCACCGGCGGGGAGTGCAGCAGCGCGCGGCAGAGCGCCACCCGCTGCTGCATACCGCCGGACAGCTCGTGTGGCAACGCCTTCTCGAAGCCGGTCAGGCCGGTCATCTCGATCAGCTCGTCGGCACGGCGGGCCGCCTGCGCCCGGTCCATGCCGCGCATCTCGGCCTGGAGCAGGATGTTGGCTCGGGCGCCGCGCCACTCCAGCAGGGCGGCCTTCTGGAAGACGAAGCCGATCTCCTTCTGTGGGCCGCGCACCGGGCGCTCCAGCAGCGACACCTCGCCGCTGGTCGGCCTGACCAGCCCCGCGACGATCTTCAGGAGGGTGGACTTGCCGCAGCCGGACGGGCCGACGATCGTCACGAACTCGCCCGGCTCGATGTCCAGCGACACGTCGTCCAACGCGGTGGTCTGCGTCCGTCTGGTGGTGAACCGGACGGTCAGCCCGGACATCCCGATGGCGGTGCCGGTGGCTGACTTCGCGGCGGTCACCGGGTCACCCCTGCGCCGCGTACGAGGAGTCCCAGTACGCGCTGGGCGCTCCCGGGTCCTTCAGCTCGGCGTAGCGGGCCATCAGCTCGATGGTCTCGGTCCACTGGGCCTCGGTGTTCACCCCGGGCGCGCCGTCCGCGCCGATCAGCGGCAGGTTGAGCGTGAGCTGCTTGGTGAGCACCTCGGGCGCCGGCTCGTTCTCTGCCAGAGCCGTCATCGCGCTCACCGCGCCGGCCGGGTCCCGGGCGGCGTCGGCCCAGGACTTCTGAGTGGCCCGGACGAACTTGCGAACCAGCTCCGGGTCCTTCTGCAGGGTCTGGGTGTTGGCGATCAGGCCGGTGCCGAGCAGGTTCATCCCGTAGTCGGCGAAGAGCAGCACGTCGACCTTCTTGCCGGTCTTGCTCTCGATGGTGGGCGCCTGGTCGTGGAAGAAGCCCATGATGGCGTCGACCTTGCCCTCGGCCAGGGCGGCGATCTTGCCGGCGGCATCGACGTTGACGACCTTGACGTCGTCCTTCTTGACGCCGTTCTTCTCCAGCCAGGCCGGGAAGGTCGCGTAGAGGGCGTCGCCGGGGGTGCCGCCGACGGTCTTGCCCTTGAGGTCGGCCGGGGTCTTGATGTTCTCCTCGGTGAAGAACTCCACCGAGGAGGGGCCCTTCTCCAGGTACGCGCCGAGGCTGCGCACCGGCATGCCGCTGGCCACCGACTTGAGCAGCACCGGGCTGTCCGCCCAGCCGAAGTCGGTCTGCTTCTGGGCGACCTGCTTGACCGTGTTGCCCGAGCCGTTGCCGGGCAGGATCTTCAGGTCGATGCCCTCGGCGGAGTAGTAGCCCTTCTGCAGGCCGTAGTAGAAGGGCGCGTGCTCGCCGTAGGGCACCCAGTTGAGGGTGAGGGTGACCTGCTTGCTGCCGTCGGCGTTGGTGCTGCCGGCGGGGTCGTCCCCACCGCAGCCGGTCGCGGCGAGGAGCAGGGCGGCGGTGGCCAGGATGGTGGTGGCGGTGCGTTTCATCGGTGCCTCCGTGATGGGGTCGGTCAGGAGGTGGTGAGGGACACGCCGGCCCGACGGCTGGCGTGCCACGGAATGAGCAGTGCCTCGGCGATCTCGACCAGGACGAACAGGACGATGCCGATGGCGGACATCAGGATCAGGTCGGCGAACAGCAGCGGGGCGTCGAGATTGCCGTTGGCCAGCAACAGGACATAGCCGAGCCCCTCGCTGGCGCCGACGAACTCACCGACCACGGCACCGACCACGGCGAGGGTGACGGCCACCTTCAGTCCGGCCATCAGGTGCGGCAACGCGTTCGGGAAGCGGATCTTGCGGAAGGTGCGCCACGGCCCCGCGCCCATCGTCGCGGAGAGGTCGAGCAGCTCCGGGTCGGTGGAGCGCAGCCCGGCCACTCCGGAGATGACCACCGGGAAGAACGCGATGAGCACCGCCAGGATGATCTTCGGGGTGAGGCCGAGGCCGAACCAGACCACCAACAGCGGCGCGATGGCGATCTTCGGGATGACCTGTGCGAACAGGACGATCGGGTAGAGCGCCTTGTCCAGGGTGCGGGAGTAGGCGATGGCGACCGCGGTGACCAGGCCCAACGCGGCGGCCAGCACGAACCCGAGCACCGTCTCGTAGAGGGTGACCACTGTGTGCCGGGCCAGCTCGGACCACTGGGTGGTCATCGTCTCCCAGACCTGACCGGGTGTGGGCACCAGGTAGTTCGGGACGTACTCCCGGGCCGCCACGAACCACCAGGCGGCGAAGAAGACCGCGAGCACCAGCGCCGGGCGCCAGAGCGAGTCGGCGAAGGCCACCGCCCGCCGGCCGAGCGTCGGGCGTGGTGGACGGCCGCCACCGAATGACTGCGGCTCCAGGGTGGACGAAACCGAGCCGTCGACGGCTTCCGACGCACCGGCGCTCGCAGGCCCGGGAGCGGCTGCCCGCGCACCGCCCGCCTTGTCGGCGGCGGCCTGCCGGCCCGCCGTGTCCAGAGAGTTCTCGGTCACGCGGAACCTCCTCGGGGCCGGGCACGGCACCCCGGGGAGCGGGCCGGTCGGCGGATCAGGCAAACGCTTTCCTGGAGCGTAGGCGGCACCCTCACGCCGGGCAAGGCCTTTCCTCGATCTATTCGTCGATTGCCGTGCCCGGCCGATGCCGGGCCGTCAGCCGGTCGCCGGGTAGGTGTCGAGGAGCCCACACATGCCCAGCCGGCCGCGCTCGGTCGGCTGGTCCACCGTGTACACGCCAGCGTCGCCCAGGTACCCGGGATCCCCCTGTTCCAGGGCGTCGAGCTGCCCGGCGGTGTCGGCGGCGGCACGGCCCGCGCCGATTTCCCACCGCTGCCGCCAGCGCGTCAACAACGGCTGGCGCAGCGCCACCGCGGCGGCGTGGAAGGCAACCAGCGCCGCCGGCCCGCCCGACCGCAGCGCCTGGAAGCCGGTCACCGCCAGGTCCCGTCTGCGGTACGCGGCGTGCACATCCGCGCCCGGCGCTCCCCCGTCGGGCAACGCCGCCGCCGCGGCGTACGCGGCCGGGTCGGCCAGCACCTCGGGTGGGAAGGTCAGCACCGCGTCACCGGCCTCGGGCAGGCCGCTGTTCTGCATGAGCACCACGATGCTCAGCCCACCGCCGTTCACCAGGCGGTGCACGGTGCCCGGTTCGAACCAGACCACCGCCCCCGGCCGCAGCGGCGTCTCCCGGAACCCGGCCGTGGTCAGGGTCTGCACCGCGCCCTCGCCGTCGGTCACCACGTACCCCTCGGTGCAGCACAGGTGCACGTGCGGAGTGCCGCCGACCAGACCGTCCGGGGCCACCGTGTCGTAGACGCGCAGCCGGGACACCCCGATCCCACCGGGCAGTGGGGCGGCGAAGCGATCGGACACGGCCGGGCCTCCCTGCGGGAAAGGGCTTTCTCTGCGGTACGGTGACGCTAGCCGGCACGACGAAACGCCGTCAACAGATCGAGGGGGCGGGCCATGGCGACCCTGTCCGATGTGGCCCGCCGGGCGGGCGTCTCGCCCGCCACCGCTTCCCGCGTCATCAACGGCAGCAGCAAACCGGTAACCGACGAACTGCGCGAGCGGGTGCTCGCCGCCGTCGCCGAGTTGCAGTACGTGCCGAACGCGCACGCCCAACTGCTGGCCCGCTCACACCGCAGTGCGGTCGGGGTGATCGTGCACGACGTCTCCGACCCGTACTTCGCCGAGATCACCCGAGGTCTGCAACGGGTCGCCACCGACCAGGGCCGGCTGCTGATGATCTGCAACAGTTACCGGGACCCGGACCGCGAGTTGGAATACGTGGAGTTGCTGCGCGGCCACCAGGTGGCGGCGCTGATCCTGGCCGGCTCGGGTTACCACGACGAGGCGTTCACCCGGCAGCTCAACGAGAAGCTCGCCGCGTACGAGGCCACCGGCGGGCGGGTGGCGGTGATCGGCCGGCACGAGCACTCCGGCGACGCGGTGATGCCGGACAACCGGGCCGGTGGCTACCTCGCCGGGCGGGAGCTGTGCGGTCTGGGGCACCGGGCGATCGGCGTGATCGCCGGCCCACGCATCCTGACCACCACCACCGACCGACTGGCCGGCCTCCGGCAGGCCCTCACCGAGCAGGGCCGCGAGCTGCCCGAACGGCGCATCCGGTACGCGGAGTTCGACCGTGACGGTGGCGCCGAGGCCGCTGCCCGACTGCTCGACGCCGACCCGGAGCTGACCGCGATCGTGGCGCTCAACGACTCGATGGCCATCGGCGCGCTCGCCACCCTGCGCGCCCGTGGGCTGTCGGTGCCGCAGCAGATCTCGGTGTTGGGGTTCGACGACATGCCGATCGCCCGGGACGTGACCCCCGCGTTGACCACCGTGCGGCTACCCTTGGTCCACATGGGAGTCCGGGCCATGTCTCTGGTGCTCGGCGTCGGAGCCCCGACGCCCCGGGTCGAGGTGCTCCCCGCCGAGTTGGTCCGCCGCGACACCGCCGGCCCCGTCCCACGGGCCACCCGCGCCACCGCGGGTTCCGCGCCACGCGCACGGCGAGGTGACGCCTCGTCGTGACCGCCATCAGCCCGACCCAACAGTCCCTCGCCAGCGCCGATGTGGCACACCTGATCGGTGCGTCGTTCGGGCCGCACATCCGGGTCCGCGACGCCGGTCCGCTGGCCGGTGGTGGGTTCGCGACGGTCTGGTGGGCGGTGCTCGACGACGGCCGGCGGGTGGTGCTGAAGCTGGCCCCGTCGGCCGGCACGCCGCTGCTGCGCTACGAGCGCGGGCTCTGCGCCGCCGAGGAACGATACTTCCGGCTCGTCGCGGAGCGGGCGCCGCAGGTGCCCGTCCCCGCGGTGCTGTGGCACGGCACCGACCCGGCGTACGGCGAGTGGTTGGTCACCGAGTTGTTGCCCGGCCGGTCGCTGTCCGACCTGGCCGAGGCCGATGGCGCGGTCGACGACGGCCCGGCACGCTACGACCTGGGCGTGGCCCTCGCCGCGTTGCACCAGGTGACCGGGGACCGGTTCGGCTACGACGGCGACCGGGCCGCCGGGCCGACCTGGCGGGCGGCGTTCACCGCGATGCTCGACGAACTGCTGGCCGACGCGGCCGACTGGGGCGTCCGACTGCCGGTGACCCCGGGCCGCCTGCACGAACTGGTGGGGCGACACGCCGACGTGCTGGACGAGGTTCGCCGCCCGGCGCTGCTGCACTTCGACTGCTGGGACGGCAATGTGCTGGCCGCGCCCGACCGGGACGGCCGGTTGCGGCTCTCTGGCCTGGTGGACGGCGAACGCTTCCTCTACGGCGATCCGCTGCTGGATCTGGTCTCGCCGCGGCTCTTCCGGCGCGTCGAGGCCGAACCGGAGCACCCGCTGCTGCGCGGTTACCAGGCCGCCGCGCCCCAGCCGCTGGTGCTGGACGCGTCGGCACGCCTCCGGCTCAGTTTCTACCGGTTGCACCTGTACCTGCTGATGACTGTGGAGATGCCCAGCCGCGGGATGACCGAGCAGAGCCATCCCGGGCGGTACGCCCAACTGACGGCCCTGCTGGACGAGGAGATCGCCGCGCTCGCGTCGGACTGACGGCCGGCACGGGTGGCGTCCGACGGATAACGGTTTGTCCGCGCCGCCACCCAGGGCCTAACCTCCCCGGGTGCTGATTCGGGAGTTCGTCGACCGGGACTGGTCGCAGGTGTGGCCGATCATCGAGGAGGTGATCCGGGCACAGGACACGTTCACCTACGACCCGGCCATGACCGCCGAGCAGTCGTACGGCATGTGGGTCGAGGCGGCGCCGGGGCGGACCGTGGTGGCGGTCGACGGCGAGCGGGTGCTTGGCACCGCGAAGATGGGCACCAACCGGCCCGGGCCGGGCGCGCACGTGTCAACCGCGAGCTTCATGGTCGCCGCCGGCGCGCGGGGCCGGGGCGTGGGCACCGCGCTGTGCCGTGACGCCCTTGCCTGGGCCCGCCGGCAGGGGTATGCCGGCATGCAGTTCAACGCGGTGGCGGAGAGCAACGGTTCGGCGGTGCGGTTGTATCGGCGGGAGGGCTTCGAGGTGGTCGGCACCGTGCCGGGCGCGTTCCGGCACCCCGCCCTCGGCCGGATCGGCCTGCACGTGATGTACCAGGAGTTCTGACCGCGCCCGCTCCCCGCTCGCTCGGGAGGCCACAGTGGTGGTCGGCGCCTTTGGAGCTGATGTCGCAAACGAATCGGCCGCTGGCCCGGACCGTCCGGAGCGTCCCCACCGTCTGGATTCTCCCCACCACCCCGGGCCTCCCCACCGCCCCGGGCGTGCCCACCGCCCCGGGCGTGCCCACTGCCCCGGGCGTGCCCACCGCATGAATCGTTTACGACATCAGCTCCAAAGCGTCTCAACTAACCGTGCCGCCGGCCGGGGCCGGGCGTAGTCCGGGCTGCCCGGCAGCCGGCTCCGCGCCGGCGCGGCGGATCGGGGTGAAGAGGCCACCGACCGCGACCAGCAGGCACCCCGCGCCGGCCGCGAGCGTGACCACCGCGGCGCCGTGCCGGCCGGCGGCCCAGGTCAGCACGACAGCGCCGGCCGGACCGAGGGCGTAGTGCGTGCTCCAGAACGCCGACGTGACCCGGCCCAGCAGGTGATCGGGGGTGATCTCCTGACGCAGGGACATCGAACAGATCCCACCGACGCTGAGGCAGCACAGGTACACCGCGGTCAGCGCGGTGACCGCTGGCACGGTCGTGGCGACGCCGACACCCGCCACCGCGAGACCGCAGACCGCGTGCGCGCCGATCCAGGTGGCACCGAAGCCGCGACGGCGACGCAGCGGGGCCACCAGCAGCGCACCGGCGACCGTGCCCAGCGCCGCCAGGCCGAGCACCGTGCCGACGGTGCCCTCGGAGCCGTCGAGGTCGTGCGTGACGTGGTAGATCAGCACGTCGACGAAGCCGTAGGTAAGAAAGATGAAGACCGACAGCAGGACGGTCAGCGCCCGCAGCACGGGCTGTCGCCACAGGAACCGCGCCCCGGCCAGGAACTCGGCCAGCGGCCGCTGCCGGGTCGCCCTCTCGTCCACCTGGACGGGGCGCAGTCGGATCAACCACAGGCCGGCCGCCGAGAGCGCGAAGCTCGCCGCGTTGACGGCGATGGCGGTCGCCGGGCCGAACCGGGCCGCCACCACCCCGGCGAGCAGCGGCCCGAGGACGGCCGCCGCCGCGTACGTCGCCTGCAACCGGCCGTTGGCCTCGGTGATCCGGTCCCGGTCGACCAGGTTGCGGACCGCGGTCACCGCGGCGACCTGGAACAGCATGCCGGCCGCCTCGCAGATGGGCAGCACGACGAAGAGCAGCCAGACCTGCGGGCCGGCGAGCCACGCCAGTGGCACCAGGGCGTAGAGCACCAGGCGGGCCAGATCCGCCACGATCATCAGGGTGCGGCGGTCGTACCGGTCGACCAGCACCCCGCCGAAGATCCCCGCGACCACGGACGCCGCGCCCGCGACCGCGGTGAGCAGGCCCATCTGTGCCACCGACCCGGTCGCCTGGAGCACCAGCAGTGGCACCGCCAGGTAGGCGAACGAGTCGCCGGCCGCCGAGAGCGACTGGGCGACCCAGTACGTGCCGAAGGTGCGATCCCGCCAGAGTGGAGCCCGACCGGAGACGGCGGATCGGCTCATCGCGCCAAGGCTACTCGGGAGGCGCTGAGCCGGCCCCGGTACCGTCAACCGGTGCTGGTGAGGTCCGTCGTCGCCGCGAGCTCCGTGACCACGTCCAGGAACCGGTGCAGCGCGGGTGCGGTGTTGCCCGCCAACCACACCATCTCGGTGTACGCGTAGGCGTCGGCCAGCGGGACGAACACCACGCCGGTGCGGCGGAGACTCGCCGCCGAGCAGGCGAGCCGGGTGACGCCGAGTCCGGCAGCGACCAGGCCGAGGAGGCTCTGCACACCAGCCTCCTCCTGAACGATGTTCGGTGTGAAACCCGCTTCCCGGAACTGGTCCTCGTAGGCCCGGTGCCAGGGTTCCCAGGAGCTGCGCGGCGTCATGACCCACGGTTCGTTCGCCAGGTCGGCGAGCGTCAACTCGGCGCGACCGGCAAGCGGGTGGCCCTCGGGCAGCACCGCGCAGACCGGTTCGGTCGTCAGTCTCCTGGACTCCAGGCCGCCAACGAGCGGGGTCCGGGTGAAGGCGACGTCGAACTGCCCGCCGAGGACGCCCTGGACCAGAGGCGCGATGCTGGTGGACTCGGTGGCCAGGTGCAGGTCGGGGAGGTGGTGGCGGACGGCCCGAACCACCGGGGGCAGGAGGTGGTTGGCGACGGTGGTCAGGAAGGCGAGGCGGAGGGTGCCGACCTCGCCCCGCAGGGCCCGTCCCACGAGGGCGACGGCCTGCTCGGCGCGATCCGTCACGGCGCGCGCCTCGGGCACGAACAGGACGCCGATGTCGGTGAGGGTGGTGCCGCGGCTGTCGCGGTCGAACAGCTTCACCCCGAGGACGCGCTCCAGAGCGGTGATCTGCTGCGACAGCGACTGCTGGGCGATCATCAGGCGGGCGGCGGCCCGGGTGAAGCTCAGCTCCTCCGCGAGGACCAGGAAATACCGCAGTTGTCGCAGCTCAGGTGTGGCCACAGGAACAGACTGTAGCCACGCCAGGAAGAGCGTGTTGGCCGTCCGCGCAGACCCCCGCGCACGATCGGTACCGCGATGTGAGGACACTCAACCAAAGGAATCGATCATGGCTGAATCGCGCACCACCACACCGTTCGACGCCCGGTCCACCGCCGCCGACGTCGTGGCCGGTGTCGACCTGAGCGGGCAGCGTGCCATCGTCACCGGCGCCTCCTCGGGCATCGGCGTGGAGACCACCCGGGCGCTCGCCACGGCGGGTGCCGAGGTGACCCTCGCGGTACGGGACGTGCGGGCCGGCGAGCGGATCGCCCGGGAGATCGGCAACGGGACCGCGAACGGGCTGCTCCGGGTCATGCCGTTGGACCTGTCCGACCGGCGGTCGGTCGCCGCTTTCGTGGCCTCCTGGGATGGGCCGCTGCACATCCTGGTCAACAACGCCGGGGTGTCCGCGACCCCCGAGATGCGGACCGCGGAGGGTTGGGAGTTGCAGTTCGCCACCAACCACCTCGGCCACTTCGCACTCGCCACCGGGCTGCACCCGGCTCTCGCCGGGGCCGGGCGGGCCCGGGTGGTGTCGCTGAGTTCCATCGCCCACGCTCAGGCCCCGATGGTCTTCGAGGACGTCAACTTCCGGGAACGCCCCTATGACCGTCTGCTCGCCTACGGCGAGTCGAAGACCGCCACCGCGCTGTTCGCGGTCGAGGCGAACCGGCGCTGGGCCGGCGACGGCATCACCGTCAACGCGGCCAACCCGGGTGCGATCCACACCAACCTGGCACGGCACCTCACCGAGGAGGACTACGCGAATCTCCCGGCGTTCGACTTCAAGACTCCGCAGCAGGGGGCGGCGACCTCCGTACTGCTCGCCGCCTCGCCGCAGCTGGACGGCATCGGCGGCCGGTATTTCGAGGACTGCGCACAGGCGGTGCGCTACAGCCCGGAGACGCCGTTGCGCGGGGTCGCCGACCACGCGATCGACCCCGTGGCGGCGGCCCGACTCTGGCAGCTCTCGCTGGACCTGCTCGCCGGCGCAGAGCGGGCCTGAAGGTACCGGAAACGGCCGCAGGATCCCCTGCGGCCGTTTCCGGTAGGCGCGAAGCGCTCAGGCCTTGCGCAGCGGAGCGAGCGCGGCGCTCCAGGCGACCACCTGGTCGAGGGTGGTGGTCAACGCGTCCTGCTGGAACGGGCCGGGCTTGAAGGTGCTGAAGTTCTCGAAATCGGTGAAGAGCGACAGCGCGACCTGCGAGCGCACGTCGGCCATCTGCAGCTCGCCGGAGATCAGCCGCAGGTGCTCCACGGCGCGCGCGCCGCCCACCGAGCCGTAGCTGACGAAACCGACGGCCTTGTTGTTCCACTCGGCGTACAGGAAGTCGATGGCGTTCTTCAGGGCACCCGAGGTCGAGTGGTTGTACTCGGGGGTCACGATGATGAACCCGTCGTACGACGCGATCGTCTCGGCCCACCGCTTGGTGTGCGGCTGGGTGTACTGGCCCATCGCGGGCGGGTACGCCTCGTCGAGGTGCGGCAGCTGGTAGTCGAGCAGGTCGATCAGCTCGTACTCCGCGTCGGAGCGCTGCTTGGCGATCTCGAGCACCCAGCGGGCGACGGCCTCGCCGTTACGCCCCGGGCGGGTGCTGCCGAGGATGATCCCGATCCTGGTCATGTGTGGCGCCTTTCAGAGGTCCTTGCCTGACGACGGGAACGCTAACCGGTGATTGATTGGTCAAGCAAATATCTGGTGTATGGGCGTGGTCACACGGAGTGTAAGCATTTGCTCAGTCAAACAAGTATGATATGAGGATGCCCAACCCCTCCGAATCGACTCCGCAACCTCTCGGCCCTGATGAGGAATCCCTGGTCCGCGCCTTGGGCCAGGTCATGCACGTGCTGCCCCGCGCGATCGACGCCGACATGGTCGGTGACCGTCAACTACCACTCACCGAGTACACCGCGCTGATGAACCTCTCCGAGACACCGGACCGGCGGATGCGCATGAACGAGCTCGCGGCGCTCTGCCACCTCTCCCTCAGCGGCATGACCCGCACGATCATCCGGCTGGAGACGCAGGGCCTGGTTCGGCGGGAACGGTGCGAGGAGGACGCGCGCGGCTGGAACGCCGTCCTCACCGACGAGGGCTTCGCCCGGCTGGAGGAGTCCTGGCCGAGCCACCTGGCCGCCGTGCGCCGCCGGTTCCTCCAGCACTTCGAGGGCTTCGACCTCGCCCAACTGGCCCGCGCCTTCGAGCGGGCCGGCACGGCAGAGTCGACCGACTGAGCCGACGCCGGCCCGGTCGGTCGCCCGCCCGGCTCAGCCGGGCAACCGACCCTCGGCCACCAGTGCCCACGCCAGCAGCCCGAAGGCGCCGGTCGACGCGACGGCACGGACCACGTTGCCGCGTACCCAGGTGGCCTCGAAGCGCGCCCGCAGGGCCGCGAGGTCGGTGCCATCGTCGACGTCGCCGGGGCGGGCCAGCACGTTGTTGAGCGGCACGTTGACCACGGCGGTGACGCCGAGCACCACCAGGTACAGCAGCAGCGCGGCGACGACCCACGGCAACACCGCCCGACGCTCGGCCCCCAGGTGCAGCGCAGCCGCCAGCAGCGTGAAGATCAGCGCGCCGCCGAAGCACACCGCGAACCACCCGTTGAGGATCGACTCGTTGATCCGCCGCATGGCGAGCACCAACGTCCGGTCGTCGGTGCGGGCCAGGCCGGGCATGACCGCGTACGCGAAGGCGGCGAACAGCCCGGCGGTCAGGCCGGTGGTCAGGGTGGCGGCGAACAGGCTGGCGGTACTCAGAACTCCCATCCGCCTATTGCACCCGTTGACGTACAGGATGATCAAACGCGATAGCGGTCACCGGGCCGGGGCGTGGGCGGCGAGCGGATTGGTGAGGGTGCCGACGAACTGGAGGGCGGCCGACGGGTCGGCGAGGTCGATCATCTGCTGGTTGTTGCGCAGTTGCAGCCGGTTGAGGCAGGACAGCGTGAACTCCGGGGCGAACAGGTCGTAGTGGCGGACCCGCTCGGCCAGGTGCGGCACCCGGTCGAAGTAGTCGGCCGCGCAGGCCGCGACCGTACGCCAGAAGTCGTCCTCGGCGAGCACACCGGCCTCGACCAGGACCGCGTTGAGGTGGCGCAGGAAACAGTCCACCACGTCGGTGAAGATGGCCAGCAGCTTGGTGTCGTCGGGCACCTCGACGCGGATCCGCTCCACCGCCGCCGGCAGCTCGACCTTGTCGCTCATCACCGCGATCTCCTCGGCGATGTCCTTGAAGATCACCCGCTGGACGGTGTCCTGCTCGTCGAGGACCAGGATGACGTTCTCGCCGTGTGGCATGAAGGCCAGGTCGTGGGCGTAGAAGCTGTGCAGCAGCGGGGTCAGATAGGCGTCCAGGTAGTGCCGCAGCCACACCTCGGGCGCCAGGCCGGACCGGGCGATCAGCGCGGCCGCCAGTGAGCCGCCCTCGTCGTCGACGTGCAGCAGCGCGGCCATGGTGGACAGCCGCTCCCCCGGCGCCAGGTCGGGCACCGGGCTCTCCCGCCACAGGGCGGCCAACATCTTGCGGTACGGGGAGGTGCGGTCGGTCGCCGCCTCGTACTGCCGGTGCCGGTAACCCACCGCGGCCCGTTCCCTGATGACGGTCAGGCCGGTGCTGGTCAGCACCTCGTCGGCGGCGATCAGGTCGGCCAGCCAGTCGTTGATCGCCGGGGTGGCCGCCATGTACGCGGCCGAGAGCCCTCGCATGAAGCCCATGTTCAGCACCGACAGCGCGGTCTTGACGTAGTGCCGACCCGGCTCGCTGACGTTGAAGAAGGTGCGGATGGACTGCTGGGCAAGGTACACGTCCGGGCCGGGGCCGAGGTGCACCAGCCGACGCTCGGCCAACTCCCCGGCGAAGGTGACGGCCAGCTTGTTCCACCACTGCCACGGGTGCGCCGGGATCAGGTGGTAGTCGGCGAGGTCCAGCCCGAGGTCGGCCATCGTGGCCGCGAACCGGGCCCGGGTCCCGGCGTCCAGCTCGCCCTCGATGAGCGTGTCGTAGTCGAGGTCGGCGACGCTGCTGAAGGTCGAGTGGTCGCGGTGCGCGGCCAGCCACTCCAGCCGCACCGGAGCGGCGGCCTCCGGGGCGTACCGGTGGTACTCGTCGACGCCGAAGCCGAGCCTCCCGTTGTTCGCCACGAAGCAGGGGTGGCCCTCGGTCATCGAGGTCTCGATGGTCTGGAAGTCCGCCTCGGCCAGCTCGGCGGCGCTCGGCGCGGCCTGGGCCAGCTTGTACGCCGTACCGGCCAGCGTCGAGGTGATCTCCTCCAGGTAGACCGGGAGGACCCGTGCGGAGAGCCCGAGGGTGTCGCGCAGTTCGACGATGAGGTCCACCGCGTCCGGTGCCAGTGACGTGCCGTCGCGGTGTCGGGTGATGCTGTCCGCGTCGATCTGCCAGTGCGCCAGGGCGAGCACCCGCGCCGCGAACCGGTAGGTGACCGTGCCGTCGTCGCTGTGGACCTCGTACCACTGCCGGTCGTCGGGGCCGGCCACGGCGTGCGGGGTGAGCAGCCGCTCGTGGGTGAACTCGGCGAGCGCCTTGCGGACCAGCAGCCGGTTGGCCCGGGCCCACCGCTGCGGGGTGAGGTGCCCGACCGGGTCGCCGGAGGCGGAATAGGCGGTGGCGACGGGCGGGTGGGTGGGGACGGCGGTGGTGGTCACGCCGGGGCTCCTTCGGTTCGGGTGGCGGCAGCACGGCCGGTGGCAGCACGGTCGGTGGCAGCACCGTCGGCGGCAGCACCGTCGGCGGCGGCCTGGAACTGGGCTCGGGTGCAGACGCTGAGCAGCGCGTCCTTCTCGGGCTTGGCGATCGGGCCGACGACCGTGAAGCCGACGGCGGCGTTCAGCGCGTGCACGGCGGTGTTGCGCACGTCCGGCTCGACCACCACCCGCCGGGTCGTCGGGTCGGCGAAGAGCCACGCCATGACGGTGCCGAGCACCGCCCGGGTGAAGCCGTGCACGGGAACGTCGACCGGCGCGCAGAGGAAGTGCATTCCCACGTCGCCGGGCTGATGGTCGTACAACCCGACCAGCTCGACGTGGGCCGGGTCGTAGCGCTCGGCGAGGAAGGCCGGGCTCCCCCGCCACAACCCGAGGTACGCGTCGTGGTGCGGGTGCTCGGCGATCCGCCGGTACTCCTCGCTCACCTGGGCCACATCGGCGTCCTGCATCAGCCAGAACGCCGCCTTCGGGTGGGTCACCCAACCGTGCAGCAGCGCCGCGTCGGCGTCCGGATCGAGCGGGCGCAGCGCGAACTCGCCCAGACGGTCGTCGACGCGGGTGAAGACGGTGGTCACGACGACACCCCGAACTCCTGGAAGGTGATGCTCTTCTCGATCGGGTAATGCTCCCGGCCGAGCAGCTCGGAGATGATCCAGGAGTTGCGGTAGGCGCCCATGCCCAGGTCCGGCGAGGTGATGCTGTGCGTGTGGGTGCCGGCGTTCTGCAGGAAGATGCCCCGTCCGCTGTGGTCGATGCTGTAGTTGCGGGCCACGTCGAAGCGGCCGTGCGCGTCCCAGCGGATCCGGTCCCGCACCGGCGTGAGGAACTCCGGCACCCGGTAGTGGTAGCCGGTGGCCAGGACGAGGCCCTCGGTACGCAGTGTGAGGTCGCGCTCCTGCTCCACCTGACGCAACCTGAGCGTGTACTCCCCGTCCCGGTGGTCGGCGCCGACCAGCTCCGTGTTGGTGAGCAGACGGGTGTTCACCGGCCCGTCGACGCTGTGGGCGTAGAGCAGGTCGAAGATGTCGTTGATCAGGTCGGCGTTGATCCCCTTGAACAGGCCCTTCTGCGCGGACTCCAGCCGGTAGCGGGTCGCCTCGGGTAGCGCGTGGAAGTAGTCCACGTAGTCCGGTGAGGTCATTTCCAGGGTCAGCTTGGTGTATTCGAGCGGGAAGAACCGCGGCGACCGGGTCACCCAGTTGAGCTGGTAGCCGTACCGGTCGATGTCGCCGAGCAGATCGTGGTAGATCTCGGCGGCGCTCTGCCCGCTGCCCACCACGGTGATGCTGCGCTTGGTGCGCAGCGCGGCGCGGTGCTCCAGGTAGTGGGAGTTGTGCACGGCGTCACCGGGCAGTTCCGCGACGGCCGGGGGCAGGTGTGGTGGGGTGCCGGTGCCGAGCACCAGGTGCCGGGCCCGGTATTCGACCGACTCCCCCGTGCCGGTGGCGGCCCGCACCACGTACCGCTCGTCGGTGCTGTCGTACTCCACGGTGGTGACGGTCTGACCGAAGCGCAGGTTCGGCAGTTTCGCCGCCGCCCACCGGCAGTACGCGTCGTATTCGGTGCGCAACGGGTAGAAGCTCTCCCGGATGTAGAACGGGTATAGCCGGCCGATCTCCTTGAGGTAGTTGAGGAAGGAGTACGGCGACGTGGGGTCGGCGAGGCTGACCAGGTCGGCGATGAACGGGGTCTGCAACCGGGCCGACTCCAGCAGCATGCCGGGGTGCCAGGCGAGGCTCGGTCGGGCCTCCAGGAACACCCCGTCGAGCTCGTCGATCGGCGCGGTGAGGCAGGCCAGGCCCAGGTTGTACGGGCCCAACCCGATGGCGATGAAGTCGTGGGTGGACATCGAGGTCTCCAGGCGCGGGTGCGTGGTCACCGGCGTCAGCCGACGGGGCAGGTCAGGTCGGCGGCGACGTGGTCGTGCACGTACCGCCCGGCGTGGGTGGCGATCAGGTCGAGCACATACCCGACGTCGTCGACGGTGGTGGCCGGGTTGAGCAGGGTGAACTTCAGGAAGTGCCGGCCGTCCACCCGGGTCCCGGCGACCACGGCGAGACCGGACGCGGCGAGCGCCTCCCGGGCGTGCAGGTTGGCGGCGTCGGCCAGCTCCCGGCCGGGGCCGGTGGGCAGGTAACGGAACACCACAGTGCTCAGCTCGGAGCGGGTCACCACCTCGAAGCGCGGGTCCTCGCTGACCAGGTGCCAGGCGTCGGCGGCCCGGTCGACGACCTCGTCGAAGAGCGCGCCGAGCGCGTCCGGGCCCATCACCCGCAGGGTGAGCCAGAGCTTCAGCGCGTCGAAGCGGCGGGTGGTCTGCAGACTCTTGTCGACCTGGTTGGGGATGCGCTGCTGCACCATCCGGGCCGGGTTGAGGTAGTCGGCGTGGTAGGTGACGTGCCGCAGCACCAGCCGGTCGCGGACCAGCAGGGCGCTGGAGCTGACCGGCTGGAAGAACGACTTGTGGAAGTCGACGGTCACCGAGTCGGCCCGCTCGATGCCGTCGAGCAGGTGCCGGCGGGTCGGCGAGACGAGCAGACCGCAGCCGTAGGCGGCGTCCACGTGCAGCCAGACGCCGGTCTCCGCGCAGATCCCGGCCAGTTCGGTGAGCGGGTCGATCGAGCCGAAGTCGGTGGTGCCGGCGGTGCCGACGACGGCCATCACCACCAGCCCCGCCTGGCGGCACCGGGCGATCTCCGCGCGGACGGCGGTCGGCCGGATCCGCCGCCGGGCGTCGGTGGGTACGGCGATCACCGCGTCCGGGGCGAGGCCGAGCAGCTTGGCCGACTTCTGGACGCTGAAATGACCGGCGGCGGAGGTGAGCACGCGCAGCCGGGGCACCAGCTCGGCGCGTGCCGCCGGATCGATGGCGGCGGCACACGCCTCCTCCCGGGCCAGCAGCAGCGCCTGGAGGTTGGACTGGCTGCCGCCGCTGGTGAAGACGCCGTCGGCGCGAGGGCCGAGACCGATCCGTTCGGCGGTCCAGTCGATCAGCCGGCGCTCGATGAGGGTGGCCCCGGCGCTCTGGTCCCAGGTGTCCAGTGAGGAGTTCACGGCGGTGAGCACCGCCTCACCGAGCAGCGCCGGGATGGCCACCGGGCAGTTGAGGTGGGCGAGGTAGCGGGGGTGGTGGAACCAGACGGCGTCGCGCAGGTAGACGTCCTCCAGCTCGTCCAGTGCGGCGGCGGTGTCGCCCAGCGGCCGGTCCAGGTCGACCCGGTCGACCAGGGGGGCCAGCTCGGCCGGCGTGATTCCGGTGCCGGGACGGTCCACGCTGGCCACCCGACGGGCGACCCGGTCGACGCCGTCGGCGATGCTCCGGCGGTACTGCTCGACCGAGCCGCCATGCAGCAACTGGGTCCGCGCGGCTGACGCCGGCGGCGCCGTGGTGGTCTCGACGGGGTACGTCGGCACGGTCACGGAATGTCCTTCCACGTTCTCGACGACGGGCAGCCGCACACCGACCCCCAGGCGCGGCGGTGCGCCTCGGGGAGCGGTGTCCGTCAGCTGACCTTCTTCGCGTTCCGGATGGCGGTGGCGAGGTTCTCCAGCAGTGGAGCGGAGCCGGCGTACGAGAAGCGGGGCACCGCGTCCCACGGGCTCACCTGGTTGGCCTTGACCGCCGGCAGTTGCTGCCAGGTGGGCTTGGCGGTGAGGTCCTTGGCCTGCAGCGCGGTGCCGCGGTTGTCCAGCAGGATCAGGTCGGCCGGGAACTTGCCGGCGCTCTCCCAGCTCAGCGCCTCGAAGTAGTCGCCGGCTTCGAGCTTGGTGGGGACCACGATGTCGACGCCCAGCTCGGCGAAGTACATCAGGTCGGTGCTGACCTTCGGGTTGGAGACGTAGAAGAGGTCGGGGCTGCCGGAGCAGGCCATCACCTTGATCCCGGGGTTGGCCTTGACCGCCTGCCGGACCGCCTCGGCGGCGGCCTCGAAGCGGGCCTTCGCGTCGGTGACCTTCTTCGCGGACAGGTCCGCGCCGAGCGATTCGGCAAGCGCCGCGTACCGCTCGATGGGTTTGGTCATCGGCACCCGGGCGGTGGTGACCGCCACACTGGGGGCCAGCGGGAGGATCTTGGCCTTGCTCTCGTCCGGCACATACCAGAGCGCGTCCGGGTCGTACATGTGGGTGACCAGCAGTTCGGGGCGCAGGGCGGCGTACTTCTCCAGGCTGAACTCGCCCCACACGTTGCCGAGGATCTCGACGCCCTCGATGTTCAGGTCGCCGGCCTGCGGGTCGGCGGTGCCATCGGCGCGCTTGGTCTCACCGAACACGCCTACGAGCTGCTTGTCGAGACCGAAATCGATCAGGGCCGCCGCCACGCCGGTGAAGGCCACCACCCGGGTCGGACGGGCCGCCGCCTCGACCTTGGTGCCGCGGTCATCGGTGAACGACCAGGGGCCGCCTCCGTTGCTGGCAGCGGGCTTCGGGGCGTCACCGTTGCCGCAGGCAGCGAGCAGGGTGGCCAGCGTGGCGGCGCCACCGGCGGCCAGCAGGCCACGGCGGGAGAGACGGCGGGCGGACAGGGCATCGGGCATGGTGGTGTCTTTCGATCAGAGGTTGGTCGGGGTCGACCAGGCAGCGGGGTTAGGTTAGCCTAACCTCGGTCATTGTCAACAGCGGTTCGCCGTTTCGCCACCACCCCGGAGCCCACACTGGACGCCACACCCACCGTCACCCGACCGGCACCGTCCGTGCCGATCGGGGCAACGGCCGCACCCCCGAGCCGGCGCGGCCGCCGGGCGACCCGCGCCGCCGGCCTGGTCGCCGCCGTGGCACTGCTCGCGGTGATCGTGGTGCTCAGCATCGCGGTCGGCGCGAAGGCCATGCCGCTCACCGACGTCTGGTCCGGGCTGCTGCACCGCGACGCCACCGAGTACGCCGTGGTGCACCGGATGCGCCTGCCCCGCACCCTGCTCGGGCTGCTCGCCGGCGCCGCCCTCGGAGTGGCCGGCGCGGTCATGCAGGCCCTCACCCGCAACCCGCTCGCCGACCCCGGGCTGCTCGGCATCAACGCCGGCGCCTCCGCGGCCGTCGCCACCGCCGCCGCGTTCCTGGGCGTCACCGCCGTCGGCGGGTACGTCTGGTTCGCGCTGCTCGGCGCGGCGGCGGTGACCGCGCTCGTCTACGCGGTCGGCGGCGGACGGGGCGCCACCCCGGCCCGACTCGCGCTGGCCGGGGCTGCGCTCAACGCCACCCTCTACTCCTACGTGAGCGCGGTGATGCTGCTGGACACCGCCTCGCTGGAGCGGCTGCGCTTCTGGACGGTCGGCTCACTGGCCAGCGCGGACCCCGCGACCGTCACCCGGGTGCTGCCGTTCATCCTCATCGGGCTGCTGGTCGCGCTCGGCGCCGCCCGTCCACTGAACGCGCTCGCGCTCGGCGACGACGCGGCGCGAGCCCTCGGCGCTCGACCCGCGTTGATCCGCGCCGCCGTGATCGTCGCGGTCACCCTGCTCTGCGGTGCGGCGACCGCCGCGTGCGGCCCGATCGTCTTCGTCGGGCTGCTGGTCCCGCACCTGGTCCGCGCCCTGACCGGCCCGGACCTGCGCTGGCTGCTGCCGTACTGCGCGGTGCTCGCGCCCGCGTTGCTGCTCGGCGCCGACGTGCTCGGCCGGGTGCTGGGTCGGCCCGGGGAACTCCAGGTCGGCATGGTGACCGCCGTGCTGGGCGGCCCGCTCTTCCTGTGGCTGGTCACCCGCCGAAGGGTGGCCCAACCGTGACGGTCGTCCGAACCTCTTTCGGGGTGTCGCTGCGGTTCCGCCCCCGCGCGCTCGGCGTCGGCGCCGGCGCGGCGTTGCTCGCGGCCGGGTTCGGCCTGGTGGCCCTGGGCAGTGGTGACTACCCGATGGGGCCGGCGGACGTGCTGCGCACGCTGACCGGCGGCGGCACCGTGGCGGAACAGTTCATCGTGTACGAGCTGCGTTTGCCCCGGCTGGTCACCGCCCTCCTGGTCGGTGCGGCGCTGGCTCTCGCCGGCACGGTGTTCCAGTCGCTGGTCCGCAACCCGCTGGGCAGCCCGGACATCCTGGGCTTCACCCAGGGCGCGTCGACCGGCGCGCTGGTGGTGGTCGTCCTCGGCGGCAGCAGCCTGGCCCTCGCGGGCGCGGCGGTCGCCGGTGGGCTCGGCACCGGCCTGCTGATCTACGCGCTCGCCTGGCGGCGCGGAGTGCACGGCTACCGGCTCATCCTGGTCGGCATCGGGGTGGCCGCGATCCTGACCGGCGTCAACGGCTACCTGCTGACCCGGGCACCCCTGATGGACGCCGCCCGCGCGGTGCTCTGGCTCACCGGCAGTCTGGACGGGCGGGGCTGGGCCAACGCCGGGCCGCTGCTCGCCGTCCTGGTCGTGTTGGCGCCGGTGGTGCTCGTCGGCTGCGCCCCCGCGCTGCGCATGATGGAGTTGGGCGACGACGCGGCCAGCGCCCTGGGCGTCCCGGTCCGCCGGCTGCGCCTGGTGCTGCTCGCCGCCGCCGTGCTGCTGGTCTCGTTCGCGGCAGCCGCCGCCGGGCCGGTGTCCTTCGTGGCGCTCGTCGCCCCACACGTGACGAAGCGCCTGACCCGGGCACCGGGCCCGAACCTGCTGCCGTCGATGGCCGTCGGCGTAGCGCTGCTGGCCGGGGCCGACCTACTGGCCCAACGCGCGTTCGCCGGGCACCAACTCCCGGTCGGCGTGGTGACCGGCGTGATCGGCGGCGGTTACCTGGTCTGGCTGCTGGCGATGGAACGCCGGGCGGGCCGGCTGTGAAGAATCGTGACGCCCTCGAAGGAGCACCCATGCGACCCGGCGATTCCCGGCTCGGCGGCACCGCGCTGACCCTCGCCTACGACCAGCGCACCATCGCCGAGAACCTCACCGTGACGGTGCCCGACCGATCCTTCACGGTGATCATCGGCCCGAACGCGTGCGGCAAGTCGACGCTGCTGCGCGCACTGTCCCGGATGCTGCGCCCCAGCGCCGGTGCGGTGCTGCTGGACGGCCGGAACATTCACGACCTGCCGGCCCGCACGGTGGCCCGTACGCTCGGCCTGCTGCCGCAGTCGTCGATCGCACCGGACGGCATCAGCGTCGCCGAACTGGTCGCCCGGGGCCGCTATCCCCACCAGGGACTGCTGCGGCAGTGGTCACGCGAGGACGAACGGGTGGTCGACGAGTCGATGGCCGCGACCGGAGTCGCCGACCTCGCCGACCGGGCGGTGGACGAGCTCTCCGGCGGGCAGCGGCAGCGGGTCTGGATCGCCATGGCGCTGGCCCAGCAGACGCCCCTGCTGCTGCTCGACGAGCCGACCACGTACCTCGACATCGCCCACCAGATCGAGATCCTGGACCTCTGCGCCCGACTGCACGAGGAGCAGGGCCGCACCCTGGTCGCGGTGCTGCACGACCTGAACCACGCGGCCCGCTACGCCACCCACCTGATCGCCATGCGCGACGGACGCGTGGTGGCCGCCGGAGATCCGGCGTCGGTGGTCACCGCCGACCTGGTGGCGGAGGTGTTCGGGCTGCCCTGCCGGGTCATCGACGACCCGGAGACGGGCACCCCGCTGGTCGTCCCCGCGGCCCGACGCCGCGCCAGCATGCTGGCCCCGGAGCCCGCGTGAGCACGCGGCGGTTCCGCGACCCGTGGGGGGTGCCGCACCTGCGCGCGGACGACCCGCTCGCCCTCGCCACGGAGCAGGGCCGGGTGACCGCGTACGACCGGGCCTGGCAGATCGAGGTGGAACGGCACCGGGCCCGGGGCACCAGCGCGGCGTTCCTCGGCCCCGACGCGCTCGGTTGGGACCGGTTCGTCCGGCAGGTCCGGCTCGACGACACCGCCCGCCGCTGCCACGCGGCACTGGACCCGGCGACCGCCGAGTGGGTGGGCGCCTACGTGGACGGCGTCAACGCCGGTCTCGCCGCCGGGGCGGCCCGCTCGCCGGAGTTCGCCGCCACCGGGCTGCGCCCGGGGCGGTGGGAGCCGTGGACACCGCTCGCGGTCTGGCTGGGCCACCACATCCTGTTCGCCGGGTTCCCCGGCAAGCTCTGGCGCGAGCACGTGGCGCAGCGGCTCGGCCCGGAAGCGGTCGACCTGTTCGCCACCGACGGGCCGGCAGTGGCCGGCAGCAACGGGTGGCTGGTCGCCACCGAACGCAGCGGCACCGGGGCCGCGCTGCTCGCCGGCGACCCACACCGGTTCCTGGAGGATCCCGGCGTCTACCAGCAGATCCGGCTGGCCTGCCCGGAGTACGACGTCATCGGGCTGGCGGTGCCGGGCGTGCCGGGCATCGCGCACTTCGGTCACACCGGCGAGGTGGCCTGGGCGATCACCAACGCGATGGCCGACTACCAGGACGTGTACGCGGAACGGCTGCGCCGCGACGGCCCCCGGGTGCAGGCGCTCGGCCCGGACGGCTGGCGTCCGGCGCACCGGCACGTCGAGACGATCGAGGTGGCCGGGGCCGACCCGGTCGAGGTCGAGGTGGTGGAGACCGACCGTGGTCCGGTGATCGCCGGTGGGCCCGGCGACGAGACGGCGCTCAGCCTGCGCTACCCGCCGCGGGTCCGGGGTGACCTCGGCTTCGCGACGCTGCCGGAGCTGCTGCGCGCCCGTACCGTGGCCGACGTGGACACCGCGCTGCGGCACTGGGTGGAGCCGGTCAACGTGGTGCAGGCGGCGGACACCGCCGGAGGGCTGCTGCACCGGGTCGCCGGGGCGGTGCCGGTACGGCACCCGGACAACAGCCGGCGGGTGGTCCCCGGCTGGGACGCCGCGCACGCCTGGCGGGGTTGGCACGCGCCGATGCCCCGCGCCGAGGTGGCCGGTCAGGCGGTGATGGCCAACGAACGCGGGCTGGCGGCGCCGTTCGGGGTGGAGTTCGCCGCAGGGCACCGGGCGCACCGCATCGCCGAACTGCTCGACGCCCGTTCGACGTGGACGGCCGACGAGATGGCCACGGTGCACACCGACACGTACCTGGGCGCCGCCGGGCCGCTGCTGGCGGTCCTCGCCGAGTCGACGGGGCTCGGCCCGGCCGCCGCCGCGCTGCGCGAACGGCTGCTGCGCTGGGATCGCCGGATGACCGCCGACAGCACGGACGCGGCCGCCTACGCCATCCTGCGGGCGGCTGTCGTACGCCGGATCGCCGCCCACCCGGCGCTGGCCGCGGTGGCCGAGCCGCCCGCGTACCCCGAGGTGTTCGCGCCCTGGCTGGCGCTGACGCCGCGCGTCGGTTACGCCCTGGAGCACCTGCTCGGCGCGACCCCGCCGCCCGGTGTGGACATCGCCGCGCTGGTACGCGCGGCAGCCGAGGAGGTCGCCGACGCGGCGGCCGGCCAGGTGCCCTGGGGTGACCTGCACCGGTTGGCGCCGTGGCGGGCCCTGCCCGGCCCGGACACCGGGCCCGGCCCCCGACTCGACGGTGACCACGACTGCGTGTTGGCGACCTCCAGCGTGCCCGGGGTCACCCACCGGTGTTTCCGGGGGCCGGCGGCGCGCTTCGTCTGGGACCTGGCCCGTCGCACGGACAGCCGCTGGGTGGTCCCGCTGGGCGCCTGCGGGGTGCCCGGCGACCCCCACCACGACGACCAGAGCCCTGCCTGGCTGGCCGGGGAACTGCTGCCGGTCGTGACGGACTGGGATCAGCTCGCCGAGGAACTCCACTGACGGCACCGGCCGCAGTGCTGTCAGCGCAGGCCGAACGCCCGGCTGATGCTCTGGCTCACGGTGTTGCCGGCGGCGTCCCGCGCGGTGGTGCGCAGGCTGACGAAGCCGGCCTTCGCCGGTGCGGCCAACGTGCTACGCCAGCCGTCGCCGTGGCGGGTCAGCCGCTGCTTCTGCCAGGTCGCCCCGTCGTCGTAGGACACCTCGACGGTCACCGCGCCGATCGTGCCCGTGACGTCGGGCAGGTGGGACGCGACAACGGTCAGCGGCGCCCGCCGTGACGCCCGACCGGCGGAGTCGATGGCCACCTCGTAGTCCAGCTGGATCATCGGCAGCACCTCGGCCGACTCCTCCCCGGTGACCGACGACTGGAAGCCCCACTCGGTGCGCGTCTGCCGGGAGTACGGGTTGGTCCAGGCGGCCCTGTCGTTCTCCACCACCAGCCGGTACGGCAGCCGCTTCTCCGCCAGCCCGGAGACCTGGAGGTACTCGGCGTTACCCCAGTTCAGCTCCTTGTCACCCTGGTAGAGGGTGGTCCGGTTGACCATGTCGTAGTTGGCGTACGCCTCACCGATGTGGCCGCCTCCGTCGCCCCACCCGGGCGCGGGCAGGTAGACGGTGTCCAGGTACCGGACCGGCACGTAACCTCCGCCCATCCGGGGTCGCTGGATCGGCCCGAACCAGGTGACGGCGCTCGGCTTACCCGCCGGGTACGTCGTCACCGCCTGCAGGTGCTGACCGGTCTCGCCGGCGATGAACGCGTCGTCGATCCACCGCTGGTCGGCGCTCACCCAGTCGGTTCGCCGGCCCTGCGCCGGGGCCGGCTCCTGGTTGCTCGACGCCCAACCACGCCAGACGTCGGT
This sequence comes from Micromonospora sp. CPCC 205558, assembly GCF_036902955.1. Classification (NCBI taxonomy): domain Bacteria; kingdom Bacillati; phylum Actinomycetota; class Actinomycetes; order Micromonosporales; family Micromonosporaceae; genus Micromonospora; species Micromonospora sp. CPCC 205558. The sequence continues at coordinate 339,555 of NZ_JBAKHR010000007.1, forward strand.
GCGGAACTCCAGCGCCTTGCCCTGCCGGTAGTTGCGGAACTCCACGTCGACCCGGGCCAACTGCCGCTTCGTGGGGCGGTAGGTGGGGTCGGCCGGCACCGTGCCGGTCCAGTGGTGCGCCACGTCGTACAGGTAGGTGGTCTCCGGGTGCGACTCGACGGTGAGCCGCACCGCTCCGCGCTCCAGCGCGGCGATGAGCTGCCCACCGTCGTCGGCGCCGAGCGTGGCCACGGTCACCGGGGCCGGGCTCTCCGGGCTCCACGCCGACTCGTCCCAGGGTTGGAGCCGACCGACGCCGTCGTTGACCACGAGCAGCAGCTTCGCCCCGGCCGCCGCGGCGGCCTGCGCCTGGGTGGCGATGTCGACGCTGTCACTGCGGCGCACCACCACGGCCCGGTCCCGGACCGGCCGCTTGGCCAGCCCCGCCGCCGACGCGTCGGCGACATGGACCGCGTCCAGCTGGTGACGACCCGCCGGCAGCGCCGGGGTGGCGCGCTTCACCAACAGATCGTCGTACGAGCGACCGCCCGCCGAGACGGTCAGGGCCGGCTGCTCCAGCCGCCACCGGGCACCGAACTCGAACTCGCCGTCGGTGACCGGACGGCTCGTCGGCAACGCCCACATGCTGTCGTACGAGTCGTCGGGCAGCACCTGACTCTCGGTGAGACCGTTCTTCGTGGACCGGTGGATGTCCATCCGCAGCGCGCTGGCGGTGGCCTCCTGCGGCACCTGGGCCTGCACCTGTCGGGCGGCACGCGCGTCCAGCGTGACGGTGCGGTCGACGTCCAGCTTCACGTCGGTGAAGCTGAGCATCGCCATGCCCTTGGAGTGCGGTCCGTGCACGCCGCGCACGTCGGTGGAGATCCAACCGTTCCAACTCGCCACCGGCAGCCGCAGCGTGGCGGTGCCGCTCTCCGGCAGGTCCACGGCGGTGAACAGGGTGTCGGCGGTGAGGATCACCTTGCCGACGAGCGGCTTGCCGTCGCGGTCCTTGGCGACCAGGGTCAGGTTCTGCCGCTGGCCCTCCTTGCCGGCCCCGATCAGGGTGCGGCCACGCACCGCACCGGCCTCGTCGGTAGCGACGATCATGCCGCTGACCTGCTTCTCCACCGGCAGCTTGTCGTACGCGGCGGTCACCGTCACGGTGGCGGTGCCGCCGGCCGGCACGGTCACCCGGTCGGCGGAGAGCGCGAACAGGCCGGCCGGCGCGGTGGCCGCGTCGACTGCCAGCCTCAGGGCGACCGGCGCGCTGCCGACGTTGGTGTAGGTGACCGTACGGTCGACGGTCATGGCCGGCTGCTGCGGCCACGCCTGGAAGCCGGAGTAGGCGCTCGGGGTGGCGAAGACGGTGGCGTGCGCGGCGGCGACGGCGTCGACCCGGCCGGCGCCCGCCTGGTACGGGGTGTACTCGGGAGTGGCCTTGACCGTGCTGACCAGCGCTTCCTTGATTCGCTGACCGGTCCAGTCCGGGTGCGCGGCGGCGACCAGCGCGGCCGTGCCGGCCACATGTGGGGTGGCCATCGACGTGCCGCTCATCAGCGTGTAGTCACCGGAGCCGCCCCGCACGAAGTGCGAACGGGCCGCCAGGATGTCCACGCCGGGGGCGGTGATCTCGGGCTTGAGCCCGCCGTCGCCGGCGCGTGGGCCCTGGCTGGAGAAGTCGGCGAGGTGGTCGGTGTTGTCGACGGCGCCAACGGTGAGCGCCGAGTCGGCGGCACCCGGGCTGCCGATGGTGGCCGGGCCGCTGTTACCGGCGGCGATCACGAAGAGGGCCCCGGTCTCGGCGCTGAGTCGCTCGACCGCCTGGCTCATCGGGTCGCTGCCGTCGGTGGCCTCACCGCCCAGGCTCATGCTGACGATCCTGGCCTTCTGCTCGCGGGCCGCCCACTCCATCCCGGCGATGATCCACGAGTTCTGTCCGCTGCCCTCGCTGTTGAGCACCTTGCCGATGTGCAGCCGGGCGCCGGGGGCGACGCCTCGCTCGGCGCCACCGGACGCGGCGCCGGTGCCGGCGATCGTCGAGGCGACATGCGTGCCGTGGCCCTTGTAGTCGAGGATGTCGGGCTCGCTCGGCACGAAGCTGCTGGACTCGGCGATCTGGCCGACGAGGTCCGGGTGCTCGGCGTCCGCCCCGGAGTCGAGCACCGCGACGTCGACGCCGGCGGCGGTGTTGCCCTCGGCCCACAGCTTCGGCGCACCGATCTGCGCGGTGGACTCGGCCAGGTCGGCGTGCACCCGGCCGTCCAACCAGACCTTGGCGATGCCGTTGGCCAGGGTCGGGGCGTCACCCGTACGCCGGGTCGCCGAGCCGGCGGTCAGCGCGGTCCAGAACCGGTCGGCGGTGGCGCGCTGGCGGGTCAGCGCCGCGCCCTGCACGCTGTCCAACGGTCGGACCAGTTCGGCGCCGTCCAGAGCGGGCCGGGTGCGGTTACGAGCCGCCGCGTCGGTCATCGTGACGATCAACGGAAGCGCGTCGGTGTGCGCGTCGTCGTAGCCGTCGGCGATCAGGTCGGTGACGTTGAACAGTTGCCGGTCCAACACGCCGCTCGTCACATAGGACAGCGCCGCGTCCGGGTAGACGTAGATGTCGCCGTCACGCACGGTGCGGTGGAAGCTCGGGGTGCTGCCGTCCGGTCGGCGTACGGTCGACACCGTGCTGCCGTCCGCCGCGGTGGTGACCGTGACCGTGTCACCGGTGATCAGGGTGACTGTGGACGCGCGCCCGGCGGCGGCCGGGGTTTGGCCCGCCGGGCGGTCGGGGTTGTTCGGCGGGGCGGCGGCCGCTCCCGCGCCGGGTGGGGTGAACCCGGCAGCCAGGGTGAGGGCGGCACCGAGGGCGATCAGCCCGGATCGGCGGCGCCGGTGAGACAGAGCCAAGATGACCTCTTTGTGTCGAGAAGTGGTACGCACCACAGCATCGACGCAACCCCCACCCCAACCGCACCCTCAAACCCCGACGCGTTTACGCCATGACGCAACCCCGCCACCCTCCCCGCGCTTCCTCCCCGCGCTTCCTCCCCCGCTCCCGCCGTCCCTCTCGCGCTCCCGCCGTCCCTCCCCCGCTCCCGCCGTCCCTCTCGCGTCGATCTTGCACCTTCTGTCGCGACCAATGTGGCGAATCAGGACGCATCGACAACAGCAAGTGCAAGATCGACGCGAGAGGGCGGGGCAGGGCAGGGTGGGGCGGGGGTGGGGGGCAGGGTGGGGCGGGTTGTTAGGGGGCGGAGCGGGTCAGCTTGGCCAGGGCGTCCAGTTGGGTGGCGTCGGAGAGGGCGGAACCGACGGCCACCACGCGTACGCCCGCTTGCAGGAACGCGCCCGCGTTGCTGGCGTCGAGGCCGCCGGTGGCGACGAAGCGCAACTGCGGCAGCGGACCGGCCACCGCCTTGAACCAGGCCGGCCCGAGGGAGATCGCGGGGAACGCCTTGAGCCAGGTGAGGCCGTGCCGCAGTGCCTGCTGGGCCTCGGTGGGGGTGGCCACGCCGGGCAGGTGCGGTAGGCCGCGCGCGGCGGCGGCGTCGGCGACCGCGAGGTCCAGGCCGGGCGCGACGGTGAACCGGGCTCCCGCGTCGGCCGCCGCGGCGACCTGTTCGACGTCGAGCACGGTGCCGGCGCCGACGATCCGGTCACGTGCGGCTCCCGCCTCGACGGCGGCCCGCAGCGCCGGCACCGCGTCGGCGGTGGCCACCGGAACCTCCACCACGTCGATGCCGAGGTCCCAGGCACGCTCGGCGAGCCGAACGGTCTCGGCGACCGGCAGGCCGCGCAGGATCGCCATCACCCGGGCACCGCCGAAGATGTGGTCGAAGTCCGGTGTGGTCATGGTGCACTCCATCCGAGGTCGCGGTGAGACTGTTGCTGCTGGTCGGGTCGCCACCTGGCGGCCCGGACTCAGGTCGTCGCCCCCGGGGCGGTCAGGTCGAGCGGCGACCAGGCGTCCGCGGGGGCGTGAAGGAGTTTCTCGAACCACGCCCATGGCGGGACCGGGGCGTTGTCGGCACTGCTGGTCAACGCCTGCGCCGCGAGGAGGTGACCGAGGCGCAACCGCCGTACGGGGTCGAGGCCACGGAGCAGCCCGGCCAGGTAGCCGGCGGCGAAGGCGTCTCCGGCGCCCACCGGCTCGACCACCGTCACCCGGGGCGCGGGCACGAAGGCCGTTTCGGCGTCGCGGACCAGTGCGGTGGCGCCCACCGCGCCGTCCTTGACCACCACCGTCTCCGGGCCGGGCAACAGCTCGCGGACGGCCGCCGGGTCGGTGGTGCCCCAGAGCGTTTCCGCCTCGTCCTGCCCCACGAAGACGAGGTCGCAGCGGTTGGCGAGGTCGCGCAACACCGGCGCGGCCTGCTCCGCGGACCACAAACGGGCCCGGTGGTTGACGTCGAAACTGACCAACGCCTGCGGCAGCGGCCGGTCGGTCACCGCGTGCTCGACCAGCGCCCGGCAGGAGGCGGACAGCGCCGGGGTGATCCCGGACAGGTGCAGCACCCGGGCACCGGTCAGCGCCGGGTCGGCCAGCGTGGCGGGGTCCATCCGGGACGCGGCCGATCCGGCCCGGTAGTAGTGCACGGCGGTCCCCTCCGGGCCCGGGTCCTTGACGTACAGGCCGGTGGGGGCTGCCGGGTCGACGCAGACCTGGTCGACGTCGACGCCGGCGGCGGCGACGTGCCGGACGACGGCGCGACCGAAGGGGTCGTCGCCGACCCGGCTCACCCAGGTCGTCAGGTGTCCCAGGCGGGCCAGGTAACCGGCCACGTTGGACTCGGCGCCACCGACCGAAACGGCGACCCGCTCAGCATGCTCCAGTGGCTCACCCGGCGCGGGGCAGAGCACCACCATCGTCTCCCCCACCGCGGCCACCTCGACCGGCACAGAGCCGGCCGGGACACTCGCCTGGTCAGGTCGGGGGTCGGTCGGCATCGGGCACACATCCTCGCGGCGGGGGTGCTGGGCGTCGCCGAGCCTAGGTGCCTCGCTCGGGACGGGCAAGCCGGTGTCCCACCGGTCAGGGCAGCGTCAGCCCGTACGCGGCCAGCACCTCCGCGATCGGCTGGTAGTAGGTGGTGCCGCCGGCGGTGCAGTTGCCGGTGCCACCGGAGAGGATGCCGAGGATGGTGCCGGTGGCGTAGTTGACGGTCCGATGTCCGACCCCGTGGCAACCTCCGGCCGCCCTCTTCCCCGGCCGGCGGGAATCTCCAATCCGAGCACGGGCCACGCCGGCACCGCCGATAATCCTCGGAGACACGGCGGGAGACCGGGGATGACCACCAAAGGGAATGCCGCGCTGGTACGCCGAATGGAGGGGTCGACCCGGGCCACGCTGCTGGAGTTGCTCTTCGACGTGGTCTTCGTTGCCGCCCTCGCGCTGACCTCGACGCTGTTTGCCGAGGAGCATTCCTGGTCCGGCAGCGCCAAGGTGCTGCTGATGCTGACCGCGATCTGGTGGACCTGGGCGATCACCGCGACCACCACCGAGTTCTACGACCCGCAGCGGCGACCGATCCAGGCCATCCTGATGATCGCCATGGTCGGCTCGGTGGGGATGGCGGTGGCGCTGCCGATGATCACCGTCGGGCACATGCTGCTCTTCGTGCTCTCGTACGTCGGCACGCACGTGATCCGCTGCCTCATCCTGGTCGCCGCCCTGCACCGGCAGCGGCACCAGACGGCCCGGGAACGGGCCACCCGGTTTCTCTTCTGGTTCTCGGTGTCAGCCGTTTTCTGGATCATCGGGGCGCTGCACAACGGTCCGAACTGGGGGTTCTGGGCGATCGCCATCACGATCGACCTGGTCGGCTCGGCGGCCCGCTACCCCACGCCCTGGCTGGGCAGGGTGCCCATCGCCCAGTTCAGGCGGATCACCGGGCACCTGAGCGAGAGGTACCAGCAGTTCATCATCCTGGCCCTCGGCGACATCCTCCTGCTGCCGACCCTGCAGGTCAGCCGGGGCGGCCTCGACTCATTCCGGATCATCGCCCTCCTCTGCGCGTTCGCCACCATGCTGCTGCTGTGGCAGATCTACGCCTTCCGGGCCGGCGATCTGGCGCTGGCGACCGCGTCCAACATGGTTCGGCCCGCGCGGCTGGCTCCGTACACCCATCTGGTGATGGTGGCCGGCGTGGTCGCCACGGCAGCCTCGTTCGAGAGGATCGTCGACGAACCAACCGGAACGACGCCGGCACGACTGCTCCTGTTGATCATCGGCGGCCCGACGCTGTTCGTGCTCGGCCGCGTCCTGTTCACAATGCTGGTGTCCGACGCCGTGCCGTGGCGGCGAGTGGCCTGGCTGTTGCTGCCACTACTGATCCTGCCGTGGGCCGGCGGCTGGCCGCCCGTGCTCGTCACCGCGACCATGGCGCTCGGGCTGGCCGGGCACGTCTTCGTTCCGGGCGGAGACCGGGAGACCAGGCCGGGGGTGGAGGCAGAGCAACCCGAGTAACGAATGAATCGCCGATCCGGGGACGGGTCGCGCCGGCACCGCCGATAATCCTCGGAGACACGGCGGGAGGCCGGGCATGACCACCGGAGGCACCGCAGGGCTGGTACGCCGGCTGGACGGGTCGAGCCGGGCCACGCTGCTGGAGCTGCTCTTCGACGTGGTCTTCGTAGCCGCCCTCGCGCAGACCTCGAAGCTCCTCGCCGACCAGGAATCCTGGGCCCAAGGCGCTGCGGTGATGCTGATGCTGACCGCGATCTGGTGGACCTGGTCGGTCACCTCCACCACGACCGAGTTCTACGATCCGCAACAGCGCCCCATCCAGGTCATCCTGATGGTCGCCATGGTCGGCTCGGTCGTGATGGCGGCATCACTACCGATGATCACTGGAGCGCAGGCCGCGACCTTCGCGCTCGCCTACGTCGGCACCCATGTGGTGCGTGGCATCGTCCTGCTCGGCACGTTGTACCGGCAGCAGCACCGCTCGACCCTGGCGCGGGCCGCCCGATTCCTGTTCTGGTTCCTGGTGTCCGGCGTCCTCTGGATCGTCGGCGCGCTGACCGACAGCGGGCGGTGGTGGTTCTGGAGCATCGCGATCGCGATCGACCTGATCTCCGCGGCGGCGCGCTATCCCACGCCCGGGCTCGGTCGGGTGCCGCTCGACCAGTACGACCGCACCACAGCGCACCTGGGCGAGCGGTACCAGCAGTTCGTCATCCTGGCCCTCGGCGACATCATCCTGGTGCCCACCCTGGAGCTGAGCCGCAGCGAGTTCGACGGCCTCCGAATAACGGCCCTGATCTGCGGGTTCGTCATCATGCTGCTGCTCTGGCAGGTCTACATCTTCCGGGCCGGCGAGTTACTCGAGACCGCGGCCGCGGCAGTGCCCGGCCGGTCCACCCGGATTGCTCCGTACACCCATCTGGTGCTGCTGATCGGCGTGGCCGTCACGGCGGCCTCGTTCGACCTGGTCGTCGACCGACCGACCGGGTCGACCCCGGTGCGGTGGTTGACGCTGATCATCGGCGGACCGATGCTGTTCGTGCTCGGCCGCGTCCTGTTCACCTATCTGCTCTCTGCCCGCATGCCGTGGCGGCAAGCGGCGTGCCCACTGCTGCCCCTGCTGCTGCTGCCGTGGGCCGGCGGCTGGCCACCGGTGCTGGTCAGCGCGGTCGTGGCCCTCGGGCTGGCCGGTCACGTCCTGATCCCCGGCGGCGGCCGGGAAACCACGCGAGGGCTCGGACCACGACCGGCCGTCGGATGACCGGCATCGATCAGGCCAGGTGTCGGCCGGCCCACTCGGCGAGGTCCCGGGCACACGCGTCCACCGACTCCTGCCAGGTCCGGGCCGCGCCGTCGCCCGCCTCGTCGCTGACCTGCTTGACCAGCCGGCACGGCACACCGGCCTGCGCGGCGGCCCAGGCCACCGCGTACCCCTCCATGTCGACCAGGTCGGCGCGCTGCGCCAACCGGTCCCGCTCCGCGTCGTCGGCCACGAAGGTGTCACCGGTGGCCAGCACCGCGCCCTCGGCGGCCAGCGACAGCGGCGCCCCGTACGTCTCGCCGGTGAGCGTGCGCAACAGGTCGGTGTCCAGGTCGTGCTGGAGCACGGTGGCGACCTCGTGGATGCCGGCCAGCCCGGGGCGCAACGCCCCGGCCGTACCCAGGTTGAGCAGGAGGGCGGGGCGCGGCCCGGCCGCCAGCACCGCCGCCACCGCGCTGGCGGCGTTCACCTTGCCCATGCCGGTGAGCAGGACCGGCAGGTCGGGCGGCAGGTAGCGGGCCTCCTCCCCGACGGCGAGAACCACCAACGGGCGATCGGCGCGGACCGTACCTCGAAGATTCACCGGAGCATCGTACGAGCCGGCTGCGCGGCCCCTGACGTCAGTCGTCGGTGAAGCGGTACAGCACGAAGTCCTTCTCCGCGCCACAGGCGATCACGTGGGTGTTCCACGAGCAGGACGAGCTGCGCACGTTCTGCAGCTCGCCCAACTCGTCGACCTCCCCGGACTCGGCCCACACCCCGGCCAGCACCCGGTTGTCCGCGGCCACGCTGGGGGCCTTGGCGAAGACCAGCAGGTTGCCCTCGTCCAGGCGGACCGCCACCCCGCCCCGATCCCGCAGCACCGGCATGCCGGCGGCGTCGAAGACGGTGACGGTCGGCTCCGGGGACTCCCGTTGGGCGAGCACCTGCTCACCCAACGGCACCAGACCGGCCACTCCCGGCGCCGACCAGATGACCGCGCCCTTACCCTCGGTGGCCGCCACCACCTCGGTGCGCGCGGCGTCATTGTTCGGCACCTGCAACAGGCAGGCCCGCCGCGCACCACAGGCAATGAGTTCCTTCGGGCGGTACTCGTCGTTGCCGGACCGGTGCAGCACCACCGGCTCGGCGTCGGAACCCAGGTCGTACGCGAGCAACTGGAAGCCACCCTCGTTGGCGGCCACGTACAGGCGGTCCTCATGCGCGACCACCAGGTCGTCGAGGTCGGCGACGCTGCCCCACTGGCGCAGCACCGCGCCGGATGCCATGTCGAGCAGCCGCACCGACCGGTCCGCACCCACCTGGATGAGTCGCCGCCCCTTGCCCGTCCACGGGTCGCGGGGGGTGCCGTCGAGGAAGGCCGGCCCGCCCGCCGCCGCGTCGGTGCCGACCGGCCGGACGACGGTACGCCCACCGGCGTACTGGTCGCGGGGGTTGGGCTGGGTCCACTTCACCTTGCCGTCGGTCAGGCGCAGGCCGACCAGTTCGTTCGCGGCCCGGTCCACCAGCACCGCCGTGTCGTCGGCGAAGTAGACGTCGTCGTCCCCACGGAGAACGCGCTGCCAGCGCTGCTCACCGGTACGACCGTCGAGAACGGCAAGCGGCCGGGCCGCGCTGCTGCCCGGTGCGTCGGCGAGGACCGCGACCGCCCCGGGGACGGCGATGATCCCCTCCCAGTCGTCAGCGCGCACGTCTGTCGGCCTGCGCCACAGCGGGTCGCCGGTGCTGGCGTCGACGGCCACCACCTCCAGCCGGTCGTCCGGCAGCGGAAACGCGAGGTAGGCCCGATCGTCGAGCACCGCCGTCCACATGCCGACCGGACGTTCGGCGCCGGCCGACACCCGATTCAGCTCGCGCAGCGAGTCGAACTTCAGGTCCGGGTAGCGGTCCCGGATCACGTACAGCGTCGCCGCGGTGGCCACCCCGGCCAGGGCCAGCACCGCGCCGAGCACCACCCAGCGCGCCCGCCGCCAGCGGGTCCCGCCGCCCGGCGGGCTCGGGGTCGCACCGGACAGGCCAGGCCCGGGGGGCGGGCCTATCGGCGGAGTGGATCCCGGCCAGGGCTGCGACGGTATGACCGGCGTGGGGGCTCCGGCCGGGGCGGGCGGGCTCACCGGAGCCGGCGCAGGTGGTGCGGCTGCCGCCCCCGCGTACGCCGGGGTGGGCATCGGCTTGCGCAGCGGCAGGTCGGTCAGGGCGCCCTCGGCCACCGGCAACTCCGGCTGGTCCAGCACCGTCGGCGCGATCCCCAACTCGGCGTGCAGCATGCGGGCCACCAGCGGGATCCGTGACGACCCGCCCACGAGGAACAGCCCGGCGAGCTGATCGGGGCTGAGACCGGCGGCCGCGATCACCTCCCGGGCCCGTTGCACCGCCCGCCGCAGCAGCGGCGTGGCCACCCGCTCGACGTCCGCCCGGGTCAGCTGGATCGTCTCGGCCACTCCCGGCACCGCGACCGGTGCGACCGCAGCTCGGGACAGGGTCTCCTTCGCGCCTCGCACCTCGTCCCAGAGCCGGATCTGGTCGCGGCGCTGCGCCGGATCCGCCGGTCGGGTGAGCCGGGCCCACTGTGCGGCGTGCTGCTCCCCGACCAGCTCACCGACCCGCCGCACCAGCGCGGCGTCGAGGTCCAGGCCGCCGAGGTCAGGCAGGCCACCGTCGGCGACCACGCTGAAGCCGGAGTCACCCCAGGGGTCCGCACCCTCGTTGCGCAGCACCGCGACGTCGAGCGTCCCGCCGCCGAAGTCGAACACCGCGATCGCCCCGCCGACCGGCACCGGACGGTGCAGCACCTGCGTGTAGTAGCGGGCGGCGGCCACCGGCTCGCGCAGCAACCGGGTGCCCGGAGGCGTCGGCCCGGCGAGGGTGTGCTCGGCCGCCTGCGGCCAGCCCGCCCGCAGCAGAGCGTCGGCGAGGACCTGCCGCCGCGTCGCGTCCCAGGCGGCCGGGCAGGTGACCACGGCCGGGGGCAGGAAACCCACCGCGCCCACCGCGGCCCGCCCGACCGCCGCCAGCACCGCGGCGAGCAGCTCGGCCGGCGGGTACGCGTGCTCGCCGAGCCGCACGGTCGGCTCGTCCACCCGACGCTTCGGGTTCGCCTCGAACCGGACCGGGTCGGCCTGCGCCAACCGGCGGGCGTCCCAGCCGGTGTGCAGGGTGCCGTCCGGGTCGGCGTAGACGGCGGACGGACTGAGCGGTTGACCGTCCATCAGCAGCGGACGGGTCCGCCCGTCCGGCCAGCGCAGCACCGCGACCGTGTTGGATGTACCGAGGTCGATGCCGAGAGCGAAACCCTCGTGCTGGCCTGCCATTTCCCGATACCTCCGCCGCGACGAGGGGAACTCGACCCCGCATCGTACGCAGGCCCCGCCGTAACAGGCGTGCGGCCCGACATCGTCATGAGCGACCGTCACCGGTGAGCAGTTCCACCCGTCGATTCTCGGCGCGGTTGGCCGCGGAGGTGTCGGGGACCTTGAGACGCGTCTCCCCGAACCCGGTGGCGCTGAGCCGGTCGACGGCGACGCCCTGCGCGGCCAGGAAGTCCTGCACCGCCTCGGCCCGTGCGCGGCTGAGAACGAGGTTCGACTCGGCCGATCCGGTGGCATCGGTGTGGCCCTCGATCCGCAGGCGGGTGCTCGGATTGGCCTTGAGGAGCCGGCTCACCATGACCAGACTCGCCTCGGAGGTGGTAGTGAGTGAGTCACCGCCGGAGGCGAACGTGAGCTGCGGCAGGTCGCGCAGTTGCTGTGCAACGTCCGGAATCGCGAGCTGGTCGACGACCGGGGCGCCGGTTGCCCGAGCCGCTGTCAACACCGTGTTCTTGTGCGCCTCGGAGGAGACCGTGCCGCTCACGGTCAACGTGCCGCCGTCGAGCCGCACCGTCGCACCGTCGCACCGGTGGCACGGTGGCCGATCGCGCGCAGCACGTCCGCCAAGCCGGGTAGCGCGGCGTCGGTCACGCCAGCGTCGACCGTGAGGTGGTCCTCGACGCTCTCGGCACCGAGGGTGGCGGCCGCGCCGACCAGCGCGGTTCGCGCGCTCTCGCTGGGCACGGTGCCGCTGACCGATGCCGTGCCGCGGCCCATCACCACAAGCGCCGACGGTGGTACGAGCACCGTCTTCGCTGGTGCGGGAGGCACCTGCGCTTCGGCGGCCCGTACGCCTTCCAGCGGCCGGACGATGTCGAGGGCCTGTTCCGCTTCGGCGGGCGAGCCCGCCGTGAGCCGTCCATCGCGTCCAGTGAAGGTGACCCGCACGTCGGAGAGGCCGGCCGAGTGCAACGCCTGCGTCGAACGCTGGGTCAGGTCGGCCTCCATCCGGTGCCGATTCGGTAGTTGCTGCGCGGCCATCAGCGCACCCAGACCGAGCACGGCCACGATCAGGCCGACCAGGGGCCGGAAGCGGCGCTTGTTGTTCGACTTGTTCGGCTTCCAGTTCTGCAGCATCATGCCCGCCCGGTGTCGCGGCCGGCCACTAGCAGCTCGGTGAGCTTCAGGAAGCCCTCTTCGTCGCCGTCGGCGAGCAACTGCGCCTGACGGCCCCAGGTCACCAGGCTGGGGGCGAAGGACAGGCCGGCCTTCTCGATGGCCGCGCGGCGGGTGGTGTCATCGGCCTCGGCGAGCTGACGGAAGGTGCGGATGCCGGCGGCGCGCAGCGCGTTCGCCATCTTCGGGCCGATGCCTTCGATGCGCTCCAACTCTTCGCGGGGAGGCTCGACGGGATCGGTTCGTGGGGGTACGACGGGCTCGGCGAGCACGATCTCACGGTCAGACCTGCACGGTTCGGCGTGCGGGGTTGGCGTCATCGCAGCGCTCGGGGCCGCCTTCCTGGCAGGCTGCGGCGCGGACGTCGTACCCGACGAGGGTGGTGCGGTCTTCCGGTTTCCCCAGACGAGCCACCCGACGAGCAATCCCAGCAGAAAAGCTGCCAGGATAATGAACAGCGACTGGTTGACGAACCAGGCCACGTGAAGCCTCCAGAATGGATGTACGAAGAATCTGCGCGTTCCAATGTCCGCGCGCAGTTACTTGATCATCCTAAGTGGAGGGTCACGCTTCGGGAAGCCGACAGAATCGCGAAATTGTCACAATTGAATAAACGGCAGTCGAGCGAGGTTTGAACGCCCGAGCTACTCAGCGAAGTAGCAGCTCAGGATGGGCCCACATGTTCCGACCACGATCACCATCCACCGCCTGTCGATGTGGCCGATACGCAATGACGTCTGCGGGCTCGATTCTTTCTAATGGCGCCAACAAAGGTCGACGTGCGTCGGTGGGGATGCCTCAATCGCAGGCGTCTTTCGGCCGGCCAGGCATGGCCGGGATAAGCGTGATGCCTGTGGGTCATCATGATGACTCACAGGCATCACGCTCAACGGATTAGCCGGCCCCAGGCTCAATACCTCTGAGGTGGCGTCAGGCCTCGCCGAAACGGTCGGAGAGGGCATAGCGCAAGAGGACCACGTCGCCGATCTGGCGGGCCTCGGCCAGGCGGGCACGGCGACCCGGGTGCCAGGGGAAGCGGCCCTCGCCGACGAACCGGGGCGCCCGTCCGTCGCCGACGAAGAACGGGGCGACCACCAGGTGCAGTTCGTCGGCGAGACCGGCCGCGAGGAACTGGGCGTGCACCGTCCCGCCGCCCTCCACCATCAACCGCTGCACGCCCCGCGCGGCCAGGTCGGTCAGCAGCCACCCCGGGTCGACGGGCTCACCCGCGTCGATCACGGTGGCCAGTCGGCCGAGGCGTTCCTGGGTCTTCTCCAGCGCGCCCGTGGCGCAGTAGACGAGCCGGACCGGATCACCGGCGGTGAAGAAGCGGGCCGTCGGGTCGAGGTCACCCTGGGCGGTCAGGGTGACCTTGGTAGGCGAGGCGGGCCGACCGGCCGCCACCCGCTCGGCCCGGCGGCTCTGGGAGCGCACCAGCAGCCGAGGGTCGTCACGTCGGACGGTGCCGGCGCCGACCAGGACGGCATCGCAGCTGGCCCGGACCGCGTCGACGCGGTCCAGATCATCGTCGTTGGAGAGCAGTAACCGCTGCTCGGAGGCGTCGTCGATGTACCCGTCGATGGAGGTGGCGCAACTCAGCAGCACGTACGGGCGGGTCGGCTCCGGCCGCCGACTCATCGGGGCCGCTCACCGGTACGACCCGCGAGCGCATCCGTCGCCTCGATCTCCGCTGCCTTGGCCGCCTTCGCCGCCAGGTAGTCGGCGTTGGCCGGCGAGAGAAAGACGCTGGTGAGCACCCGTTCGACCACGTCCACGCCCAGCCGGGTCAACTGGTCGCCCTTGTCCGGGTTGCTGCTCAGCAGTCGGACCCGGGGCACGCCCAACGTGGCCAGCATCTGCGCGGCGGCGGTGTAGTCCCGCTCGTCCTCGCCCCGGCCCAGCGCGACGTTGGCCTGGTAGGTGTCCAACCCGGCGTCCTGCAACGCGTACGCGTCCAGCTTGGCGTACAGGCCGATGCCCCGGCCCTCCTGCCGGAGGTACAGCAGAAAACCTCCGGTCTCGGCGATCCGCTGCACCGCCTCGCGCAGTTGCGGGCCGCAGTCGCAGCGTTGGCTGCCGAACACGTCGCCGGTCAGGCACTCGCTGTGCGGACGGACCAGCGGGGCCTCTCCCCCGGCGGCGAGCCGGTCCAGGGCGCCGGCCCAGTCGCCAAGGCCGAGGGCCAGGTGCTCCCGACCGTCCACCAGGCCCTTGAACGTGAACACCCGGGCGGTCGTCGTGTAGCCGTCCGGAAACGCCAGCGGCACCGTGACCTGCGTGCGGATCGTGGCAACCGGCAATGCTTCGGGCATGGGACTCCTTCGTCCGGGGCCACCGTCGTCCGGCGACGCGTACCGTCTCACAACCGACTTCAACAGCCGCCGCCGGAGACGGCTTCCCGGGCGGCGACCGGAATGCGGCGCCGCCGGGCCATCAGCACGGCGGCGCCGGGCAGGCTGGCCACCAACACCAGTGCACCGTAGACGGTGGCGGTGGCGACACCCTCGGCCGCGCTGAGGCCGGCCGCGCCGAACACCCACGCCGCCACCCCCTCACGTGGCCCGAAGCCGGCCACGTTCAACGGTAGGCCCATGGCGAGCAGAGCGAGCAACGTCAACGGCAGTAATCGGGACAGCGGGGCGTCCGATCCGGCGGTACGCGCCGCCACCAGGAAGGTGGCCAGGTGGCCGGCGACCATCACGGCCGAGGCGACCAGCACACCGAACCAGGTGCGCCGTGCCAACAGCCCCGACCGCACGTCCGCCACGGCGGTACGCAGCGCCGTCGCCCAGCGGGACCCGCCGCCGTTCGGAAGGACCCGGGCCACCAGCACGGCGACCAGGCCACCGGCGACCAGCAACGCGGCGGCGACCGGCAGATACTGCCGCACCGGCGACGGGAAGGCCGCGAGCACCACCAACGCGACTCCGACCAGGACCACCTGCCCGGCGGTACGCTCCCAGACCACCGCGCGAATGCCCCGGCTGACGTCACCGGCGTCGCGGCCGTGGCGGACCGCCCGGTGCACGTCGCCGAGCACCCCGCCGGGCAGGGTCGCGTTGAGGAAGATGGCCCGGTAGCAGTGCGCCACCGCGGTCGCCAGTGGCAGGCGGACGCCGAGGCCGCCGGCGACCAGGCTCCACCGCCACGCCGCGCAGACCGTGGTGAGCACCCCGATGACCAGCGCCGCTGCCAACGCCGGCGCGTCGATCAGTCGTACTCCGGCGAGGAACGGGCCACTGCCCACCTGCCACAGCAGGACGGCGAGCAGACCCACCCCGCCGACCACTCGTGCCCAGGCCCAGAACATCGGCGCCGGCCCTCCCCTTGAAGATCGTCCACTTGCCCTAGTCCACGTACCCAGGGCGTGAACGGTTCATCCGCCGGCGAGGAGGTCGGTGTGTTCGACCAGCACGGTGAGTCGACCGGCCGCCGCGTCCGCCAGTCGACGCCGGGCGTACGCCTGGGCGGGGCCGGCCAGGTCGGGCCGCTGCTCGCAGGCAGCCCCGAGCCAACCCCGGAACCACTCGGCGGCCAGGTCGGCCTGCCCGGGGCCGAGACGCCACGGGCTGGGTCGTTCCCGCACGTCGACGCCGCGCCGGGCGAACGCGACGGCCGTGGCCGCGGCAGCATCCGGGCCGAGCAGCTGCCGGCCGTCGACGGTACGCCGCTGGTGGTCGTTGAACGCGGCTTCGACCATCTCGTCCAGCGGGTCGGCCGGGGTGAACCGCACCCGTCCGGTCACCGAGATGGCGAACAGGGTGGGCCGGCCGACGCAGGCCTCCACCACCCGTTCGACCTCCTCCGCGGTGAGCATGTCCAGCAGCGCGGACGCGGTGATCAGCGATGCGTCGGCGAGGTCGGCGGCGGTCAGCCGGGTGAGGTCACCGCAGCGGGTGTGCACGGTGACCGGGGCGCCGTCGGCGGCGGTCACCCCGCTCATGCCCTTGGCGGCGCGGGCCAGCAGGTCGGCGTCCCGGTCGTGCAGCACCCAGTGCTGTGGTCCGGGCAGCCGGGCGGCCAGCCACCGGCTCATCGAACCGGTGCCGCTGCCCAAATCGTGGATCACCGTCGTGGCGTCCCCGGCCAACCGGGCCCGCACGGCATCCAGCAGCTCCTCGGCGCGCGCCGCCGCGTCGGCCGGCTCACGCAACCGCAGCCAGTCGGCGAACGGCAGGGTCTCCTCGACGGTCATCCCGCCACCTCCTTCAGTACGCCGGCCAGCAGCGTGGTGGTCACCGGCCAGTCGGTCAGGGTGTCGCGCCGAGCGAGAGCGGCACGACGCAGCCGGGCGCGCAGCTCGTCGTCGCCCAACCACCAGCTCAACGCGCCGGCCAGCGCGGCCGGGTCGTCCGGCGGAACCAGCAGCCCCGGCAGGTCGCCGTCGGGGGTACGGCCCAGCGCCTCCGGCACTCCGCCCACCCGGGTGCCCAGCACCGGTAGGCCACGGGCCAGTGCCTCGGTGACGACCATGCCGTACGTCTCGCTTCGCGACGGCAGCACGAGCAGGTCGGCGCTGGCGTACGCGGCGTCGAGCGCCGCACCGGTCAGCGGGCCGGCCAGTCGGACCCGGTCGGCGAGACCCGCGCTGGCGAGCTGGTCACGCAGCCGGTGCACCAGCTCGGGCTCCCGGGTCAGCGTGCCGGCACAGACCAGCGTCCAGGGCCCCTCGGCCACCACGGACAGGGCGTCGACCAGCACGTCGTGGCCCTTGTGGTGGCTGACCGCGGCCACGCAGAGCAGCCGGCCGCCGGTGGCCGAGCCCGAGGGCGCCGGCGGCGCGGGCGTCACCCCCGGCGGCGCGACCCGGACCCGGTCGGCGGGCAGCGGATGGCGGGCCAGCAGACGGCGGCGGGTCCAAACGCTGGTGGTGACGACCGCCCGCGCGGTGGCCAGCGCCCGCCCCTCGGCCTCGTCGTTGAGCGGCATGTGCACGAGGACGACCAGGCGCAGCCGGTGGGCGTGCGGGGCGAGCAGATCCGGCACCGCCGAGGCGATCAGACCGTCGAGCAGGACCACAGCGTCATCGGGGACGGCTGCCAGCAGCGTGGCCAACTCCGCCCGTTCGGCCCGGCCGGGGTGCGGCCACGCCCCGGGCACCGCATGCTCGTGCACCACCCAGCCGGCCTCGCCGAGCCCCGCGCAGATCCGCCGGTCGTAGGTGTTGCCGCCGCTGGGCGTGGCCGGGTCGTCGATGTCACCGGGCAGGACGACGTGCACCGTCCGGCCCGCATCGGTCACAGCGACCGCTCGTAGCTCGCCCAGGCGATGTGCGACTCGTGCAGGGTGACAGTGATGCCGGTCAGGTCGCGCGCCCCCGCGCCCAGCTCACCGGCGTGCACCCGCTCGACCAGTCGATCCGCGACCGTACGGGCCAGCACCTCCGTGGTGGTGTTCACCCCGGCGAAGGCCGGCTCGTCGTCGAGGTTGCGGTAGGTCAGCTCGCCCAGCACGGCCCGCAGCTGCTCGGTGGCCAGGCCGATGTCCACCACGATCCCGTCGGAGTCCAGGTCGGGCCGGCGGAACGTCGCGTCCACCACGAACGTCGCACCGTGCAGGCGTTGGGCGGGCCCGAACACCTCACCGTGGAAACTGTGGGCAATCATCATGTGATCCCGAACGGTCACGCTGAACACGGTCACTCCCCGTCGTCGTAGGTGATGAGGTGGCAGAGGGCGGGCAGGTCACCCGAGCTGAGTCGGGCGAGCACGTCGGGCAGCTCCGCGAACCGGGACGCGCCGGTGATCAACGCGTCGAAGGCCGGGTCGTCGAGCAGATCCAGGGCGAGCGCCAGGCGGTCGGCGTAACTGCGCCGTCCCCGTCGGGCGGGTGCCACCATGCCGACCTGACTGCTGCGTACGGTGAGTCGACCGGAGTGGAACGCGCCGCCCAGCGACACCTGCACCGGGCGGTCGCCGTACCAGCTCAGCTCGATGACCGTGCCCTCCGGGGCGAGCAGGTCCAGCGACTGTTGCAGGCCGGCGGCGGTGGCGCTCGCGTGCACGACCAGGTCGCGGTCACCGCGGGCGTCGATCGGGTTGGCGAAGTCGACACCGAGCGCCCCGGCCACGCCGGCCCGGCGCGCGTCGGTGTCGACCAACTCGACCTGCACGCCGGGGAACCGGGCGAGCAGCGCCGCGACGCAGCAGCCCACCATGCCCGCGCCGATCACGGTGACCCGGTCACCGACCAGCGGCGCGGCGTCCCACAGCGCGTTGACGGCGGTCTCCACCGTGCCGGCGAGCACGGCGCGGGCGGGCGGTACGTCGTCCGGCACGGGCACCACGGCGGTGGCGGGCACGACGTACGCGCTCTGGTGCGGGTGCAGGCAGAACACCGTCCGTCCGAGCAGCTCCGGTGGGCCCTGCTCGACCACTCCGACGCTGAGGTAGCCGTACTTCACCGGGCCGGGGAAGTCACCCTCCTGGAAGGGCGCGCGCATCGCGGCGTGCTGGTCGGCGGGCACCTGGCCGGCGAAGACCAGCGTCTCGGTGCCCCGGCTGACGCCGGAGTACCTGGCCCGGACCAGCACCTCGTCGGGGCCGGGGGCGGTCAGCGACACCGGCCGGATCTCGGCCGCGCCGGGTTCACGCACCCAGCAGGCGTACGCCTCGCGGATCACCGTCGCGCACCTCACGTCTGCTCCGGGCCGAACCGATCGGCCATGTCGGGGTCCCCCGATCGGGGTTGTCGATCATAAACACGGAGATACGGCACGCACGGTTCGAAGCACGCCCGACATAACCACGTCAAAGGCGGTCACCGGGTGACCCTAGTGAGGCGGCAGCACCCCGGTGTCGGGGGTGAGGATTCGGGTGAAGAACGCCAGAGTGTCGCGGATCAGCGGCTCCAGTGGCACTCCGCCGAAGCAGTGGTCGGCTCCCCGCACCACCGACAACTCGACCTCGGCACCCACCGCGGTCAATGCTGCGGCAAGCTCTTCGCTCTGCCCTACCGGCACGACCAGGTCCTGGTCGCCGTGGACCAGCAGCACGGGTGGGGCCTGGTCGGTGACGTAGGTGATCGGACTGGCCGCCCGACCCAGTGAAGGGTTCCCGGCCAGCGGGGCGCCGATCAGCAGGGACTCGGGCGAGTCGGCCGCGTCGTGGTCGATCGTCCCGGCCGGATGTGCCTGTGACTGGATGGTCAACAGGTTCGACGGCGCGTACCAGCAGACCGCCGCCCGGACGCGGGTGTCGTCCTGGTCGTCCCCGGTCAGCGCGATCATCGAGGCGAGATGCCCACCGGCCGACTCGCCCCACACCCCGATGCGCTCGCGGTCCACGCCCACCGTGTCGCCGTGTCGGCGCAGCCAGCGCACCGCCGCCCTGACGTCGTCGAGTTGGGCGGGGAAGTGCGCCTCGCCGCTGAGCCGGTACTGCGCGGAGGCGACCGCGAAGCCGGCCCGGATGGCGGCGGTGAACGGATCCGCCTCCATGAGCCACTCCGGCGGCTGTTTGGGCGAGCCGAACTGCCACGCGCCGCCATGGATCCACACCAGAGCCGGGACCGGATGGGGCGCGTCCGCCGGCACCACGAGGTCCAACGTCAGCGGGCGGAAGCCCGGGACCTCGTTGACGACGATGTCACGGTGCTCGATCCGGTCGCTCCAGCGCCGGGATGCCGCATCGGTCATCGCGTCATCTTCGCACCGCCGGCCCGTGCGTGCCGGGTCACGACCTCACGTTGATCACTGCCGGGTGTCCGACGTGGCCGGGCGGGCACGCACGTGTATCCGCTCCCCCTGCGGCCCGAAGAGGCTGAGGGCTTCGGCGGTGCCGGGGCCGGGGTTGAAGAAGAGGTGCGGGACGCGCGTGTCGAACTCGGCCACCTCTCCGGGGGTGAGCGTCAGGTCACGGTCGCCGAGCAGCAGGCGCAGGCGGCCGGAGAGCACGTAGAGCCACTCGTACCCCTCGTGGGCCTGCGGGACCCGGCCTCCGGCGGACGGGTCCGGCGGGAAGATCTGTTTGAACGCCTGCACGCCGCCCGGCCGGCGGGTCAGCGGCAGGTACGTCACTCCGTGGATGACTATCGGTTTGGGGCGTACCCGGGGGTCGCCGGTGGCCGGGGCGTCGACCAGTTCGTCGAGCGCCACCTGGTAGGCCCGCGCCAGCGGGAGCAGCAGCTCCAGGGTGGGTCGGCGAGTTCCGGACTCCAGCCGGGACAGGGTGCTCACCGAGATGCCGGTGAGCTCGGCGAGCTGGGTCAGCGTGGTCCCGCGTTGGTGACGTAGGGCACGCAGCCGGGGGCCGACGGCCGCCAGCGCGGCGCTGTCCTCGTTTGCCATAACGGCAAGGATAGTTGCCACCCTGCCGGTGGCGACGGATGGTGGGCGCAGCCGACAAACACGAGGGAGATACCGGTGGACGAGACATACGACGTGGTGGTGGTGGGCGGCGGCGCCGCCGGGCTCAGCGGAGCCCTGGCACTGAGCCGGGCCCGACGGTCGGTGCTGGTGATCGACTCCGGTGAGCCGCGTAACGCGCTGGCCGACCGGATCCACAACTACCTGGGCCGGGAGGGGACGCCGCCGGGCGAACTGCTCGCGGTCGGCCGGGCCGAGGTGGCCGGGTACGGCGGGCAGTTCCGCGCCGGACTGGTGCGGACCGCGACCCGGGACGACCACGGGTTCCGGCTGAGCCTCGACGGCGGCGAGTCGGTGCGGGCCCGCCGGCTGCTGGTGACCACCGGGCTGACCGACGAACTGCCCGACGTGCCCGGCCTGGCGCAGCGGTGGGGTCGCGACGTGCTGCACTGCCCGTACTGTCACGGATGGGAGGTGCGGGACCGTCGGATCGGCATCCTGGCGACCGGACCGCTGGCCGTACACCAGGCCGAGATGTGGCGACAGTGGAGCCCCAGCGTGCTGCTCCTGCTGCACGACACCCCGGCACCGGACGCGGAGACCGCCGAGCGGCTCGCCGCCCGCAGCATCGCGGTGGTGCCCGGCCCGGTCGCCGCGGTGGAGGTGACCGACGACGCGCTGACCGGGGTACGGCTCACCGACGGCCGGGTGGTGGCGCTCGACGCGATCGTGGTGGCGACGCGGCTGACTCCCCGCGCCGATGTGCTGGTGGGGCTGGGCCTGGCCCCGGAGGAGGTGACGATGGGTGAGCACGTCATCGGTGCCCAGATCCCGACCGACGCCACCGGCGCGACGACCGTCCCGGGTGTCTGGGTGGCGGGCAATGTGGCCGATCTGCGTGGTCAGGTGATCACGTCCGCCGGGGCCGGGCTGAACGCCGCAGCGGCCATCAACGCTGACCTCATCGCCGAGGACACCCGCGACGCCGTGGCCGCGTACCGGCAGTTGGTGGCAACGACGTTCGAGGAGCCGGCGTGGGAGGAGCGCTACCAGTCGCGCCCGTCGGTCTGGAGTGGCCGGCCGAACCCGCAGCTGGTCGCCGAGGTCACCGACCTGGCCCCGGGGCGCGCCCTGGACGTGGGCAGCGGCGAGGGCGCCGACGCGGTGTGGTTGGCCGAGCGCGGGTGGCAGGTGACGGCGGTGGACATCTCCACCACCGCGTTGAGCCGGGCCGCCGCCCACGCCGAGACCGTCGGCGTGGGCGACCGGATCGAGTTCACCCACGCCGACCTACGGGACAAGCCGCCCATCGAGGAGGCGTACGACCTGGTGTCCGCGCAGTTCATGCACCTTCCCCCGGAGCAGCGGCGGGAGTTGTTCGGCCGGCTGGCCGCGGCGGTGGCACCGGGCGGCGTCCTGCTGATCGTCGGGCACCACCCGTCGGATCTGTGGGGGGCGGCGCATCGGATGCACATGCCGGACGCGATGTACACCGCCCAGGACGTGGCCGCCGATCTGGACCCAGGCCGCTGGGAGGTGCTGACGGCGGAGGAACGCTCCCGCCCCGCCACCGACCCGAACGGCGAGGAGGTCACTTTCCACGACGCGGTCCTCGTCGCCCGCCGACGCTGACCCGTGCCTGCGTCTCCCCCGTCGACCTGCGTCGATCATGGAGTTGTGCTGGGTGACAAAGGTGGTGGAGCACCACCTTTCCGGCACCACGAGTCCTTGATCGGCGCGGGAACGGGGGGATGCGGGACGCCAACGTGAGAGGTGGTGGGGCAGGACTTCGCACGAGGTGCGCTCGGCGGTAGCGTTGCGCCACACTGACGGCCCGTGGGGCAGGCGACCGCCGACCCTGACGCCCCGATCGTACGGAGGATGGTGCATGTCCATCGGCGCTGAGCCGCACGCAGCACGCGACGATGCGGCCTCCCGGCCGAGCTTCGAGCTCGCCCTGCGCGGATACGACAAACGCCAGGTGGACCGGCACCTGGAGCAGCTCGACGGTCAGATCGCAATGCTGAGCGGAGAGCACGGGCGCTCCGCCGTCCGCGTCCGAGAGTTGACCGCCGAGGTGCAGCGGCTGCGTGCCGAACTGGCCGAGCTTCAGGAGCAGCCCGTGCAGGTGGACCGCGCCTCGTTCCACGACCTGGGCCCGATGGTGGGCGAGATCATGGCACTCGCCGAGAAGCAGGCCGGGATCATCACCGAGTCGGCCACCGACCGGGCGAACGAGCTACGCAGCGAAGCTGAGCGAATCCTCGCCGACACCCGTGAACGGGCCGCGCAGGCACGTCAGGACCTGGCCGAGGAGCTGGCCGCCCGGCGGACCGAGCAGGAGCAGGCCCACGAGGAGCGGCGCACCCTGGCCGAGGCCGAGTTGACCGCGATCCGCGAGCACGCCGAGCAGTTGCGGGCCGACGGTGAGACCGCGCACGAGCGCGCCCAGCACGAGGCCAAGCGGATCACCGAGCAGAGCGCTCAGCAGCTCAACCAGACCCGGGTCGCCGCCGACGCGCTGATGAAGTCCGCGCGTACCCAGATCCAGCAGGAACTCCAGTCGGCCCGCGCCAAGAACCAGCAGGAGATGGCCCAGTGGCAGGCCAACGTGGAGCGAGAGGTCAACGAACGGCGTACCGCCGCCGAGCAGGACATCGCCGAACAGCAGGCCGCCGCTGAGCAGGAGCTGGCCGAGCAGCGCAGCGCGACCGAGCAGCAGATCGCCGCGCTGCTGGCCGAGGCGCAGCAGCACGTGACCGAGCTGCGCAACCGCGCCGACGAGCAGGCCGCCAGCCACCAGCAACAGCTCGCCGCCCTGCAGAAGGAGCTTGCGGAGCGCCGGCAGGAGGCCGCTGACCTGAACGCTGAGCTGGACACCGGCCGCCAGCAGCTCGCCGAGATCCGCCAGGAGGGCGAGACGCTGGAGAACGAGCTGTCCCGGATGCAGCAGCGGCTCAGTGAGGTCCGCCGGGACCTCACCGCCGAAAGCGCTCGGCTGGACGAGGCCCGCCGGGCGGGGGACTCCGCCGAGCGGCACGCCAAGGACGTCCGCGCCCGCGTACAGCGGGAGGCCAAGCGGGTTGCCGACCTCGCCGCCGCTGCGGTCATGGCCGCGGCAGCCGGCGGTACGGAGACCGCGGAATACCCGATGGTGGGCTCCCGCTCCAACGCCGACCGGCCCGCCCCCGAGCGGGTGAACGTCGAGCGGCTCAGCGTCGACCGCGTCGCCGTCGACCGGCACCCCGCCGACCGACCCACGGTGGACGACACGGACGCCGACCGCGCCACCGTCGACCGCGCCACTGTCGACCACGCCACTGTCGACCACGTCCCCGCCGACGGTGGCGCCGCCGACCTGGGCCTGGCCGAGCAGGTGAACGGTGAGCACGGTGGCGCACCGGCGGCGGACGAGTCGGTGGCGTCCGACAGCACGGCTGCCCCGGAGGTGAGCACCGACGACGCCGAGCCGACCTTCCCTCGGCACATCGGCACGGACACACCGACGCCCGTACCGTTCATGGCCTTCGGGCAGCCGGTCAGCGAGAACGGCGCCGCCCGGCACTGACCTCAGCGGCGGTTGCACCCGGGCCCGGAGCGAATCCGCGCGGGCCCGGGCCGACCGTCCGGTCGTCGTTCAGTGCCCCAGCCACTCAAGAGGGCGGCTGGACCGACCGAGCGAGGTAGCTCCGCAACTCGGCGACCTCGTCCTCGGTGAGGACGGCGGCGAAGTCGAGGTACTCGCTGGGGTAGATGGCTGTGCCGGAGCCGGCCACCGTGACGAACCAGGCGCCCTCGTGGTCGAACCAGTGCGCCTGGCCGGCCACACCGAGGTCGAGGGATTCCGCGCCGGTGCAGTCGCCAGCTGAGACGATCCGCACCCACTGCCCGTCGCGCCCGTACAGCGGCTGAGGGATCACGACGTGCAGGCGGTCCTCGGCGATCTGATCCACCGGCACGCCGAACAGGCGGGCCGCACCCTGGCGTGCCACCCCGCGCACCTCCCTCAGGCTGCCGGTGACGCCGATCTGCACCTCCCCGTCGGGTCCTTCGACCAGCACTGCGTACGACCGATCCGGCTCATGGCGGACCCGTGCACGAAATTGCAGCGGGATGTCAAGCATCCGCCAATGATCCCCTCACCGGGCTCGCCGATCTGCCCCCTCTTCGCGATCTTGCACTTCCTGTCCCGACGTAGGGGGCATTCCACGTATATCGGCAGCAGGAACTGCAAGATCGCGGCGGGCGGGCGGGCGG